>DASVPC010000151.1:0-1953 GCA_036383055.1 Rhizobium sp. | reverse complement strand
GGCATGCGAGGTGTAGAACGAGCCCATCAGGTGAACCTTGATGACCGACTCGAATGCCTCGACGCTCATACGATGGAAGATCGCGTCGCGCAGGATGCCTGCGTTGTTCACGACGCCGTCCAGCTTGCCATACGTGTCGATTGCCTGCTTGATGATCTTGCTGGCAGGAATCGCTTCCGCCACCGTTTCGAAGTTGGCGACGGCTGTGCCGCCGCGCTTCTTGATTTCCTCGACGACCTCTTCGGCAGGCGAAGCATTGGTGCCAGATCCGTCGGCGGCGACGCCGGGATCGTTGACCACGACCTTGGCGCCCTCAGTGGCAGCGAGCAGCGCGATTTCACGGCCGATGCCGCGGCCCGCGCCCGTCACGATGATGACCTTGCCGTCGAGGGACTTGGTGCTTGCCATTTTGTTTCCTCATTATGTTGATGGCCGCTTCGCTTTCGGACCGTCATACGCGGGCTTGACCCGCGTATCCATCATTCTTGGAAGATGGATTGCCGGATCAAGTCCGGCAATGACGATTGAGAGTGTTGCGCCGCTGTTGCTTATCTCTCGTTGGTGAAAATGACGGTACCACTTGCGGCGAACATGCCGCCGACGCCGTGGCACACGGAGATCTTCGCCCCCGGCACCTGCGCCGGGGCGATGCCGCGCATCTGCCGCACGCTCTCTTGTAAGGCATACATGCCGTACATGCCCGAATGCATGTAGCTGAGGCCGCCGCCGTTGGTGTTCATCGGCAGCTTGCCGCTGATGGCGGTGTTGCGGTCGGCAATGAATTTGCCGGTTTCTTCATGAGGCATGAAGCCGAGATCGCCAAGCCCGAACAGCGGCAGGTGCGCGAAGGCGTCGTAGATCATCAGGTGATCGACGTCCTTGTGCGCAATGCCCGCTTCGCGGAACGCGGTCGGTCCCGCCACCTTGAAAGCGCGCGACGAGTTGAAAGTTTCCATTTGGCTGACCATCGGGGTCTCGACGCTCTCGCCGGTGCCGAGGATGTAGACCGGCTTCTGAGGGAAGTCCTTGGCGCGATCCGCGCTGGTCAGGATCAGCGCGCCGCCGCCGTCGGTGACGAGGCAGCACTGTAGAATCCGGAACGGATAGGCGATCATCCGCGAGTTGAGCACGTCCTCGACCGTGATTGGATCTTTCATCATGGCGCGCGGGTTTTTCGCCGCCCATTCGCGCTGCACCACCGGTACCATCGCGATCTGTTCGTGGGTGATGCCGTAGGTCTTCATGTAGCGCAGCACCGGGATCGGGAACATGCTCGGGGGACCATAGACGCCGAACGGCGCCTCGAACTGGCCCTGCAGGCTGTCGGCAGGAATCGAGCGCGGCAATTTGCCGATCATCGATTTGCCGCTTTCGGCGTGGGTGATGAGCACGGTCTTGCACAGCCCCGCTTCAATCGCCGCCGCCGCATGGCGAACGTGCAGCATGAACGAGCAGCCGCCCACGGACGTGCCGTCGACCCATGTTGGTGTGATTCCGAGATAGTGTGCGAGCTGCTGTGGTGTCTCGACTGCTGTGGCGATACCGTCGATGTCCGATAGTTTCAGTCCTGCATCCGCCAGCGCATTGAGCGCGGCGTCCGCGTGCAACTGGATTTGCGACATGTCCGGAATAACGCCGAGCTTGGTGGTTTCTGCCGCACCGACGACGGCAACCTGAGTTCTGCGCATGGTCTTAACCCTTCGCCGGGCGGAACTGGGGAAGGGTGATTGTGTCGGAGAGCTTCTCGAACGCGACTTCGAGCTTCATGTCGAGCACGAGCGCTTCCGGCGTCTGCGGGCAATCGAGAATGTTGCTCATCATCCGCGGACCTTCATTGAGTTCGACGACGGCGATGGCATAAGGCGGCGTGAAACCCGGCGCGGCGGGACGATGATTGATCACATAGCTATAGAGCTTGCCCTTGCCGCTGGCCTTGAACACGCTGACCTTGCG
>DASVPC010000150.1:0-23383 GCA_036383055.1 Rhizobium sp. | reverse complement strand
ATACCGTCCTGTTCTTCGGCGTCATCTTCCTGGTGTTGAGCTTCAAGACGTCGGATTCTCTGGCGACGGCCTATGGTATTTCCGTGACCGGCGCGATGGTCGTCACCTCGATCATGGCTTTCGAATTCGTCCGCGTTCGCTGGAACTGGTCGCTGCCGATGGCAGCCGCCGTGCTGACGCCGCTGCTCTTGCTTGAATTCGTCTTCCTGGGTGCCAACCTGCTGAAGATCCATGACGGCGGCTATGTTCCGGTGCTGATCGCAACCGCCTTCACCGTCATCATGTGGACCTGGCGCCGCGGCAGCGCGATCCTGATGGAGAAGACGCGGCATAGCGATATCCCGCTGTCGTCCTTCGTCAGCTCGATCGAGCGCAAGAGCGATCACTCGCCGGCGCATGTGCCGGGCACCGCGATCTTCCTGACCAGTGATCCAGAATCGGCCCCGGCAGCTCTGTTGCACAATCTGAAGCACAATCACGTGCTGCACGACAAGAACGTCATCCTGACGATCCGCACCATCAACAAGCCGCGCGTCGCCCAGGAAGATCGTTACACGGTCGAGAAGGTTTCCGAACGCTTCTCGCGTGTCGAGCTGCGCTTCGGCTTCATGGAATCGCAGAACGTCTCGCAGGCGCTCGCGACCCTGCGCAAGACGGGCCTGAAGTTCGATATCATGTCGACCTCCTTCTATCTCGGCCGCCGCAAGCTCGTGCCCGACGCCAAGTCCGGCATGCCGCACTGGCAGGACCGGCTCTATATCGCGCTCGCCAACGCCGCGACCGACCCCTCCGATTACTTCCGCCTGCCGGCCAACCGCGTGGTGGAACTGGGTTCGCACGTCATTATCTGACGCAGGCATAATCGCTGTTTTGTCGAAGGCCCGGTGGATTTCCGCCGGGCCTTTTGCTTGCATTCTTTCAGAATGTATCCGCGGCCATGCAAAAGCCTAAATTAACCATCCATCAAGGTTAATGGGAGATTATTCCGGCTCCTAGTCCCGAGTGCCGTTTGGAGTCCGGTATTGCTTCGTCCGCGTCGTGCTTTCCGCAAGTTTGGCCTATTGCCGAAAAACTGGACGTCTCCTGCCGTCTTCGGGCTTTGCGCATGGCTGATCTTTCCGTCGACCGCGGCCTATGCCGATCTTGCCGGTTTGCTGTCGGGTCTCGATAGAGGCGGCAGCAACTGGCGCATGGTGATCACCAATTCACCGGCCGGCTCGACGCATCAGGCCGAGCTTGCCTTCGGGGACGCATCGACCGCGACCGCTGTTGGCGATGGTGGTCTCGTTTTGCCGGATGGCCGCCGCGTCGCCTTTCTGTCGGAGCAGAAGGGGAGCGACCCCAAGCCGGACGAAGAGCGTATCAATCGCGAGGACAAGAAGGGCCGGGTGGTCGCCGTCGCGCCGATGCAGCCACCGAAGGATTTCTCCGCCGGCTCCGTGCTGCAGCGCCAGAGCATGCTGCTCCGTCCGGAACTGGACAGCAAGGACAGAACCGCTTTCCTGAAGCCCAGGATCGGCGGCAAGGAAATCCAGATCGCCACGGCCTTCTATAAGAAGGAGCCGCCGAAGCCGGACAATAGCGTGCCGTCCTATCTGGCGAGCCTGGTGACCAGCCAGGATGCGGATGTTCTCGCCGCCGCCTACGCTTCGCCGTCGCCGGACTATGCCAACGTTTCCCCCTTCGATTCGATCCTGGCCAACGACCAGGACAATGAAGGCCGCTTCGTACCGCAGATCGGGCCGCAGGATCATGCCTGGGCCGCGAGCGTCCTGCCGCCTTCGGTCTTTTCGTCCGACGAACAGCAATGCCTGGCGACCGGCATCTATTTCGAGGCGCGCGGAGAATCGGTGAAAGGGCAGGCGGCCGTCGCTCAGGTCATCCTTAACCGCGTCCGCAATCCGGCCTATCCGAAAACCATTTGCGGCGTCGTTTACCAGAATGAAGATTGGCACAATGCCTGCCAGTTTTCCTTCGCCTGCGACAACGTCAAGGAGCGCGTCAACTCGCCGGAACATTGGCGAATTGCCCGTCAGGTCGCGATGGCCGTGACTGCCGGCAAGATCTGGCTGCCGGAAGTCGGCTCCGCCACGCATTACCATGCTGTCTATGTCAGGCCGAAATGGGCGGCTGAGATGGTGAAGGTCGGCCGCATCGGCATGCACATCTTCTATCGCACCTATGGCGGCGGCTGGAGCTGACGCGGTTGCCGGAGCAGGTTGCCCGCCACCGCAGGTGACGGGCGGCAGGCAAAAAAGCCACGGTAAA
Source organism: Rhizobium sp. (assembly GCA_036383055.1). GTDB lineage: Bacteria > Pseudomonadota > Alphaproteobacteria > Rhizobiales > Rhizobiaceae > Rhizobium. The sequence continues at coordinate 21,115 of DASVPC010000150.1, read as the reverse complement.
GCACGACCTGAAGAGGATTCTTCGGCTCAGATTTCGCCCTGTACCGCTTATTCGCGCTAAGGTTATGATTTAATTCGGCTAATTTATGGCTGGACAGATGACGTCTACGCCTTGACTATGCTTTTTCCTAAAACTATGTTGCGCGCGACTTCAAAACGGGCTGAAAGGTGGCGAAACCTCCTGTTCGTTTACGCGCTGACCGGGGAAATGGGACTGCGCGCAACGAAAAGGGGGAGGATATCACCATGACGGATGACCGCGACGAGGGTCTGGAAGAGCGACGGGCGCACTTGGGAGCCGAACTGGCAAGCAAGCGCGCGGAGATGAAAGAGGATGACCGCGCGGAAAGCCGCGCCGAGGTAAGCCGCAAAGGCTATGCCCAGGCGATGAAGCTTTCCAGCGAATTCATCGCTGCAATCATCGTTGGCGCTGTTTTGGGCTATGTTTTCGACCGTTTTGTTGGTACGGCGCCGTGGGGCATGATTATTTTGCTGCTTCTCGGATTCTGTGCCGGCGTGCTGAATGTTCTGCGCTCCGCGGGCAAGGTGGCGACACCGATGCTCGAGAAGCACGGGCTCGATAAAAAATGAGGCGGAAGCGGCGCTGCGGCGTGGTTTCCTGGTGAGAGGCATCCGCTCCGATCGAGCGGGAAAATGAAAGAGAACAAGCGGTGGCAAACGGTCCTACCCATCAGTTCCTGATCTTCAAGATTATCCCGATCGATATCGGCGGAATTGATTTTTCGTTCACCAATGCTTCGCTGTTCATGGTTGCTTCGGCAGTTCTGTCCGCCGGCTTCCTGTATTTCGCGACCTCGGCGCGCAGCGTCATTCCGGGCCGCTCCCAGTCCGTTGCTGAAATGGCCTACGAGTTCATCGCCTCGATGCTGAAAGAAGGGGCGGGAACCAAGGGGATGAAGTTCTTCCCGCTGGTCTTCTCGCTCTTCATGTTCGTGCTGACGGCCAACCTGCTCGGCATGGTTCCTTACTTCTACACCGTCACCAGCCAGATCATCGTCACTTTCGCCCTGGCGCTCGTGGTCATCCTGACGGTCATTCTTTACGGTTTCTTCAAGCACGGTTTCGGCTTCCTCAAGCTCTTCGTGCCGCATGGTGTTCCCGGTGTTCTGCTGCCGCTGGTGGTGATCATCGAAGTCATCTCGTTCCTGTCGCGGCCGATTTCGCTCTCCGTTCGTCTTTTCGCCAACATGCTCGCTGGCCATATCACGCTCAAGGTGTTCGCATGCTTCGTCGCCTCGCTCGGAGCCCTCGGCGCGCTTGGTATCGGCGGCGCCATTCTTCCCCTGATTATGACCGTCGCCCTGACCGGTCTCGAGTTCCTCGTTGCTTTCCTCCAGGCTTACGTCTTTGCGGTGCTGACTTGCATGTACCTCAACGACGCAATCCATCCGGGTGGCCACTAAGGATTAAGACATTGGCGTCTGCAGGGCGTCAGTCATTCACCGCAACAACCATTTCAAAGGAGTTCAACATGGACGCGGAAGCAGCAAAGTTCATCGGCGCAGGTTTGGCTTGCTTTGGTATGGCCGGCACGGCTCTCGGCCTCGGCAATATCTTCGGCAGCTACCTGTCCGGCGCACTGCGCAATCCGTCTGCTGCTGACAGCCAGTTTGGCCGTCTGGTATTCGGTTTCGCCGTTACGGAAGCTCTGGGCATCTTCTCGCTGCTCATCGCTCTCCTCCTGCTCTTCGCCGTCTGATTTCAGCGGCGTCTAATAGATCACGGTTCGCGAGACAGCGAGCCGTGATTCTTTGTATTTGCAGACCACCTGGAGGTGAGCATGTTTGTGACCCCGGCTTACGCTGACGAAGCACCGCCGGCAGCCGGCGCGGTGCATACGGAAACCGGTGCGCCCGAACAGGGCCATCACGCAGGCGTATTCCCGCCGTTTGACCATACGACCTATCCGTCACAGCTGCTTTGGCTGGTGATCACCTTTGTTATCTTCTACGTGGCCATGCAGAAGATCGTTATTCCGCGCGTCGGCGGGATTCTGGAAAGCCGGCATGACCGTATTGCCCAGGATATCGAGGAAGCTTCGCGTTTGAAGTCCGAAGCCGATGCGGCTGTCGCGACCTATGAAAGCGAATTGGCCGCAGCCCGCGCCAAGGCGAATACGATCGGTGCGACCGCTCGCGATGCCGCCAAGGCCAAGGCCGAGGACGATCGCAAGGCGATCGAAGCGAGCCTTTCGCAGAAGCTGAAGGCCGCTGAAGCGCACATCGGTGAAATCAAGACCAAAGCCTTCGCCGATGTCGGCGCGATTGCGGAAGAAACCGCTTCCGCCGTCGTCGAGCAGCTCGTCGGCAACGTCGCTGGCAAGGCTGATGTCGCTTCGGCCGTTGCCGAAGCATCCGCCAAGCGGGAGGGTTGATCCATGTCATTTGCTCTTGACGAAACTTTCTTTGCTTTCGTTGCGCTGCTCCTGTTCATCGGCCTCGTCGTCTACCTGAAGGTTCCGGGCATGATGGCAAAGTCGCTCGACGACCGCGCCGATCAGATCCGCAACGAGTTGGCTGAAGCCAAGCGTCTGCGCGAAGAGGCCCAGCATCTGCTGGCCGAATATCAGCGCAAGCGCAAGGAAGCCGAAGCGGACGCGGCGAATATCGTCGCCGCCGCTGAGCGCGAAGCCGAAATGCTGACGACGGAAGCTCGCAAGAAGACGGAGGAATTCGTCGCTAACCGCACCGCACTTTCCGAGCAGAAGATCAAGCAGGCGGAAGCCGATGCGATGAAGGCGGTTCGTTCCGCTGCCGTCGACCTGGCCATTGCCGCAGCTGAATCCGTGCTCGCCAAGAAGGCTGGCGGCAAGGTCCAGTCCGAGCTGTTCAGCAACGCGGTCAGCGAAGTGAAGACCCGGCTGAACTAAGCGCATACGCGATCATAGTTTGAAAGGCCCCGCTTCGGCGGGGCTTTTCTGTTTTTACGCCCTTTGTTTCCGCAGCGTTTGACGACGGCCGGTGAGCGAAACTAGATTGCAGGCTTGGCAGGGGAGGCGGGGTACTGACGATGGAGGAGGGCGAAGGCCCATTTCGCAAGGGCGATTTCATACTTCGGCCCGGTCGTCCATGGACGGCGGCGGTGCAGGCATTGCTCGCCGGGCTCCATGCCCATGGTTTTACACAGTCACCGGTGCCGGCCGGTTATGATGCCGCATGGGAGAAGGTGAGTTTTCTTCCGGGCCTGACTGGCGATCTCGCCGAGTGCGAGGCCATGCGATCCGAGACGGCCTTGCGGTCGGCAGCCTCCCTGTTGCGGCGCTATCACGACTGCACGGCGCTGTTTCTGCCGGAGATGGTAGTGGAGCAGGAATGGCAATTATCGCCTCGGGCGCCGATTGAAGTTATCTGCCACGGTGATTTCGCACCCTACAATGTTGTTATGAACGATGGTGCAGTAACAGGCATCATCGATTTTGAGACGGCCCATCCCGGTCCGCGCAGCTGGGATCTCGCCTATGCCCTCTATCGCTGGGCGCCTCTCTCCACCGGTATCACGCCGGTGAGCCTTGGCGGGCTGGAGATTCAGATCCGTCGTGCCCGCATCTTCCTCGATGCCTATGGCTTGGAGGCGGAGAGGCGCCTAGCATTGCCGGACATGGTCATCGAGCGCCTGAATGCCCTGGTCGGATTCATGGAAAGCGAAGCGGCGCGCGGTGTGGAGAAATATCGCCAAGACCTCCGAGACGGGCATGATCGCATCTATCGGAACGATATCGCCTATATCAGCGAGAACTGGCGGGAGATTATCGCCGGCCTCATCGACTGAGGGATGCGAGGCGATCGCCCGTCAAACCTCGTCCCTTCGCAAGGGCCGAAAACTCATGCGATGCAGCGAACAGGGGCCGTGCTTCTCGATACCGGCGCGATGCTGGGCTGTGCCGTAGCCGGCATGGGCGGCAAAGCCGTAGGCGGGGAAGACGTCACCGGCGCGCGCCATCACCCGGTCGCGTGTCACCTTGGCAACGATCGAGGCGGCTGCGATGGAAAAGGAGCGGGCATCGCCCTTGACCACGGCCTTGCCCGGGCAGGCAAGCCCGGCCGGCACATCCAGCCCGTCGGTCAGGACATAGCTTGCCGGCATGGCGAGACCGCATATGGCACGGCGCATGGCATCGAGGCTCGCCTTGCGAATATCGGTGACATCGATGCGGCCAGCGCTTGAGGAAGCGATGGAGACGGTCGCTGTCGCCAGAATCTCGGTAAACAGCGCTTCGCGCCTGGCAGCGGAAAGCTGCTTGGAATCGTTCAATCCCTGGGGAATGTTCTCGGGGTCGAGAATGACGGCGGCGGCGACGACCGGCCCCGCCAGGGGGCCGCGCCCCGCCTCGTCGGCGCCGGCAACGGGCCAATGTCCGGCACGGCGGGCAATCAATTCCAGTTCGAAGGTCGGAACGATCCGGCCTTCGTCGAAAAGCATGGGAGAATCGGGTGGTCTGCGTGGCATGCGGCAACGCTCGCACACCACCCGATCTCCTGCAAGCCCCCGGTGGATCATGGCGGCGAACCGGGGGGCTCTTCCAGCGGGCAGGGAAACCCGCAAGGAAAGGGGTTAGAGCAGCGAAAGCTGCACGCCGCTGCCATCCGGCGGCACGAACAGGTCGTCGCGCAGCGCGATATTGCGGCGGGTCAGCTGCAGCCGCTTGGTCGCCATTTCGAAGCGGCGGCTGATCTGCCAGGCATAGGGGCCGGCGCCTTTCATGCGTTTGCCGAAATCGGCGTCGTAATCCTTGCCGCCGCGCATCGAGCGGATCAGAGACATGACGTGGCGATAGCGATCCGGATAGTGCTGCAGCAGCCAGTCGCGAAACAACGGGCTGACTTCCAGCGGCAGGCGCAGGATGACATAGCTCGCCTCCATAGCGCCCGCTGCCTTGCCGGCATCGAGGATGCGCTCGATCTCATGGTCGTTGAGGGCGGGGATGATCGGCGCCACCATGATGGCGGTCTGGATACCCGCTTCGCTCAGCGCCCGGATCGCTTCCAGCCGCCGCTGCGGCGTCGCCGCGCGCGGCTCCATGGTGCGGGCCAGCTTGCGGTCGAGCGTCGTCACGGAGAGGCCGACCCGTACCAGATTTTTGGCTGCCATTTCCTTCAGGATATCGATATCGCGCATGACCAGTGCCGACTTGGTGACGATCGCGACGGGATGGTTCGCCTTGTTCAGCACTTCGAGGATCTGGCGCATGATCCGCCATTCCTTCTCGATCGGCTGATAGGGATCGGTATTGGTGCCGATGGCGATGACGCGCGGCTTGTAGCCCGGTTTTGCCAGTTCGCGCTCCAGCAGTTTCGCCGCATCCGGCTTGGCAAACAGCTTCGCTTCGAAATCGAGCCCCGCCGACAGGCCCATATAGGCGTGCGTCGGCCGCGCGAAACAATAGATGCAGCCATGCTCGCAGCCACGATAGGGATTGATGGAGCGGTCGAAGGGGATATCGGGGGATTCGTTGCGGGTGATCGCGGTGCGCGGCTTTTCGATCTGTACTTCGGTCTTGAAGGGCGGCAGTTCCTCGAGGGTCTGCCAGCCGTCATCGAATGTCTCGCGCTGCAACGGCTCGAACCGGCCGCTCGGGTTCAATCCGGCGCCGCGGCCCCGCCTGCGGTCGATCTCGACCCTGAGACCGGTGTCGGCGATCAAAGCATTGGCAATATCTGCCGTATTGGCAGGCGCAAACGCGGCCTGCCCTGCAAGGGACTGCTCGTTCATCGGTAACTCCGGGGGCGGTTTATGAGGTCGCTGCCGCGTCTAGGCTGATTAAATTCCTATCTGACAAACGGGAACAATGCAAGAACAAAATGCAGAGGGCTACCCTCATTCGAGGGATGGGCGGAGCTTGGAATGACGTTTTTCAAGTTGCATATGATTCTTTTCTTAAACGCTCTGGTTTTCGGCTTAGCCGCTGGCAATAAATTGTGCGGCGCTCTATAAATGGGCAATGTTGACGGTCATTATTGAATGCCAGGATCAGGAACCTGAGCTGGCACAGACATTGGCGGCATTGGTGGTGGGCGCGATTGAAGGGCTCGTCTCCGATGTCGTCGTGCTCGATCACGGCTCGCGCGACGGCACCTCGCGGGTTGCCGATGCTGCCGGTTGCCGTTTTTATTCGCAGTGGGATATCAAGGACATATTGCGCTCGGCGCGAGGCGAGTGGCTGCTTTTGGTCGAGCCCGGCGCACGGCCGCAGGCGGGCTGGATCGATGAGATCGCCGAATATGTCTCGCTGAACAAGGTGCCGGCCCGCTTCACCGCGTCACGCGGCTATCGCCGCCCCCTGCTGAAGCGCATCGGCCGCAGTTCGCCGCCACTGGAGCTGGGGCTGCTTCTCTCCAAGCGCCAGGCCATTGCGGTCGCGAAGACCGGCATGCGGCTTGCCGAGTTCGCCAAGGGGCAGAAGGGTCGCCGCCTGTCCAGCGAGCTCATCCCCTCCTGGGTCGCGCGCGCGGCGCGGTAGGCTTGTCTCTGCCGCCAATTCAGATTCCATTTGTAAATACTGGAATAGCTGTCATAATTTTCATGTGGCGGCCGCTTTCGCGTGTCGCGTCGGGCGGCCGACCATGAGGATGCCGGTATACGGCAGAACAGGTCAGCAGAACTCTCCTCTTCTGCCGGATTTCCGGCGAAAGGAGGTGCGTCATGGAACGCACGATGTTCAACCGCTTTATCGGAACGGCCGTCTTGGCAACGGCAATCCTTCTCCCCAATGTCGCCGCGGCGCAGGCGACAGTCGCTTGCGCCGAGCGCGCCGAAATCGTCGCTTTTCTTGATGGGCACTATTCCGAGAAACCCTCGGCCATCGGTCAGCTCGATTCAAAGACGATCGTCGAAATCTTCGCTGCTCAAAGCGGCAGCTGGACAATGATGATCACTGATGTCTCCGGCCGAAGCTGCGTCATTCTCACCGGTCAGAATTGGGATTCTATTCCTGTTCTTCCGGGGCCGAAGGCATAGCAATCCAGAAGGCCGGCCGCGTTATCTCAGCGAAACGCCAATCTCAGTTGGAGGCGGAGCCACGCTTCAGGTGCTCGTCAAGGCGCGGCATGATCTCCACGAAATTGCAGGGCATGTGCCGATAGTCGAGCTGTGCCTTCAAGATCCCGTCCCAGGCATCCTTGCAGGCGCCGGGCGAGCCGGGCAGCACGAAGATGAAGGTGGCGTTGGCGACGCCGCCGGTTGCCCGCGACTGGATGGTTGCCGTGCCAATCTTGTCGTAGGAGATGCGATGGAACACTTCGGAAAAGCCGTCCATCCGCTTTTCGAACAGCGGCTCCAGCGCCTCGGGCGTCACGTCGCGGCCGGTAAAGCCGGTGCCGCCGGTGGTGATGATCACGTCGATGGTCTTGTCGCGTGTCCAGGCTTCTACCTGGCTGCGGATACGCTCCTTGTCATCGGGGACGATGGTGCGGGCAGCCAGCATGTGGCCGGCCTCCGCGATGCGGGCGACCAGCGTGTCACCGGATTTGTCGTCGGCCAGCGTGCGCGTATCGGAAACGGTGAGCACGGCGATGCCGACGGGAATGAAGGGTCTTGCGTCACCTGGGCCAGCCATCATGCATCTCCCTTGATTGTTTCCGTCGCCTGGAAATACCAGTCCGGCCGCAGCCTGTGAAGCGATGTGGCCGCCGCTGTTGCCTGCTCAAGATCATGAAACAGGCCGAAGCAAGTGGCGCCGGAGCCGGACATGCGGGTCACAAGCGCCCCTTCATCGGCGATCATCTGCGACAGCATGGCGATTTCGCCGCAGAGCGACCGCGCCGGCGGCTCGAGATCGTTGCGCAACTTGCTGATCGCCGTGATCCATTGCGCGTGGTCGTTCGACGTTCGCGAGGCGAGTGCAAGCGGCGGATTATCCTTGCGGGCCAGCCGGCGAAACACCTCCGGCGTCGAAACGCCGACCAGGGGATTGCCGAGGATCATGGCAAAGGACGGGAAGTCCGGCAGCAATTCGATCGCCTCACCGATGCCGCGCGCAATCAACGGCTGGCTGGCAAGACACATCGGCACGTCGGCGCCGAGCTTCAGCGCGAGCGCCGTCATCACATCGACAGGCAGAACAAGGCCCCAGAGCCGCGCAAGTCCTCGCAGGGTCGCCGCCGCGTCCGCCGAGCCGCCGCCGATGCCCGAGGCGACAGGCAGGTTCTTTTCCAGATGGATATGCACCGGTGGCGCTTCCAATCGAGCCTCATGGGCGGCCCGCCGCAGTAGGTCGCGCGCCTTCAGCACCAGATTGTTGCCGGCATCCGCCTCGGCAGCAAGAAGAGGGGAAAAACGCCCGGAAAGGCTGAATTCGTCGCGCCCGCTTGCGCGAAAACCAAGCCGGTCACCGTGCTGCGTGAAGGTCACCAGCATGTCGAGCAGATGATATCCATCGGCCCGCTGGCCGGTGACATGCAGAGCCAGATTGATCTTGGCGGGCGCTTCCTCCGTGAGGTCGAAATCGCCCGCCGTCAAGATCATGGTCATCTGTGGTCTTAGGACTTCTTATCGACGGGCGCCGGCGTATTCGGGTCCGTGACGGGTGCCGGAGCGGGGTCCGGCTGCTTGCTCTTGTCGACCGTCTTGGGGTCGGTGTCGAGCGCCGGCAGGCCCTTTTCGACCTTTTCCTTGATCTTCGGAATATCTGCTTCCTCCGGCTTGGAGGCGAGCGCCCGGTTCCACTGGTAGACCGCTTCCAGCTTGCGGTTGACGCGCCAGTAGGCATCGCCGAGATGGTCGTTGATCGTGGGATCGCCGGCCTTCAGCTGCGCGGCGCGCTCCAGTTCGGTCACGGCATCGTCAAAGCGGTTGAGGCGGAAATAGGCCCAGCCGAGCGAATCGACGATGTAGCCGTCATCCGGCTTCAGGTCGACAGCCTTGCGGATCATGTCGAGGCCCTGGTCGAGGTTGGTGTTCATGTCAACCCAGGAATAGCCGAGATAGTTCAGCACCTGCGGCTGGTCGGGGTTCAGCTCCAGCGCCTTCTTGAAGTTCGGCTCCGCCTGCGGCCACTTCTTCAGCCGTTCATAGGCGATGCCGCGCTGGAAGAACACGGCCCAGTCGCTGCGCTTTGGCACGGCGCCGATGACCTCGACGGCCTTGTCGTAATTGTCGGCCATGCCCTGGAAGTCCTTGGCGTCGGATAGGACGCTGCCATAGGCCAGGTAGCTGCGAACATCCTTCGGGTCGGAATCGATCAGTGCCTTCAGGTGCTTGCGCGCATCATCGACCTTGCCGGCCTGTGCCAGCGCAAGGCCGAGCTGCAGCTCGGAGATGCGGGTCATCGGCGAATCGTCGGGCACCTTCTTGTAGAAGGAGATGGCGCGGTCGACCTGCTCCTGCTTTTCGGCGAGCCCGCCGAGGAGAACCAGAGTGTCGGCGCTCTTGGGATCGAGCGTATTGGCGATCTGCAGATAGAGCGAAACGACATCTTCGGCGCCGTCGCGGTTCAGCGCTGCGCCGACGGTGAAGAGCACGGAGGCAGCGCCCTGCGTGGCGTCGGTCACCTGCTGATCCGGCTTTTCGCCCTTGTTGATGCTGTCGCGCAGCGCGTTCAGCGGTGCGTAGTTGTTGATCAGGTTGTCACCGACCGAAACCGTGTCGAGCGCCTTCTGCTTGTCGCCCGCCTTGCTTTCGAGGCGCGCCAACGCCATGACCGCGCGCATGAAGGTGTCGGGGGCGGTTGCGCCGCCCGCCTTGTCGAGAATGGCGTCGTTCAGGTGCGAGCGGGCGGATTTCACGTCGCCGATTGTGATGGCGATGGCGCCTGCATGATAGTTCTTGAAGATGTTGAACCAGTCCGGTCCCTTCATCTTGTCGATCATGGCGATGGCTTCCTTGCCACGGCCAGCGCCAGCGCGCGCCCATGCCAACAGCAGATTATTCATCATCCGGTCGAGATCGTTCGGACCGTTATATTTGAGAATGTCCTGCGCGGACTTGTATTCGTGCCGGCGGATGGCGTCCATGCCGCGCACGATCGTGGTGACGCGCTCGACGGAAGGATCACTCTTCAGTTCGTTGGCGTATTTCACGCCCTCCTCGAGATTGCCGTTGAGCAACAACGAGATCATCAGGCGCTGGCGGATTTCCAGATTGCCCGGCTCGAGCATCAGGGCCTTTTTATAGAGCGCGATCGCCGTATCGTAATCATGGTCCACATCGGCCGTACGCGCAGCAAGGAAGGCGCCTGCAAACGTGTCGACGGCTTCCGCGTCGAAGACCACCTCGTTCTTGGTTTCCGGCGTTGCCGGAGCATCCTCCGCGCGCGCGCTATTCAGCGCCGACACCGAAAGGATCGCTGCCAAGGCTGCGCCCGAGAGGAAACGGATGGCAAGTCTCTGCCGCATTAGAATGCCTTTCATCAAGGGATTGCCAGCGAAGGCGCCGGCGACACAAAGCGTTCGTGTCAACTGATTCACAACAGGATGGCTTTTTTGAAGCGGCGGCGCAAGAAATTCGGGCCGCTACCGATCAGTTCACACGTTCGATGCAGAAATCGATCACTTCCATCAGTGCCGATTTCCACGGCGTCTCCGGAAGCGGCGCCAGCGCGTCACGGGCGATGGTGCCGTAGTGAACGGCGCGGGCAATCGTGTCGGTGAGCGCGCCATATTTGGTGATCAGGCCCAGTGCCTTTTCCAGGTTCTCGTCGCTGTTGTTGCCGGTCTCGATGGCCTCGCGCCAGAAGGCGCGTTCCTTCTCGGTGCCGCGGCGATAGGCAAGAATGACGGGAAGGGTGATCTTGCCTTCACGGAAGTCGTCGCCGACATTCTTGCCGAGATCTGCGGCCTTGCCGCCGTAATCCAGCGCGTCGTCGACGAGCTGGAAGGCAAGGCCGAGATTGGTTCCGTAGGACTTCAGCGCGTTGCGCTCGGCCTTGCCGGCATTGGCGACGATCGGGCCGACTTCGGCGGCGGCGGCGAAAAGCGCTGCCGTCTTGGCGCGGATGACGGAGAGATAATCGTCTTCGGTGGTCTCCATGTTCTTGGAGACGGAGAGCTGCAGCACTTCGCCCTCGGCGATGACGCAGGCGGCCGACGACAGCACGTCGAGCGCTTCCAGCGAGCCGACCTCGACCATCATGCGGAAAGCCTGGCCGAGCAGGAAGTCGCCGACGAGAACGCTGGCCTGGTTGCCCCAGATCATGCGGGCCGTGGACTTGCCGCGGCGCAGATCGCTTTCGTCCACCACGTCGTCATGCAGCAAGGTCGCCGTGTGCAGGAATTCGACCGAGGTCGCGAGCTTGATGTGATTGTCGCCCTGATAGTTGTAGAGTGCTGCGGAGGCGATGGTCAGCATCGGCCGCAGGCGCTTGCCGCCGGACGAGATCAGGTGCTCCGCCACTTCCGGAATCATCTGCACGTCGGAACCGGCTTTCGACAGGATAAGCTGGTTCACGCGCTCCATATCCGCCTTGGTCAGGTCCACCAATGGCTTAATGGATGCCTGTTTATTCTTGCTTTCTTCAAGCGGTATCACGACGCCCAACTGTCCGGACTCCTGTTCATTTTTCACAAAGCACAATAAGAAGGGGCGCAAGGGGCGGCAAGAGGCGAATTGTCTCGTCGCGTAAATTTGACAGGAAACCCGAGGCTTATGCACGAACTCATCCGCACGAACGATCCCGTTCTACTCTCCTTTGCCGAGAGCTTGATGAAGGATGCCGGGATTCATTGCTTTGTCGCGGATCAGGCCATGAGCATTCTCGAGGGTTCGCTCGGCATGCTGCCGCGCCGCTTCCTGGTGGAGGCCGACCGCGCCGATCAGGCTCGGCGCATCCTCACCGATGCCGGCCTTGGCGACGAACTGCGCTCCGCAGGCGACTGAGGTTTGCCATGACCGGTCATTCGTCCGAAACGATAGACGCCTTCCATCGCGGTGCCTTCCATATCGTGCAGCCAAAGGGCAGGGGACATCGTTCCGGCATGGACGCCATGCTGCTCGCGGCCCTGGTCGCCGATGAGCGCGACATCAGGGTGGCCGATCTCGGCGCTGGCGCGGGGGCGGCCGGAATGGCGGTGGCCTCGCGGCTGGAGCAGGTCGAGGTGGTGTTGTTCGAGCGTTCCGCGGAAATGGCCGAGTTTGCGCGCAAGAGCCTCGCCCTTGCGGAAAATGCGCGGTTCGCGGGCCGCGTCTCGGTGATCGAAGCCGATGTGACGCTGATCGGCAAGGAGCGCAACGCCGCCGGCCTGATCGACGACAGTTTCCATCATGTCATCATGAACCCGCCCTTCAATGACGCCAGCGACCGCCTGACGCCTGACGCGTTGAAGGCCGAGGCTCATGCCATGACCGACGGCCTGTTCGAGCGCTGGGTACGCACGGCGGGCGCGATCATGATCCCCGGCGGCCAGCTGTCACTGATCGCCCGGCCGCAATCGATCGGCGAGATCATCGCCGCCTGCGGCCGCCGCTTCGGCGGCATCGAGATCACGCCCATCCATCCGCGCGACGGCGAAAACGCAGTTCGCATCCTGGTGACGGCAATCAAGGGTTCGCGGGCGCGGCTGGCGTTGCGGGCGCCGCTGATCATGCACGGCGAAGGGACGCACAAGTTCTCCGACTTCGTCGATAATCTCAACAATGGCCGTGCCGCCTACGCGCGGAAATGACCTGCTGCCCTCGGCGGGTTGATGAGCCCGCGATTCGTTTACGGCAAGAATAACCATTCGCAGTTTCATTCATTTCGGCCAAGGCATTGGTATAATCCGCGATAGCGGAGGAATATCCGCAATAGCGAACGTTGCTCGGCATCAAGCGGACATGTTTCCATTCTGTTGGAGGAAAGATTATTGGAACGTTTTTTTACCTTGAACGTTATTTTTAGTCGTTCTACCTCAATTCTCATTGAAAGCCGAAATACGGCCGAGCACCGGAGATGACCCAGATGAACCCCGCCATGAACATGATGCCGATGATGAACCCGATGATGGGTGGTATGATGAATCCAATGATGAACGGCATGATGATGCCGATGATGAATCCCATGATGGGCGGTATGATGAACCCGATGATGATGGGTCAGATGCCGATGATGAACGGCATGATGCCCATGATGCAGATGATGATGAGCAAGATGACCTGCAAGATGACGCCGAAGGGCATGGTCTGCGAAATGATGCCGATGGAAGGCATGGACAAGGACATGTTCATGGAATGCTGCAAGCGCATGATGTCGTCCGGCATGCCGATGATGATGATGTGCGGCAACATGATGATGTGCTGCATGATGGAAGCAGCCTAATTCCTGAGGGCATCCACTCCCGGGAATAACAAGCAGACCTCCATCTGCCTCAGGCCGTCCGCAAGGGCGGCCTTTTTGCTTCTGCGGGCAAGAGCATATTAGCCACGAACTTCCTCGACATAGGTCGAGACCAGATAGAGCACGGCTTCACTGCTGGTCATGTTGCGGTAGCTGTGTGCGACATCGGCGTCGAAGATCACGGCGTCGCCTTCGCCGAGGATTTGCGGCGGATGCTTGCCGGCGACGATTTCGACCGTGCCCCGCGAGACCACAAGATTTTCGATCGTGCCGTGATGATGCGCCTCGGCGATCTCGGTATGATAGGGCGCGATGCGCAGTTCGTAGAATTCGACCTTGCGTTCGCTTTCATAGGGAAAGAGCGCCCGCGTCTGGAACTTGCCCTCGGAGGCGGACAGCACCTTCGCCTTCGCATGGGTCAGCACCTGCAACGAAGTGTCGTGCGGCTGGGCGATCAGCGAGCCGCAGGGGACATCCAATGCTGCGGCAATCTTCCAGAGGATACTGATTGTCGGGCTGCTTTTGCCGGTTTCGACCTGCCCGAGCATGGCGCGGCTGACGCCTGAGATTTTTGCCAGCCGATCCAGCGAATAGCCGCGGCGTGTGCGCAGCCGGCGAAGGTTCTGGCCCGTCAGCGCCGAGATTTCGTCGACCGACTCGGCTCTTGAGAGCAGATGCAACGGCTCGATGGATTCAAGCGCCATAGTTCGGGTTGCCAAGCGGCATCACCGGGACGAAACCCATGAAGGGAACCCACATCAGGAAAGGCTGCTGAGGCCACGCGGAAGCGGGAGCCTGCTCGACCGGTACGCTCTTGGCGCGGGCGTCACGATAGGCCTGGAAATCGATGATGTTGGCAGCCTGGCTGGACATGCGATGCTCCTGCAGTTCAATGCGATAAATCTATTTTTTTGATCGACGGATGTAGAGGGCGCAGCGCCCAATCTTGAGGGACACGGAGGAATGTTTTTCCTGACCTTTGCGCTGGCGGCGAAAGCGCGTCCTGTCTTGTGCCATCGATGAAAAACATGGCGCCCGGAGCCATCTCGGCGCGAAAATGCAATGATCGATGTTGCGTTTGCCATTTCCATGCATACATCACGGCAGCAAACATCATGATTTAGGGACGACGAATGGCTGGTTTTTTCAGGCGCATGCTTCCGAAGCGGTTTCGCAAGGAAAGAGTGGTCATCCCGGTCGTCCGGCTGAGCGGCGTCATTGCGTCCGGCGGCGGACCTCTTCGGCAATCGCTCAATCTTGCCGGCGTCTCGCAGGCGTTGGAAAAGGCCTTTGAGATGAAGGCTGCGCCTGTGGTCGCCCTCGTCGTCAACTCGCCCGGCGGCTCGCCGGTGCAGTCGCGGATGATTTATAACCGCATCCGCGATCTCGCGCAGGAAAAGCAGAAGAAGGTGCTGGTCTTCGTCGAGGACGTTGCGGCCTCCGGCGGCTACATGATCGCGCTCGCGGGCGATGAGATCATTGCCGACGCGACCTCCATCGTCGGTTCCATTGGCGTCGTCTCGGGCGGCTTCGGCTTTCCGGAATTGTTGAAGAAACTCGGCGTCGAGCGCCGTGTGTACACTGCCGGCGAGAATAAGGTTATCCTCGATCCCTTCCAGCCGGAAAAGGAAAAGGACATCGAATATCTGAAGAGCCTGCAGCTGGAGATCCACAAGGTCTTCATCGACATGGTGCGCGAGCGCCGGGCAGGCAAGCTGACAGATGACGAGACGGTGTTCTCAGGCCTCTTCTGGACCGGCGGACGCGGTCTGGAGCTTGGCCTGATCGACGGGCTCGGCGATATGCGCCAGGAGCTGCGGAAGCGCTTCGGCGACAAGATTAAACTCGAGCTGGTTACCACGCCGCGTAGCCTCTTTGGCCGCCGCGCACCCGGCGTTTCGCTTTCAGGCATGGACAACATCGGCGCCGGCCTCGCCTCCGGACTTGCGCAAGCAGCGGAGGAAAAGGCATTGTGGGGACGGTACGGATTGTAATCGGGAGCGCTGCGTAATGCCGCAGATCATATTCTTCGCCGTCGTGATCGGCGGCATCTGGTGGCTTTATCGACGCTTCGTGCGTGTTGCACAAAAGCTTACCGAAAAGTCGCGCAGGGCCGAAAACGAGCGGCGGACGGGTGCCGTCGGGACTTTGGTAAAGGATCCGAAGACGGGGGAGTATCGTGTGAAGCGGGATGACGAGTAGTCATTGATACAGGGGTGTTCGACACGATTAAGTCGCTCACCCACCCTAACGCCGTTCCTTTACCCGCGACATCCAATCCGCGCCCGCATAGCTGATGCAGATAATACGGACGACCTTGGTGGCATCATCCACAGTGAAGCACACGACGGCTTTTTCTGAAGCGGGAATCACCCTCAATGTTGGCGCCATATCGGTGCGTACTGTGCCTATGTGCGGGAAGTCGGCGAGCCTATCGATAAATTCCGTGATTTCATCGGTCTTGGCTAGTCCAACGTCGATGCCTGCATAGTTGGAAATGAAGTCTACGATGTCGAAGAGATCGTGTTCGACAAGCGGATGCTTGGTTATCACATAGCGCATGAGCTAACTTATTTGGCGTATTTCTGGCGCAGCTTGTCCTTCACTCCGGCGGCCATTTCCTTGCCGTCCCAGGGTAACCATTGATCTTCAGGCAACTCCATGCGCCGACGAATTTCATCCGCCATGCCGGACACCATGTCATCCGTTGTGCCATCATGATGCGTCGTCTGGTCAATCTGCTCGATCGCCGCTTCAACAAGGCTGGAGATCGAAGGAAATGCGCCTTCCTCGACCATCTTTTCCGCAAGGCGGAGATGATGTTCGGACAAGGTGATTTCGGTTTTGACGTTCATTACTCTTCTCCAAGGCGGCGCGGAGATGCATCACCATATCTATACGTCATCTCTTGACCCTTGTCTTCCGTCGTGGCACCTGTCGCGCCAACGTACATCAAGCAGATAGTAGCCGATCTCCATGACCGCCACCGTGCCCGACCATATGAACCCGAAGCGCTCTTTCCAGGCGTTGATTCTGACCCTGCATAATTACTGGGCCGACAAGGGTTGCGCGGTTCTTCAGCCATACGACATGGAAGTCGGCGCCGGTACGTTCCATCCGGCAACCACGCTGCGCGCGCTTGGACCGAAGCCGTGGAAGGCAGCCTATGTGCAGCCGTCCCGCCGCCCGTCCGACGGTCGTTACGGTGAAAACCCGAACCGCATGCAGCATTATTACCAGTATCAGGTGATCCTGAAGCCCAATCCGCCGAACCTGCAAGAGCTCTATCTCGGTTCGCTGGCGGCGATCGGTCTCGATCCGCTGGTGCATGACATCCGTTTCGTCGAGGACGACTGGGAGAGCCCGACGCTTGGCGCCTGGGGTCTCGGTTGGGAGTGCTGGTGCGACGGTATGGAAGTGTCGCAGTTCACCTATTTCCAGCAGGTCTGCGGCATCGAGTGCTCACCGGTCGCCGGCGAACTGACCTATGGCCTCGAGCGCCTCGCGACCTACGTCCAGGGCGTCGACAGTGTCTACGATCTGAATTTCAACGGTCTCGAAGGCGACGAGAAGATCACCTACGGTGATGTCTTCCTACAGGCCGAGCAGGAATATTCCCGGCATAATTTCGAATATGCCAACACCGAGATGCTGCATCGTCACTTCATCGATGCCGAGAAGGAATGCCTGGCGCTTCTGGCCGCCGGTGCCCCCGGCGACAGCGACAACCAGCGTCTGCACAAATGCGTCTTCCCGGCCTATGACCAGTGCATCAAGGCGAGCCACGTCTTCAATCTGCTTGATGCACGCGGCGTGATCTCGGTTACCGAGCGCCAGAGCTATATTCTGCGCGTCCGTACGCTCGCCAAGGCCTGCGGCGAGGCTTTCCTGCTGACGGATGCCGGCGGTATCAACTGGGGCAAGCAGGCCGCCTAAGATACTGCTATGACAGCGAAAGCGGGTGACAATACCCGCGAAGCCGCATAGTGTCCCCTTGATTGTAATCGCAACGGGGGGTTCGCGATGTATATTATCCTGGCGATCATCGTCCTTGCCGCTCTGTATGCGGTTTTCGTCTATAACGGCCTCGTCCGCGCGCGGCAGGTGGCCGAGGAGGCATGGTCCGGCATCGACGTGCAGCTGAAGCGCCGCGCCGATCTGATCCCCAACCTGATCGAAACGGTGAAGGGCTATGCCTCTCACGAGCGCCAGACGCTGGAAGAGGTCGTCGAGCTGCGCAACAAGGCGCAGGCCGTGCCGGCAGGCGATGTCGCGGGCCGTGGTGTGGCCGAAGGCCTTCTTGGCCAGGCGCTTGGCCGCGTGATCGCCCTTGCCGAAGCCTATCCGGATCTGAAAGCCAATACGAACTTCCTCGAATTGCAGCGTTCGCTGGAGGGCATCGAAGGCGAGATCCAGATGTCGCGGCGCTATTACAACGGCGCCGCACGCGACCTGAACGTCAAGGTCGAGAGCTTTCCTTCCAATCTCATCGCCGGCCAGTTCGGTTTCGCCAAGCGCGCTTTTTTCGAGATTACCAACGAAGCGGACCGCGCCGTTCCGACCGTCAAGTTCTGAAATTCCTCCTATCGGTTTTTCATGCAAGGCGGTAAAGGAAGCCGACCGCAGGCCATCGGCCGCTTTCCTGACTGACCAAAGAGAATGATGATGGGTAGAGCCAAACTCACGATTATCCCGCCGGCCAAGCCGTTGACCGGCCGCGCCATGCCGCCGGGATCGAAGTCGATCACCAACCGCGCGCTGCTGCTCGCCGGCCTTGCCAAAGGCACGAGCCGACTGACCGGTGCGCTGAAGAGCGACGACACGCGCTATATGGCGGAAGCGCTGCGCGCCATGGGCGTGACCATCGACGAGCCCGACGACACCACCTTCATCGTCACCGGCAGCGGCAAATTGAAGTCGCCAACAGCGCCGCTTTTCCTCGGCAATGCCGGCACCGCGACGCGCTTCCTGACGGCTGCCGCCGCACTGGTCGACGGCAAGGTCGTGGTCGATGGCGATGCCCACATGCGCAAGCGGCCGATCGGCCCGCTGGTCGACGCGCTGCGCTCGCTCGGCATCGACGCATCGTCTGAGACCGGCTGCCCGCCGGTGACCATCAACGGCACCGGTCGCTTCGAGGCGAGCCGCGTTGAGATCGATGGCGGCCTTTCCAGCCAATATGTCTCCGCCCTCCTGATGATGGCCGCCGGCGGCGACCGGCCGGTCGATGTCGAACTGCTTGGCGAACATATCGGCGCGCTTGGCTATATCGATCTCACCGTCGCTGCCATGCGCGCTTTCGGCGCCAAGGTCGAGCGCACCAGCCCGGTCACCTGGCGCGTCGAGCCGACCGGCTACCACGCGGCGGATTTCCTCATCGAGCCGGATGCCTCGGCCGCGACCTACCTCTGGGCGGCGGAAGCGCTGACCGGCGGCAAGATCGATCTCGGCACGCCGGCGACCGAATTCTCGCAGCCGGACGCCCGTGCCTACGACCTGATCTCGCAATTCCCGCATCTGCCCACCGTCATCGACGGATCGCAGATGCAGGATGCGATCCCGACGCTCGCCGTCCTTGCCGCCTTCAACGAGACGCCGGTGCGCTTCGTCGGCATCGCCAACCTCCGCGTCAAGGAATGCGACCGCGTCCGCGCGTTGTCGAGCGGCCTGTCGCGTATCGTTCCCGGCCTCGGCACGGAAGAGGGGGATGATCTCATCGTCGCTTCCGACCCGAGCCTTGCCGGCAAGGTGCTGCCCGCCGAAATCGACAGCTTCGCCGATCACCGCATCGCCATGAGTTTCGCGCTTGCCGGCCTGAAGATCGGCGGCATCACCATTCTCGACCCCGATTGCGTCGCCAAGACCTTCCCGGCCTATTGGCGGGTACTGGCGTCGCTGGGTGTCGCCTACGACGACTAATGCCTCGCTCCCTTTGGGAGCCTAGGTATCGTTCATGCTATGCGGCGCCCTCTATGGGGCGCTGCGGGGATCACATGGGGGGTGTGATGGTGCGTTGGCTTTGCGGGCTTTTCCTGGCCTTGATCCTTATGTTTTCCGCAACAGCAGGCTCGGCGGCCGAAGTCATCACAAACTTCGCCCAGGCGATTGCAGTCAATCGCGACGGCTCGATGAACGTCACCGAGACCATTGCCGTGAATGCCGAGGGCCGCGCCATCCGTCGTGGCATTTTCCGCGATTTTCCGCTGACCTTCCTCGATGCCGACGGCCGTCGGGCGCAGGTGGATTTTGATGTCGTCTCCGTCGAGCGCGATGGGCAGCCGGAAGAGTGGCGGCTCGAGCGGATCGAAGGCGGTGAGCGCATCTATATCGGCCGGGCGGATCAGGGGAGCACGCAATTCCTCCTCAGTCCCGGCCCGCACACCTTCCGCATCACCTACACCACCAATCGGCAGATCCGTTATTTCGACGATCACGACGAACTTTATTGGAACGTTACCGGCAATGGCTGGCTCTTCCCGATCCTGCGTGCCTCGGCCACGGTTACCCTGCCGGATGGTGTGATGGCGCAGCAGCTTGCCTATTACACCGGCCCGATTGGCGGGAAAGGCCAGGATGCAAGCGCCAGCCAGCAAGCGGGCAGACTCACATTCGCCACGACGCGGCCATTGGCGCAAGGCGAAGGGCTGACGATCGCCATCAAGCTGCCGAAGGGGGTGATCCCGCCGCCGAGCAGCGGCCAGCAGTGGCGCTGGTTCATCGCCGATCACCTCGATGCGATCATCGCTATTGGCGGCCTGCTTCTGCTGTTTGCCTACTATCTGCGCAGCTGGCTCGCCGTCGGTCGCGATCCGCCGCGAGGCGTCATGGTTCCGCGCTGGGATCCGCCGGATGGCGTCTCGCCGGCGCTGGTCAACTATATCGACAACAGGGGCTTTTCCGGCGCCGGATGGACGGCGCTGTCGGCGACGGCGATCGATCTTGCAGTGCGCGGCTACGTCACCCTCGACGATCTGAAGGACAAGGTGATCCTCAAGGCGACAGGCAAAACGGCCGGCCGTGATCTGGGCGGCGGTGAGAAGGTGTTGTTCGGCGCAATTGGCCCATTCACGCCGCTGGTGATCGACGCTGCGAATGGTGCGGCCGTCCAAAGGCTTGGCCAGCAGTTCCGCAGCGCCATCGAGCGCGACCATCGCGACGAATATTACAAGGCCAATCGGCTCTATATCGTCATTGGCATCGCGTTGTCGGTGCTCATCCTGGCGGCCATCGTCATCTTTGGTCGCCTGCATGAAAATGCGCTGCCGCTGATCATCGTCCCCGGCTTCCTGTCGATTGTCGTCACGGTCTTTGCCGGCGCCATTGGCCGAATGTTCCTTCGCCATGACGCGGGTCTCGGGCGACGGATTGTCTCGGTCCTCGTCTTTGCCTTCATCGGCTTCGTCATCGTCTCTATCGTCACCAGCATTTTCGCGGCTGTCGTCGTGCCGCTGATGGAAGCGGGCGAACTGCCGCTGCTAGTCGGCATCGTCGGTATCTTTGCCCTCAATGTCGTGTTCTTCTTCCTGATGGGCGCACCGACGCCGATCGGGCGGAAGATGATGGATGGCATTGCCGGCTTGCGGCAATATCTGACGCTGGCCGAACGCGACCGCATGAACATGCAGGGTGCGCCGCAAATGTCGCCGCAGCATTTTGAAAAACTGCTGCCCTACGCCGTCGCGCTCGGCGTCGAAAAGCCCTGGTCAAGCGCTTTCGATGCCTGGCTGGCAACGGCGGCAGGGGCTGCGGTGGCGGCGAGCTACGCTCCCGGCTGGTATGTCGGCAATATCTACGGTGGCAATCTTGGCGGCCGTATCGGAGAATTCTCCTCCTCCATGGCCTCGACAATCGC
>DASVPC010000149.1:0-2305 GCA_036383055.1 Rhizobium sp. | reverse complement strand
CTTCATCGAGGACCGCCTTGAAAACATGCGCAGCGGCGATGCTCACGGACCCGAGCGCATATTCGACGTCGACGTCGCTTTCAACGACGAGGCTATCGTCAAGTCAATGAAGATCCGGGCGCTCGACAATGCCGGTGCCTACGCTGGCCGCGCGCCGTTCCAGCTGGGCAAGCCGATCGGCGCCATCGTCGGCCCGTACAAGATCGAAAGCGTCCAGTATCGCGCGCAGTCGGTCACCACCAACAAGGCGATGCAGGAAGCTGTGCGCGGCTTCGGTCAGGCGCCGACGAATTACGCGATCGAAGCGGCGATCGACAAGGTTGCCGCCGCTACCGGCCTGCACCGCATGGAGGTGCGCCTGCGCAACTTCATTCGCAAAGAGGAGTTTCCGTATCTGATCCCGAGCGGGAGCACCTATGACAGCGGCGATTATCACACCGTGGTCGACAAGGTGTTCAAGCATATCGACTTCGCGTCGATGGAAAAGGAACGCGACCGGTTGCGCGCGTCGGGCATGCTGGCCGGGATCGGCATCGCTGCCTGCCTCGAGCCATCGGGCGGCAACTCGTCATTCGAGCCTCTGCTGAACGAGAAGAACACCACCACGACCTGGATGGACTCCTGCCGCATCAACGTCGATGGCCTGGGCTTCGTCACGGTGACGATCCACACCACGTCATCGGGGCAGGGCCACGAGACGTTGGTCGGCACTGTCATCGGCGAAGTGCTGCAGATCGATCCAGAGATGATCCGCATCATACGTCCGGACACGCTGGCCTGCCTGCCATCGAACTCGCCGGTCGGCAGTCGCATGGCGATCATGCTGGGCGGCGCCGCGTTCCATGCCGCTCAGAAGTTGAAGACGAAGCTCGCAAAAATCGCTGCGCATCAGTTCGGCTGTGCGGAAGACGATGTGACCTTCGCGTCCGGCGCGGCCAGTGACAAGACCGGGCAATCGCTGAATTGGTCCGAGCTGGTCAACATTGCGCATCGCAACTATCACCTGCTGCCGCAGGACATGGAGCCGGGGCTCGAGACCTCGCATGTGATGCAGGTGCCGACCGGCAACAAGCTGCCGGAGAATGGCCGGGTGCAGATGTATCCGTGTCACTCCTTCGAGTTTCACGTGGTGCTTCTGGCGATCGATCCCGATCTCGGAAAGCCGGAGATCAAGCGTTACGTTATCGGTCACGACTGCGGCACCGTCATCAACCCGCATATCGTCAAGGGCATGACACTCGGCGGCATCGCGCATGGCCTCGGCGCGACGTTGCTGGAAGAGTTCGTATATGACGATCAGGGACATCTGATTACCCAGAGCTTCATGGACTATCTGCTGCCGTCGTCGCACGAAATGCCCGAAGTCGAGATCGTGCATCATTGCACGCCGTCGCCACACACCGTGTTCGGCCAGAAGGGCTCTGGCGAAAGCGGCTATCTGGGTGCTCCTGCAGCGATCTCCAGTGCCATCAACGATGCCGTCGCAGAGCTCGGCATTTCCTTCAACAAGCTTCCTATTCGAATTTCCGCGATCGGAGACGCCATCGCGGATGCGCAACAAGGCAAACCACAAGAGCAAGCCACATGATCATCGACTGTCACGCCCATCTCGTTCCTCCGGCCCTGCTTGAGGACATCAAGTCACAGACTGCCCAGTTCCCGTCGGTTCGCCTGATCGAGGACGGCGCCAGCCTTGGCTTCTCCTTTGCGGGTGGCAAGCCGACGCGTCCGGTGTCGAAGCCGCTGAGCGATCTCGCCGGCCGCTTGAAGTGGATGGATGACAACAAGGTCGAGCGTCAGGTCGTGGCAGGCTGGCTCGACATGTATGGCAACGACCTTCCGGCGGCCGAAGGCGCTGCCTGGGCCCGTCTGATCAACAAGCACTTGATGCAGACATCGAAAGAGCAGCCGCGCTTCATTCCCCTCGCCACGGTGCCATTGCAGGACGGCAAACTCGCGGCCGAAGTGCTGCGCGAGGCGCACGCAGCCGGCTTCAAGGGCGTCATGATCGGTACCCAGCCCAAGGGCAGGGGCGGCGTGCTCGACGATCCCGCACTCGATCCGTTCTGGGAAGCTGCCAACGAGCTCGGCTCGATCGTGTCACCACATCCCGTGTTCGAGAGCGGCGACGACCGCGTTCACGATTACGGGATGGCCAATGCGGTCGGGCGCGTCACGGATACGATGATCGCGGTCTCGCGCATGATCTATGCCGGCCACTTCACCCGCTTTCCGAATATGAAATTCCTGGCGCTGATCGGCGGCGCCGGTCTGCCCTACATCATGGGTCGCCTGCGCACCAATT
>DASVPC010000148.1:0-9911 GCA_036383055.1 Rhizobium sp. | reverse complement strand
TTGCCGCTCATGCCTTCGCTCCTCGTTTGCCATGGCCCAGAAGCGTTTCCGCCTTCTGATCGAGCGGCCAGCGCGAGCGTGGCTGCACGTCAAGACCGTCAGGCGCGGCCCCCGTCGCCATGCGCTCCAGCCCGGCCCAGGCGATCATCACGGCATTGTCGGTGCAGAGGTTCAGCGGCGGCGCGATGAAGCGGAAACCGTTGAGATCGCAGAGCTCCTGCAGCGTGCGCCGCAGCTCGAGATTGGCGGCGACGCCGCCGGCCACCACCAGCGCCGGCTTCTCTGCCGTCTTGGGAAACTCATTCTTGAAGCGCTGCAGCCCGCGCCCGATCCGGTCCTTCAGGGTACGCGAGACCGCCTTCTGGAAGGAAGCGCAGATATCGGCGATGTCCTGCTCGCTCACCGGCGCGATCGTTGTCGCCGCCAGCCGCACTGCTGTCTTGAGGCCGGAGAACGAAAAATCGAGCCGTGCCTCGCCGACCAACGGCCGGGGAAGATCGAATCGATCCGGATTGCCGTTCTTCGCCGTCTCCTCGACCGCTGGGCCGCCGGGATAGGGCAGGCCGAGCAGCTTTGCCGTCTTGTCGAAAGCTTCGCCCAGCGCATCATCGATCGTCGTGCCCCAGCGCTCGTACTGACCGACGCCACGCACCAGGATCAATTGCGTATGGCCGCCGGAGACCAGCAGCATCAGATAGGGGAAGGCGAGCCCATCCGTCAGCCGCGCCGTCAACGCATGGCCTTCCAGATGGTTGATGGCATAGAGCGGCTTGCCAGTTGCCCTGGATATCGCCTTGCCGGTCATCAGCCCGACGAGCAGGCCGCCGATCAGGCCGGGGCCGGAGGTGGCGGCGATGGCATCGACATCGAGCAGCGACACATTGGCGCGCTTCAGAGCCTCGTCGATCAGCGTATCCAGCGCCTCGACATGGGCGCGCGCAGCAATCTCGGGCACGACACCGCCATAGGCGCTATGCTCGTCCAACTGGCTCAAAACAACGTCTGAGCGTACGATGGCGGTGCCGTCATCCTGGCGCTCGACAATGGCCGCGGCGGTCTCGTCGCAGCTTGTTTCGATGCCGAGAATACGAAGAAAGGACGCCATGGAAGTCGTTCGATGCCTGTTGGTCGATTGCGATAAAGCGGAAATATGGTTACGGGGACTGTCGGTAACAACGGATTAAAGCGGATGCAAACAAAACCTTTCCGGATCGGCACGCGCGGCAGCCCGCTAGCATTGGCGCAGGCGCACGAGGCCCGCGACCGCCTGATGGCGGCGCATGGCCTGCCCGAGGAAATGTTCGAGATCGTCGTCCTGACCACCAAGGGCGACCGCATCATCGACCGCTCACTGGCCGCAATCGGCGGCAAGGGCCTGTTCACGGAAGAACTGGAAGAGAAACTGACTTCGGGCGAGCTCGACTTTGCCGTGCACTCCGCCAAGGACATGGCGACGAAGCTGCCGGACGGGCTGGCGCTGACCGCCTACCTGCCGCGCGAAGATATTCGCGATTCCGTCATCGGCCGCACGGCGCCTAGGCTGATCGAGCTACCGCATGGCGCCACCGTCGGCTCCGCATCGCTGCGCCGCCAGGCACTGATCCGCCGCCTGCGCCCCGATATCAATGTCATCACCTTTCGCGGCTCTGTCCAGACCCGGCTGCGCAAGCTGGAAGAGGGTCAGGCGGACGCAACGCTCCTGGCTGTCGCCGGCCTGAAGCGACTTGGCAAGGTGGATGTGATCACCGACATCCTCGATCCCGACGCATTCCCGCCGGCGCCGGCGCAGGGCGCAATCGGCATTGAAAGCCGCATCGGCGACAAGAGGATGAATGACCTCCTCGCCGCCATCAACGATAGCCCGACCTTCGATACCGTCTCCTGCGAACGCGGCTTCCTCGCAGCACTCGACGGCTCCTGCCGCACGCCGATCGCCGGCTATGCCGTCTGCGAGGGCGATCATATCCGCTTCTTCGGCATGATCCTGACGCCTGACGGCCAGCAGGTGCATACCACCACCATCGAAGGCCACCGCCGGGACGCGGAGGCGCTCGGCACCAATGCCGGCCAGACGATCCGCGCCGAGGCCGGCAGCACCTTCTTCGAAGACTGGACCTGATCGCCCATGCGCGTCGTCGTCACCCGCCCCCAGCATTCGGGTGAACGCACCATCCAGCGGCTGACGGAGATGGGACACGAGGCACTGCCGCTGCCGCTATCGGAGCCGATACATGATGCCGAAGCAGCCCAAAAGGCGCTGTCGGAAACGCAAGCTGCGATTGCCGTTACCAGCGCCGAAACGATCCGGGCTTTAGCCGCGCTGGATCAGAATCTTTCGCCTTATCTCAGCCGTTCGCTTTTCGCAGTCGGCAAGGCAACGGCGAAAGAGGCAAGAAATCTTGGCTTCACGAATGTTCTTGCCTCCGAAGGCAGCGGCATCGAACTCGCGGAGCTGATTGCCCGCAAGGAAGCTGGTATACAACAGCCTCTGCTCTATCTCGCGGGTTCGCCGCGCGCTGCCGGTTTTGAAACCAGATTGTCGGAACTGAATATCCCGCTGCGGACGGTGGAATGCTACCATATGCTGGATATCACCCCCGACGATGCGACCCTTCGCAAGTTTTTTGTCGATATCCGCGCCGACGCCGCATTGCTCTATTCTCGCCAGACGGCGCTGCGCTTTTTCAGCCTGCCCTTCCTGCGGAAATACCCGCATGCCCTTGCCCAGACACGGTTCCTCTGCCTCAGCGAAGCGATTGCGGATTCTGTCCCGGCCGCGCTGCGCGCCCATGCGGATGTTGCCACCATGCCGGATGAAGACAGTCTTCTGGCGCTTCTGACGACGGAGTAAGGCCTCAATTTTGATCTAAGCTCTTTCCATATTCGACTTGTCTGTCTAACCTCGCTGCAGCGCATGAAAAGAGGACCTCATGGTATCGCGAAAAACGCCAAACCATTCGAAGCCCAACGACGAGCCGGTCACGATCGACCTGAAAGCCGAGGAAGCCGTGCAGGCCGCAGCTTCGGAGGACATCACCGAGCGCAACCCCAGCGAACCCGGCAGCTCATCCGCCAACGAGGTGGAAATGCCGCTGGAAGCTGAGAAGGAAACGTTGCGCGACGAGGCGGCCGGCGAGCCGGTCACGGAAACGGCGGAAGAAAAGCTCAAGGCCGCGCTCGACCAGGAAGCCGAAGCCTACTCTTTCCGCAGCGAACACCCCGCCGCACCTGAGCGACAACAGGGGGCGACCTCGGGCCTGATCGCCGCCGGCATCGTCGGCGGCCTGATCTCCCTCATCTGCGTCGGCGCCATCCAGTATGCCGGCCTCCTGCCCGGCGGCAGGGCGGCGAAGGATAGCTCCGCCGACATCGCCGCGCTCACAGCCGAAATCGACGGGCTGAAACAGACCGTTGCCAATCTCGCCGCAGCACCTGCGGCCACGCCCGACGCGACGCTCGCCGCCCGCATCGCGGCCCTTGAGACAGCTGCTACCAACAATTCAACGCTCGGCGGAGCATCCGGAACGACCAGCGGCGACGCCGATCAGAAGATTGCGGCACTCAGCACCGAGGTGGGCCAATTGAAGGCAAGCCTCGACCAGGCGACGCAAAGCCGGGCCACGGCCGATGCCGATGTCAGCAAGCGTCTCGACGACGCCGAGAAGAAGTTGAGCGGACCAAGCCAGGAAAGCGCCGTCGCCCGTGCGATTGCCGCTGCGGCATTGAAGGCGGCGATCGATCGCGGCGGGCCTTTCCAGCCCGAGCTCGACACCTTCGCCAATGTCGCGCCGGACGACCCCGCCGTCGCCGATCTCAAGAATTTCGCCCAGACCGGCATCCCGTCCCGCGCCGATCTCATTCGCCAGGTTTCCAACGTCACGACCGCGATCGTCGGCTCGACACAGCAGGACGATCCGAACCAGAGCTGGAGCGACCGGATGCTGTCGGGCGCCAAATCCCTGGTGCAGGTGCGCCCGGTCGGCAACGTCTCCGGCGATAGTGTCGATGCCGTTGCCGCCCGTTTCGAGGACAAGGTGAAGAATGGCGACCTGCCCGGCGCCATCACTGAATGGAGCAGTCTGCCGGATGCCGCCAAATCGGCGTCTGCCGCCTTCAAGCAGTCATTGGAAGCCCGCATCCGCGTCGAGGATCTGGTCAGCGACGCGCTGTCGAAGGCAATCGCCAACACCGGAAAACAGAACTGAGGACGGAGCGCGAGTATGATCAGACTGCTTATCTTCGCCCTCCTCGTCCTGGTGCTCGGCTATGGCTTTTCGTGGCTCGCGGATCGCCCCGGCGATCTCTCGCTGGTCTGGGAAGGTCAGCTTTACCAGACCAAGCTGATCGTCGCTGCCGGCATCCTGATCGCGCTGGTCGCCGCCACCATGATCGTCTGGTGGTTCATCCGGCTGATCTGGAGCTCTCCGCATTCCGTCACACGCTATTTCCGTGCCCGCAAGCGGGACCGTGGCTATCAGGCACTGTCGACGGGGCTGATCGCCGCCGGCGCCGGCAATGCGCTGCTCGCCCGCAAGATGGCGGCACGCACGCGTGGCCTGATCCGTGCCGACCAGGAACCGCTGATCAACCTGCTCGAGGCGCAGGCCGCGCTGATCGAAGGCAAGCATGACGAAGCGCGCCAGAAATTCGAACTGATGGCCAATGATCCGGAAACCCGGGAACTCGGCTTGCGCGGTCTCTATCTCGAAGCCAAGCGCCTCGGCGCCAATGAGGCGGCGCGGCAATATGCCGAAAAGGCCGCCGATCACGCCCCCTATCTGCCCTGGGCTGCGCAGGCGACACTGGAATATCGCAGCCAGGCCGGGAACTGGGACGACGCGATCAAGCTTCTCGACCAGCAGAAGGTCGCCCATGTCGTCGACAAGGAGACCGCCAACCGCCAGCGCGCCGTGCTGTTAACCGCGCGCGCCAACGACAAGCTCGAAAGCGATCCGGCCGGCGCCCGCGACGACGCACTCGCGGCGCTGAAGCTGGCCGCCGATTTCGTGCCCGCCGCACTGACCGCCGCCAAGGCATTGTTTCGCGAAGACAAGGTGCGCAAGGCCGCATCCGTTCTCGAACAGGTCTGGAAGGCAAAGCCGCATCCGGAGATCGGCAAGGCCTATGTCCGCGCCCGCAGCGGCGACAGCGTCACCGACCGCCTGAAGCGCGCCGAACGGCTGGAAGCGATCCGCCCGAACAATGTCGAGGCACTGCTCGTCACCGCGAAGGCGGCGCTCGATGCCCACGACTTCGCCAAGGCCCGCGCCAAGGCCGAGGCTGCCGCCCGCATCGACGCCCGCGAAGGCGCCTTCCTGCTGCTGGCAGACATCGAGGAGGCCGAGACCGGCGATCAGGGCCGTGTCCGCCACTGGATGGCACAGGCGCTGCGCGCGCCGCGCGATCCGGCCTGGGTGGCCGACGGCTTCGTCTCCGACAAATGGCTGCCGCTGTCGCCCGTTACCGGTCGGCTCGATGCCTTCGAATGGAAGGCGCCCTTCGGCCAGATCGAGGGACCGCTGGAAGAAGGCACCACCGTTTCGGTCGACGCCGCGCTGAAATCGTTGCCGCCGATGCGCGAGGCAGCTCCCGCAACCGCTGCGACAAAAACGCCTTCACCAATAGTTGCATCGCCGCCCGCCCGCACCTCTGTTATAGAACTGGAACCAATCGCGGTGAAGCCGGCAACCACTACCGCCGCAACCGAGCCGGCGAAGGAGCCGGAACCAAGGCCCTTCTTCGGCGGTGCGCCGGATGATCCGGGTGTGAAAAATCGAGAACTTGAACCGGACCCCAAGACACGGCTCAAGTTGTTCTAGGGCATGATCCTGGGAAGCGCCTGGCGCTTTCCGGAGAGGATCGTGCTCAAGTTGCTCTAAGAATGGAATCGAATGTTTGAACGCTTTCAGGAATTTTTCCATAGCCTGACGAAAGACCACTCCAGATCCGGTTTTGCCCCCGACGACCCGCGCATCGCGGTGGCGGCTCTCTGCTTCCAGGTGATGGAAGCGGACGGCAAGATCGAGGACAGCGAAAAGAAGCGGCTACGCAAGCTGTTGAAGAGCCAGTACGGCCTCGACGGCAGCCAGCTCGACGCGCTGATCGCCGCCGCCCAGGAAGCCGAGAGCGAGGCGGTCGATTATTACCGCTTCACCTCCGACCTGAAGCGTCATCTGAATAGCGAGCAGCGCCTCGAACTCCTCGGCATCCTCTGGGACATCGTCTATGCCGATGGCGAGCGCAGCGAGATGGAAGACCACGCGATCTGGCGGATCGCCGATCTCATGGGCATCTCCGATCGCGAGCGCATCGTGAAGCGGCAAGAGGCCGCCGCGCGCGCGCCGGGCCACGCGATGGAGACTGGCGATGATGATTGAGGCGCCTCGGCGCGGCAAGCATCGCCGCCCCGTCCTGATCGTATTGCACCAGGAGCGCTCCAGCCCCGGCCGCGTCGGTCAGATGCTTCTTGAAAAAGGTTACGATCTCGATGTCCGCCGCCCGGTGCTCGGCGACGGACTGCCGACGACGCTGGAAGGCCATGCCGGCGCGGTGGTCTTCGGCGGGCCGATGAGCGCCAACGACCCCGACGCTTTCGTCAAGGCGGAGATCGACTGGCTCGACGTGCCGCTGAAAGAAAACCGCCCCTATCTCGGCATCTGTCTCGGCGCGCAGATGCTCGCCCGCCATCTCGGCGCCAAGGTGAAGGCGCGCGACGACGGCAAGACCGAAATCGGCTGGTATCCGTTGCAGCCGACCGAACGGGGCCGGCTTCTAATGCGCCGCTGGCCGCAAATGGTCTATCACTTCCACCGCGAGGGCTTCGACTTGCCGCACGGCGCCGAGCTGCTGGCGACCGGCGAGACCTATCCCAACCAGGCTTATCGCTATGGCGTCAACGCCTGGGGCCTGCAATTTCACGCGGAACTCACACGCGCCATGATGCAGCGCTGGGTCGTGCACGGCGAACACCGCTTCTGCATGCCGAACGCCCAGCAGGGCCGCGAGCATCTGGAAGGCCGCATGATCTTCGATCCGCCGCTGAGAGCCTGGCTCTCCGAATTCCTCGATATGGTGTTCGAGGGCAAACAGGCGATGGCGGCCTCAGCTGCTCGATAGGTCAGCCTGCCTCCAACATCGACAGGTATCGGCTGAACGCTTGGCGCACGGACGCGGCATAACGTTTTAATTGCTCGCGATCGGCAGCAAGATCATCCCGCACCGCCCTCGGGATCTCCAGCTGGACGCCCGCATTCCGCTTGCCGCGATTGCATATATTACCGGCCGCCGTACCAGCGAGAGCCTCCCCCTTCACCCTCGCAACAGCCCTGAACCCGCCCTCGCCTAGTGTCTGCACGATCAGGTCGCGAAGAGCCACATCAAGTCCACCGACCCAGGAAGTGTCCGGGTCGTCCCTGTCCGTCCGGCCGTGAATGGCGACGACAATCGAGGATGTGGCAATCAGTGAACCCGCCTTCGGCTCGTCAAAACGGTCCGAGGTGATGTGCAGCTCATGATGCAGCCTGTCCACTCTCAATCCCTCGAAGCAATAAGCGGAAAAGGCTCCAGACGCTACTTCCAGCGCAATCTCCGATGTCGTGGGTTCGATAAACCCTCCATGCGGTGCGATCACAACGACCGGCGAAGATCTCTCTTCGATGCGGATGCGATAGTCGACACCCTCAACTTCCTGCTCTCGCAGCTTCGAGAATGAGCTATATTTATCCGGCTGCTTTTTCATTTTTACTGCTCACCCCAACACCGAACACCTCTTCAGACCCCGCTTGGCTCGATAGAGCAAGCGGCTCAAAAAAAACCAGTTTCCGAATTCCTCGACAGGGTGTCCGAAGGCAAGCAGGCGATGGCAGCAAGCTTGATTCAATCATGATCGCGCGAGAGCATTAAGCATGATCCGGGAAACGCCTCGCCGATCCCAGATCATACGATACGCTACGGGTGCTCGTTGCGCGCGCGGTTGATCAGGGACGGAAGAAGGCTCCCGCCCGAAATGTAGTTGTAGTCTGGCCCCTCACCGGAAACGACGCCAACGACATGCGGCCCGTCACCCCAGAACCCAAAGACCGGGCTTCCAGATTGTCCCGGCCAGTTGTCAAACGTCTGGCTGCGAATAAGTCTCGCCGATCCAAGGTCCGCTCCCAGCTCGTTTAGCATGAAATCGGTTTGCCAGGCTGCGATCTCCCCGTTTCCGCTCCAATCCTGCGGATAACCGATACTATGCCAGGCTGACGTCTCATCGTCCCACCCACTGTCATAGGTGCGGCTTCCGAGCCAGCCATAGGTTTCACCAAGTGGCTGATCGAGTACGATGACCGCGTAGTCCTCGTCGCTCTCGTCGTCAGGAATGGTGCCAGGACCCACTTTCGATGAAGCATAGGCGATGATTCCATTGGCCGAGGCCAGCGAACTCCCGTTCGAATACATCACATCGACGGTCAACCATCCCGGTGTCCAGTCGACACAATGCGATGCCGTCAGCACATGGCGAGGACCGATGATGACACCGCTTCCCGACCATCCACGCGGCGTCGTGATACGAACGAGGCAACGCCAAGGGTAATTCTCGTCATAATATGCATGACGACCATCAGGGTTGAAGATGGTCGTTGGATCATAGCGAAGTTCACCGAACCGGATCTTGTACTTCTCAGGCAGTTTACGTCGGCGAGGCTGTATGGAGACCTTCTTGTCGGTATCCGGCATCGAAGCAGCCAGCGAACGGATAGCGTCCTTCACCAAGTTTCGGCGGTCAACCTGCACGACATGCAGGGGCGTAGGTGAAGCTGGGCGAAACTGGCCTCCTTCGACCGATATCTCCACCTGCCATTTGGCAGCTCGCCCGCGACCCTGCGACTGAACGAGCCGTGTTGTGACGATCGGGGATGCATCCCCGCTTATAGGATCCACATCGAACACCGCTTTACCCGAAGCCAAGGGTCGTTTGACGCGATGTTGTTCGGGCATAATTTTCGTCTCACGCAGTACGGCCGCGGTGAGCGGTGACGTTTGCGACGATTTTGAATGTTTCTTCTTGCTCATGGTAATCCCCCTTTAGCCAGTTTCCCCGCTGGCATTCACGAGAATACACCCAAAACGTGTTATTAGCGACTATAAATTCGCCTCAATGAAAGTACGTCAGGGCCAACACCTCACACAGGCCCTCACGCCACCTGCGGCTCGTCCTCGCGGTCCGGCGCGTTCAAACTGTCGATCTTGCGCAGTTGCGGGAAGCCCGTCGCCCAGATGATCGCGACCGCCAGCGTGCCGATACCGCCGATGACGACAGCGGGGATGGCGCCGAAATAGCTGGCCATGGTGCCGGCGCGGAATTCGCCGAGCTCGTTCGAGGCGCCGACGAACACCATGTTGACGGCATTGACGCGGCCACGCACATGGTCCGGCGTCCAGAGCGTGATCAGGGTTTCGCGCACATAAACCGAGATCAGGTCGGATGCGCCCATGATCGCAAGGGCCGTGATCGACAGCCACGGCGTATGCGAAATGCCGAAGATCAACGTTCCCAGGCCGAACATGCCGACGCCGACGAACATGCAGAGCCCAGCCCGGTGCCGGATGGGATAGGTCGCCAGGAACAGGCCCATGGCGATGGCGCCGAAGCTGGGTGCCGCGCGCAACAGGCCGAGGCCCCAGGGGCCGAGCGTCAGAATATCGCGGGCAAAGATCGGCATCAGCGCCACGGCGCCGCCGAGCAGCACCGCGAAAAGATCGAGCGAGACCGCGCCGAGGACGACCTTCTCCGACCAGATGAACCGGAAGCCGGCAAGGATCTCGCTCAGGCTCTTCGATTGATGGGCAACGCGCTGCTGCGGCTTCGGAATGAGAAAGGTGAGCACGGAACCAGCCGCGAAGAACAGCACGGCGACACCATAGGAAAC
>DASVPC010000147.1:0-39411 GCA_036383055.1 Rhizobium sp. | reverse complement strand
GCCCGGTCCTCTTCATTGAGGTGCCGGAACGAGACGATCTTTTCCTCCGGCATCCTCAGCGAGAGGGCCTCGAGCCACAGGTGCTCCGCCTCATCGGAGATACGCGTTACCAGCGCAATCATTCGATTGGCTCCTTTTCTCGCTCAATGCGCAAAAACGCTGTCAAAATCCTTGAAGCCCTTGACTTCGATAGGGTTTCCGCTCGGATCAAAGAAGAACATTGTGCGCTGTTCGCCAGGCAGCCCTTCGAAGCGGACAACGGGCGGAATGTCGAATGCCGTGCCGGCGTCTTCCAGCCTCTTGGCAAGGGTAAACCAGTCATCGAGCGCAAGGACGACACCGAGATGGGGCATCATCACCATATGATCGCCGACCTTGCCGGTGCGCGTCGTTTCGAACGGCTTGCCGAGATGCAGGGAGATCTGATGGCCGAAGAAGTCGAAATCGACCCATGTATCTGTGCTGCGGCCTTCCTCGCAACCGAGCACGCCACCATAAAAGCGGCGGGCCTCATCGAGATTGGTGACATGATAGGCGAGATGGAAAAGTGAGCGCATGATGATTGTTACCTGACTAAGTTTGAGTGACGGTAATCGCTATGATGTTTACGATGAACGCCGCTTGGCGGCTGATTCTAGAAATGCCACGAGCAACGAATAGGGCATGTCGGCTCTCGATGACAATTCGGGATGTCCTTGCATGCCGATGAAGAAGGAGTGCCTAGGCACTTCGATGGCATCGACAATGGCGCCTGAGGAGCTGGACGCGGCAACGCGAAGCCCGGCGGCCTCAAGATCCGGCAATAGAGCCGGGTTCAATCGGAAGCGGTGATTGCAGCGGATCTGGCGTTCGGAACCAACGATTCCTGAAAGCTGCGTGCAGGGAGCGATGTCGATCATCTGATCGCCAGTCCTATGGATCGGCAGGACATTCCCATCGGGATCCCGCGCACCGGCCATCGGCACGAAGGTCTTGATCGGGGCATCCGGGTCGGCCTCTGCCAGATTGGCCGTGCTGCGACCAAAGGCACGCCACGCCACCGCTGTCGCCATCGTCTGCATGCCGAGGCATAGTCCAATTGTCGGCAGGCCGATTTCCAGGCTTAATGCAGCGGCCGCAGTCTGGCCGGCAACGTTCTTCATGTCCGCCCCGCCGGGCAGCAGAATGCCGGACAGGCCGTCGAAAACGGCGGGATCTTCGATCTGGTTGATGTGGACCGGATCGATGAAACGCACGTCGATGGGAATGGAAAGGCTGTCTGCCGCGTCGGCGAGACTTGCCAGCGCCGCCGGATAGACGTCGCGATGATCGCTCTCCGCACCGATAAGGCCGATTGCCAGACCATCGCCCTCATAGAAGCGAGGTGAGCGCAACCCAATCCGCCCGAAACGATCCCGTAGGGCAAGGACCTCCCGCGTCGCCGTGTCGAAAAAGCAATCGGAGTCCTCGCGAACGGTGATCGCTTTCACCTCTATTCCAAGGGCCTGGGCAGCAGACGAGAGTGCCGCCGGCAGGTCTTCGTCAACCAGAAATGCCGGATGGATCGGCACCACGACGTCCTGCATCCGAGCAGCTTCAAGAATAGTCTCCGGCGTGGCGACGGGCGGCGCCTGCTTGCCCGAAAGCCGTTCGAACCAGCAGAGCCCACTCGGCCCAAGCCCGCCGCTTGCGATCACATGCTGCGCGGCATCGGCATGGAGCTTGGTATCGAAGCGGGCCTCGACATGCATGAAACCGCATTGCCGTGCAGCCGCGATTGCAGCGGCAACCGCGCCATAGAGGGCAGGGTGCGGCGTATCATGCAAGACGAGGATCAACCCCATGGCGCGCTCCCTCCCGTCGCCTCAGACTTCGAGCAAATCGCGTTTGACGGTTCCAAGCGCACGATATCCCGTGTTCGTGACGACGATCGTTTCGCTGACGCCGACGGTGAAGCGGCCGTATATGCGCAGCGCCGGCGGCAAATGGAAGGTCATGCCCGGACGCAGCTCCGTCTTCACCCCGGCATTGAGGCTGAGGATGGCTCCCTCGCCCCAGTCCGGCGCGAAGGATATCCCGACGCTGTAGCCGAGGCGTTTGCGGAAATTGTCAGTATAGCCAGCCGCATCGATGATCTGCTGGCAAGCCATATGCGGAACCTCGCACGGCACGCCCGGACGGATGGTATCGAGCGAGACCTGCAGCGCCTCCTGGCAAACCTTCATCATCTCCGTTGCCTCGCTGGGCGCCTGTCCGATCCAGGCCGATCGCATCAAGGCGGCATGATAGCGGTCATGGCAGGCCGCCATTTCGAGAAAGGCCGGATCGCCGTCCTTAATCCTGCCGCGCCGCCAGGTTCCGTGTGGCACGCCCGTGCGTGCGCCGACGGAGACAAGCGGCTCCATCCCCATATATTCCGATCCTGCCGATATCGCCGCCTGCATCATTGCCGCGACCAGGTCGTTATCGGTGGCGCCGACCTTGACGGCCGCAAGTCCGGCCCGCATGCCTGCGTCGACATAGGAGGCTGCGCGTTCGAGCTTCTCGATTTCGAGGGGTGATTTGACGGCGCGCAATTTTTCAATGACGCCGGCACCGTCGTGAACGACGCCCAAACGCTCGACCAAGGATTCATAGACAAATATCGGCAGGAACCAGCCTCGTTTGTCGATCGCGACACGCTTTCCTCTAAGGCCGCGCTTCTCGATGAGCGCCATGAGGAAGGAAACGGGCTCGTCGCCGTCCTGATAGACCTCGGCATCAGCGATGAAGGTATTGGCGATGAAGTTGAAATATTCGAGCTGCCGGATCACGAAAACCGGATCACCTTCAGCCGGGAGAAGCAGCGCCTGGAACGTATAGTAGCCCGGTGTCTGCTGACCGGTCAGATAGAAGATGTTCTCCGGACCGGTGATGACGAGCGCGTCGATGCCTGCCGCGACGAGATTTTGACGCGCGCGCGCAACGCGGATCTCATATTCCTCTTTCGGGAAGGCGGATTCCTGCCCCTGTACGATAGTGCTTGCCGTCGTCATCTTGCGAACTCCTTCAAGAGACTTGTCTTCGATAGATCAACCGTCAGCCCGAGGCCGGGAGCCTGGGTGCCGGTCACTTGGCCTTGATCATAGGTGAGGCCGGATGCCGGGTCGTCAGCCAGTCCGTCCGCTCCATATAATTCGGCGAATGTCGGGCCGGTCGCACAGGCCAGATGCAGGGCCGCGGCCGTCGCCACAGCGCCCTCATTCATCTGCCCGAGCATGAAGGGTATATTGCCTTTACGAAGGGCCGCTGCTGCCTTCAGCGTCGGAGCGATGCCGCCGAGCTTGACCAGCTTGAGATGTGCCCACAAGCGACCGGACGCCCCGACGATAGCTTCCACATCTCGCAAACCGGAGACGCTTTCATCCAGCATCAGCGGCATCGGGCTTTTCCGCGCGAGTTCGAGCATGAGGTCGAAGTCTCCGGCGGCAATGGGCTGCTCGACATAAGCGAGATCGAATTCTGCCAGCTGCGCCAGTTTTGCTTCCGCGTCGCCGCGGCTCCAGGCGCCATTGGCATCGACCGCGAGCTTGATGGTCTCACCGAAACGACTGCGCAGCTGCGAAAGTCGCCACAGATCATCCTCGAAAGCACCGGCCCCGACCCTGACCTTCAGGTCGCAAAAACCGCGGCTGACGTAGCTTTCCGCCTGTGCGAGAAATTGCTCTGGCGTGGAAATGAACAATGTCTGGTTCGTCGGATGTGAAATGGGCATCGTGGCGGCACCTAGCCATTGCGCAAGCGGTACGCCCTGCCGTCGTGCCAGAAGATCGTGAAGCGCGATGTCCAGCAGCATCCGCACCGGGGCGCTTGCCTCTGACCAGATCGCTTCGTCCGCAAGTAGATCGGCCGCCTCTCGCGACCAGTCAATCCGGTCGAAAAGCGATAATGCCTCCGCCAGGACAGCCTCCGCCTGAAGGCCGTTCAGATAGGCGATATTGATGCGGACCTCGCCGGTCGCCACCACATCACCGTCGCGCAGGCAAAGATAAAGCGTGTCGAGGCCGGTGACCGGACCGGATGATGCGGTGTGCAGCATCAGGTCTCCCCTGTAGGTCAGCATAGCGCGATGCAAGGACGCTTGCATCGATCAGGCCCGCAGCATTGATTGCGCGACATCGCGATAAATCAGGCTGGCTGTCACGAACTCGTCGACAGGAACGAATTCGTCGGGCTTGTGGGCTACGGACAAATCACCCGGACCGATCACGGTGCCTTGTGCGCCGATCTGCCGGAAATGCACCAGGTCGCAGCCGCCCTGAAAGCCGAAGGGGCCGGGATTTGCGATGCCGTGAGATCGGCAAGCGGCCATGCTGGCCTGGACGATTGCACTGTCGATCGCGGTTTCCGTCGCGCCGCCCGTCGTCGCCTTGTAGTCGACGATGTCAGCGCGAACGCCGAAACGCGTGTGGGCGAGTGCCAGCAGATCGGCAAATTCCTGCTTCACAGCGGCCTCATCTTCTCCCGGTACCATTCTGCGGTCCAGCAGCAGATCGCAGACATACGGCACCACGTTGTCGGCATGGCCGCCGGAAATGCGCGTCACCGTCAGGCTGGCTTCGCCGACCAGCGGATGCGTCCGTCCACGCACCACCTCATTGTGATGGGCCTCGATGAGCGAGAGGAGCTGTCCGGCGCGATAGATGGCGTTCTCGCCCAGATGCGGCGTTCCCGAATGCGCTGCCTGCCCATGGACGCGGACAACGGGCCGGAGACTTCCCTTATGCGCCGCAAAGGTCGTGTTGGATGTCGGCTCGCCCACCACGGCAAAGTCGATTTTCGGCTTGCCTGCCGCATAGAATTTGGCGCCTTCGCTGGCAATCTCCTCGTCGCCGACGAAAACGCCAAGCAAGGTGCCGGACCATGCACTGCGGTCGGACGCCAGCATTCGCATGGCTTCCACCATCGATATCAGCGGCCCCTTGCAGTCGCAGGCGCCGCGACCATAGAGTTTGCCGTCTGCCTCAAGCAGCGTGAAAGGATCGGACGACCATCCGTCTCCGGCGGGCACGGTGTCCATGTGGGTGTTGAAGGCGAAGACCGGACCCGGCCCATTGTCCAGTCGTGCTTCGACATTGAAACGGCCCGGTTTGTACTCCGTGAGTTCGACCGCAAAGCCAGCGGGCAGCAGCAGGTCGCGGACATAGACGGCGGCGTCAGCCTCGCGGCCCGGCGGATTTTCCGTTCTGATGGCGATCAGTTCGGCCAGTTCACGCTTCATGCGCGTGATATCGGGAGTATGGGACATGTCTGCCTTCCGCAGTTAGTGCAATATCTGACCTAGAAACAGGCGCGCGCGGTCGTTGACCGTTCCGCCGAAGAATTGTTCGCTGGTCGCGTTTTCGATCACCTCGCCATTTTCCATGAAGACGATCTGATCGGCGGCGCGCCTGGCAAAGCCCATCTCATGGGTGACGACGACGCTGGTCATGCCGTCGGCGCTGAGATCGGCCATCACATCCAGAACCTCGCGTATCATTTCCGGATCGAGCGCCGAGGTCGGCTCGTCATAGAGCATCAGCTTGGGCTTCATGGCCAGTGCGCGTGCGATTGCGACGCGTTGCTGTTGACCGCCGGACAGTTCATCGGGAAAGAAATCGGCCTTCTCGGGGATGCGGACCTTTTCGAGCAATTGCATCGCTATGTCATGTGCGTCGAGCTTGCTGAGGCCTGAGACCTTCATCGGCGCAAGCATGATGTTTTCGGCGGCCGAGAGATGTTGGAACAACTCGAAATTCTGAAAGACCATGCCGATATCACGACGTATCCTGGAGGCGTTGCGGAGGTCGCGGGTGATATCTTCGCCGTCGAAGAAGATATTGCCACTATCCGCTGGCTCGAGCAGGTTGACGCATCGCAGCAATGTCGACTTTCCCGATCCGGACGGGCCGATGACGACCACGGTCTGCTTGCGAAAAACGTTCAGGCTACAGGTCTTGAGAATCCGTGCTGATCCGAAACTCTTGTCGATGCCGATGATTTCCAGGAGCGGCTTGTTGTCCGGCGCGGTCATGTCGTCTTTCCTCACTGGATCTCGGATTTCGGAGCGATGAGGCTCAAGGGTTTGCGAACACTGCCCCGGCGCCCGCGTTTCGGGTCAAGCGACCGTTCGAGAATTGACTGAAAGATCATGAAGATCGTCGTCAGCGCCAGATAGTAGATGCCGGCCGCGCTCAAGGCCTCGAAATAGCGGAAATTCGCGCTGGCGGTCTGGTTTGCGACGAGCAGCAGCTCCTCGACGGCGACGACGGAGACAAGCGCGCTGGTCTTCAGCATCCCGATCATCTGATTGCCGACGGCGGGCAGGACGATACGGGCCGCCTGCGGCATCACGACGAAACGCATGACGCTCGCCCGTGTCATTCCAAGCGCAAGCCCGGCCGTCCTCTGCCCTTTTTTGACCGCATGCAGACCTGACCGCAGGATCTCCGCCATGTAGGCGCCCTCATTCAGCGACAGGGCGAGCACCGCACTGAGAATGGCCGAGAGGCGAATGCCGAAACCCGGCAAGACATTGTAGATGAAAATGATCTGAAACAGGACGGGCGTACCGCGAAACAGCCAGAGATAGACGAGCGTCGCCGCCTTGACGGCGCGCAGTTCTGTCTCCTGCAAAAGAGCAATGATGAGCCCGACGATGATCCCGAAGAATAGCGATACTATGGTGATCAAAAGGGTCAGCACGGCGCCGTGGAAAAAAGCGGGCGACAGCAGATAGTCGAAAACGAGTTCGAGAGACATGCCCGCTCCTTCTCTTCGGTATCAGGCCGGATGTCAGTTGAAGATCGAGACGGAGGCCGGCAGCTTCCATTTCTCGATCAGGCTCTTGTAGGTGCCGTCCGCAACGATTTCGGCAAGCGCCGCCTTGATGGAGGTTTGAACGGCAGCATCGCCCTTTCGCGTGGCAATACCAATGCTGGTGTTGGACTCGAACTCGCCACCAACCACTTCATAGACGCCAGGAACCGCGGCCTGAAGCACCACCGCACCTGGCGTCGAATCATACTCCGCGTCCGCGCGCCCCTGCCGCAACGACAGTGCGGAATCCTGTGCTGTCGGCAGCGTCAGAACAGTGACGCCTGAAAGCCCTTTGGCCTTGCAGCGCGTGTCGTCGGCCCGCGCCTGATTTTCCTGAATGCCGCCAAGCGTAACAGCGATCGTCTTCCCGCAAAGTGTATCGTCGCGGCCGGTAATCTTGGCCGGATTGCCGGCCTGAACGATCACCTGATTGCCGATTTTCATATAGGGAATGAAATCGACCTGCTCGGCGCGCTTGTCATTGATGTACATGGCCGAGTTGATGATATCGATCCGGCTGGAGAGAAGCGCCGGGATCAACCCCTTGAACTCCATGTTCATCGGCACAGGCTTCGCGCTGAGTTTCGCGGACAGCGCTGCGATCAGGTCGATATCGAAACCGGACAGAACCCCATCCTTCTGGAATTCGAATGGCGCGAACGTCGCCGCAACGCCGTAAGTGATGGATCCGTTTTCGACGAGGCCCGATTTTGGAAGATCGGCGGCAATGACGGATTGCGCAAAGACCAGGGGTAAGGCGAATGCAGTCATGAAAGATCGAAGCATGGCAGTTCCCTCTTGTTTGATCGAGCTATAATTGCTCTGATTTAATACAACGGTACAATGTCACCATCGAGAGAGTCAAGCGCGGAAGCGCAAAAATAGGCATTTTTAAAATGGCCTAAAAATTGATCATTTTGACGAAGTTTTGACCGGAATTCATATTGTGTTGGGGGAATGAACGCAGCGTCTGTGTCCATCAGTGATCGTCTTTTAGATGAAAATCGTGAGTTTCATGCTTTCATGAGATTGCTCATGTTGCCGATACCGGTTCTCATGTTGTATTAACTGCGTAAATTTATACAAAAATGGAAAGCTTAATGGCCAGCGCCCCACGTCAAGGTCGATATCGCCTTGCAAATCAGATTCTCGATCTCGCCCGGGATGCACGCTTCGAGCCCGGGCATCATCTGCGCGAACAGCAGCTCGGCGATATGATCGGCGTATCGAGAACACCGGTTCGCGCTGCGCTGCTGTTGCTTGTGGAGCACGGTGTCGTGGAGGCCCGCAAGAACCAGGGGTTTTTCCTGAAGGCATTGCCTGAAGAGCTACTGCGCGTTGAATTGGAGGTGCCGACGACTGCCGATCAGGATCTCTATTTGCGGATCGTAGAAGACCGCCTTTCCGGCGCGCTCCCGGAAACCTTCACGCAGTCGGAAATTGCCCGTCGTTTCGACGTGGACCGCATTCTCCTGCAGCGAACGCTCACCCATCTGGTGAATGACGGGTTGCTGGCGCGAAACAGCGGCAGGGGCTGGACCTTCCTTCCCACGCTCGACACGCAGGTCGCGCTGCGCAACAGCTACGATTTCCGCACCACGATCGAGCCTGCCGGATTGTTGCTGAGCACCTTTCGCCACGATCCCGTCGCCTTGGAACGATCGCGTCTTCAGCACCTCTATCTGGAGGCGCATCCCGACATTACGGCTATAAACCCCCGCCAATTGTTCGAGACGGACGCTCAGTTCCACGAAATGATCGCTGAGTTCAGTGGGAATATCTTCTTCCTGCAATCCATTCAGCAGCAGAACAGGCTGCGGCGATTGCTTGAGTTCGGTGGCTACACCAATCGCCGGCGCGTGAAGGACTGGTGCCGGGAGCACGTTGCGATCCTCGATGCAATCGCATCGGGACAGCGCGAGCACGCAGCCCAGCTTATGACCCGACATCTCCAGGCTGCCCTGTCGTTTGCTCCGCAGTATGGCGCGTCATAACGGCATTCTGAACAATACGTTCCGCCCCGGCATGAAGGGAAAGTACCGAATGGCTTTGCAACCTCAGAAGCGATGAATGCGAAGCCCCAGAACTTTCTCCGACAGGATGACGACGAACAAGGTCAGCACGATGGATACCGTCGACACGGCGGCCGCCTCGGGGGTGAAGTTCGTGCGGAGATAATCGTAGAGCTGGATTGGAAGCGTGGCGGTTCCCACGTTCTTCAGCATGAAGGATATGGTGAACGTGTCGAAGGATATGATAAAAGCGAACAGGCATCCGCCAATCACGCCGGGCTTGATCAGCGGCAGCATGATGCGGCGAAACCGCGTCAACGGTCCGGCACCGAGGCTCTTGGCTGCCAGGCTCCAGGCCGGGTCGTAAGATTCCATGGCTGCCGAAACATTGATGAAGACGAAGGGAAGGGTGATGATGCAATGGCCGATGATCATCGCCGCGATCGTCCGTGTGCCCATGCCGATCGAATAGACGAAGAACAATAGCGAGATGGCCGTCAGCACTTCCGGCAGCAGCAGCGGCAGGAGCATGGCGAGCCGGATGCTTTCCTTCCAGCGTCCGGCATGCTGGACATAGAATATCGCCGCCATCGTGCCGACGATCGAGGAGATCACGGTCGAGACCGCGGCCACCCAGAGCGATGTCTTGATCGCGCTGAGGAAGACCTCGTTGTGAAAGAACACGATATACCAGCGAAATGAAAGCCCCTGTGGCGGGAATGTCAGGAAGGCGCCGGCATTGAAGGACGCGCCGACGACTACGAGGATCGGCAGCAGCAGAAAGGCGTAGATCATCAGGCAGTAGCCGGTGAGAAGGTGCCTGGACATCAGTTCGCCTTCCATTTCATGCGGGTGAGCCTTGCAAACAGCATCACCACCATCGCCCCGGTCAGCGACAGCATCAGCGCCATGGCCGAGCCGAAGGGCCATTGAAACGTGTCGATAAGGGCGTCGACCACGCTGACCGCCATCGTCTTCACGCGCAGTCCGCCGATCAAGGACGGCGTGACGTAGGCGCTGAGCGACAGAACAAAGACCAGTATGCAGCCGGCTTGAATACCGGGCATCGCCAGCGGCAAAACAATTCTCCGGAAGGCGGTGATGCGTCCGGCTCCAAGCGACCGGGCGGCCGCTTCGATCGACGGGTCTATCCCCTGCAGCGCGCTCATGAGCGGAAGGATCATGAAGGGCAGGAAGACATGCACCAGGGCAATCACGATCCCAAGAGAATTATACATCAGGCCAAGCGGGCGATCGATCAGGCCGAAGCTGATGAGAGTACGGTTTATCATGCCATTATTGCCCAGCAGGATCGTCCAGCCATAGCTGCGGATGACAATGCCGACGAGAAGCGGTGAGAGCACGAGGCCATAGGCCAGGCCGCGAAAACGCATCTGGGTCTTCGCAAGCTGCCAAGCGACGGGGAAGCCGAGAACAAGGCAGACAGAGGTGGTGATGAAACCGATCATCAGCGTGTTTGCGGTCTGCTCCAGGTAAAAGCTGTCGGCAAACAGCCTGAGATAGTTTGAGAGGGTGAAGCCGGGCGCATAGGGCGTCCCGTTCCCCGGATTGCGCAGGCTCATGACCACGATGTTGATATAAGGCAATACCAGGAAGACGCCGAGCAACAGAACAGCCGGGGCGATCAGGGCAAAGGGCCTCAGAGATTTCGCTCGAAGGCTCATGCGGCAGCTCCGAGCGCCCAGAAACGATCGCCATCGACCTTGACGGTGACACGG
The DNA here is from genome assembly GCA_036383055.1 of Rhizobium sp. Lineage (GTDB taxonomy): Bacteria > Pseudomonadota > Alphaproteobacteria > Rhizobiales > Rhizobiaceae > Rhizobium. The sequence goes on along the minus strand of DASVPC010000147.1, from coordinate 28,844 downwards.
TCGCCCGGAGAGAAGCGGCTGCGGGGAAAGGTCTGGACATTGATGGTGTCGCCGCTGTCGAGCGCCAAGCGGTAGTCGATCAGGCTGCCCGAATAATAGCTCGCCGTGATGGTGGCCGGGGCGCCTGCCTGCCCGGCGCTTTCGGGAAATAGCTCGACGGCCTCGGGCCGCAGCACCAGCGTCACGGCTCCATCGGGCGACTTCGGCATATTGCCGATCCTGACCAGGCCGAGTGCGGTATCGATGACCGAGATATCGTTTGCTTCCGTGGAGAGCAGCCGACCGGACAGGATGTTGACCTGGCCCACGAACTGCGCAACTTCGAGGCTCGCCGGCCGATCGTAGATATCGGCTGGCGCGCCATACTGGGCGATCTGCCCGCCAAACATGACCACGACACGGTCCGACATGGTCATCGCCTCGGCCTGATCATGGGTCACGTAAACGGTGGTGATGCCAACGCGCTTCTGAAGATCGCGGATGAAGACGCGCATCTCCTCGCGCAGCTTGGCGTCGAGGTTGGCAAGAGGTTCGTCGAGAAGAAGAATTCGGGGCTCGATCACCAGCGCTCGAGCAAGCGCGACACGCTGCTGCTGTCCGCCGGAAAGCTGGCGCGGATAGCGGTCCGCATAGCCGGAGAGCTGCACCATATCGAGAACTCGGGCCGTGCGCTCCGCGATCTCGCGCTTCGGTCTGCGGCGCATCTCCAGTCCGAACGCCAGGTTCTGCGCGACGGTCATATGCGGAAACAGGGCGTAGTTCTGGAAGACCATGCCGATGTCACGTTTTTCGGCAGGCACATGCACGACGTCCTGCCCATCGAAACGGATCGCGCCTGATGTCGCGTCCTCGAAGCCGGCTATCATTTTCAGCGTGGTTGTCTTGCCGCAGCCGGAAGGGCCAAGAAGGGAGATGAACTCCCCCTTTGCGATTTTCACGGAAATGCCGTTGACCGCAAGAGATGCCCCATAGTGCTTGGTCAGCGCTTCGATGCTCACCTCTGTCATGATCGATCTTCCAAAATCTGCCGGCGGCGATCGCGTTCGTGCCACCATGTCGAGAAAGCAGCCGGACCGCCTGGAGGCGGGCCGGCATATAGCGAGTGGATCTCAGGGCGCGTTTAGCGCATGACCTTTGCCCAGCTCTCCGAGAACTCGGCCTGCTTTTGGTTCATGAAATTCCAATCCCATGTCAGGATCTTGTCCATCGCCTCGCCCGAGATCGGCACATCCTTTTGCAGGTCGGCCGGCACCACCACCTTGGAATTGGTGGGCGAGACGAAAAACTGCTTCATGAGCGGTATCTGCCCCTCCGGAGAAAGCAGGAAGTCGGCATATTGGTAGGCGAGTTCCTTTTCCGGGGCGTGGGCAAGAATATTCAGCGTCTGGTCGAACATCAGCATGCCCTCTTCGGGCACGACGACATCGATCGGCAGTCCCTGGGATCGCAGGCGTGCCACTTCGCCGAAGTCGAAAGGCGCAACCACGAATTCGCCAGCTGCAATGCCCGTCGACAGATTGAAATCCGCCTGTATGACAGGCCCGAGTTTTTCCAGCGCCTTGAAGCCGGCATCGATGTCGTATTGATCCTTGCCGAAGATCTTCGATGCCAGCATGAGCTCCATTTTGCCAGCTGTGTTGGCGAAGTTGTAGAGGCCGATGCGTCCCTTAAATTCTGGATTCTCCCAGAGGTCCTTCCACCCCTTCGGCGGGGTTTTGACCATGTCGGTGCGGTAGGCGATGCCGATCGGCGAAACCATCGCCACGGCGCCCCAACCATCCGTCTTCTTCGCAAGGGGATAGAGATCGTTGTAGTTCGACAGTTTCGTCAGATCGAGCTTCTCGAAGAAGCCCTCCTTGCGCAGGCTGGAGGCGAAAGCCTCGTTGGTCATCAGGATCGAATAGGGCGGGTTTTCAGCGCCCGCCGCCCGCAGGTTGGCACTCCAGACGCGACCGTTGCCGGCATCGAGGGTCACCGCGGCACCGCTCTTTGCCGTGAATGCGGGTGCCAGCGTCGAGCGCCAGAATTGTTCCCAGGCACCCCCGAGCGTCGGCACCACGAGCGTCTTGCTTTGCGCGCGCGCAGGAAGGCTGATCATGCTTGCTGCGGCAAGGCTGCCCATTCCGGCAAGAAGCTGCCGCCTGTTCATGTTCATCATCTCGGTTCCCCTTGTTATGCTGCGTGTCGGTGGTGCTGGCGCGGCGGGCGATGTTTCGCTTCTTGCGCTCAGGATTTGCTGAAAGCCTGACTTGTCTTCAGCGCGATATAGTCTCCGTAGGTAATCGGCGTGTATTTCGCCGGCGCCTTTGCCGCAAAGGGCGGCAAGCATTCAATCAGTGTCTCTTTCGATGGATTGACAAAGAAGGGAATGGATTGACGCCGTGTCGTTCCCTTGAAGTGGCCGGGCGGATTGGCAACCCGATGCGGTGTCGACAGCCATTGGTCATTGGTCCAGCGCATGAAGGCATCGGCGATATTGACGACATAGGCACCTTCGACGTTCGGCGCATCCAGCCATTCACCGTCGCGCCTGCGGACCTGAAGCCCTCCCGGGGATGCCTCCGAGCGCAGAATGGTCATGAAGCCGTAATCGGTATGGACGCCCGCGCGCAACTGGCCGGGCAGCGGGCTTTCCTGTTGTTCCGGATAGTTGATGACGCGGAGTGCTGAAAGATGCTCGTCAAACGCCGGCTCGAAATAATCGGGCGCAAGCCCGATCGCTTGGCAGAATGCGCGGCGCAGATGCCCTGCGAGCGTCTCCATCTCGGAAAAATAGGCGCTGAAGGCCGCCTGCAATCCTTGTGGTACCGTAGGCCAGACGTCACCCGGAAGGCGCGGCCCGAAATTCAGGCTTTCCTTGTAGTCACCCGGCGTCTTGATCCCAAGCGTGGCGCTCAGAGCCTCGTCCGCGATGGGGGAGAAGGCGACGCCTCCCTTTAGCGAGGTTCCCCGGCCCTGTTGCTTCTTCCACTCCTGCGGTTCATCGAAGAAATCGCGGGCGAGATTATAAAGCTGCGCGGTCGCCTCCGTGGACACGCCATGCCCAGTGATCAGGAAGAAGCCGGTTTCGCGGCAGGCGGCCTCGATCGCCGTGACGACGGCATCGCTACCGGTGGTCTGATGGATGAACGGCGAGATATCTATGACCGGAATGCTGTCCATATCCTGCCTTGAGGATGGGGCCGTCTGCATTGTCTGATCCTTTCCGGAGTGAACATAGCCGTGTTGTCGTGGCGCCTTGTCGCCACGGCAGCCAAGAGAGATGATGTCAGTCGAGCCCCTTGAAGGGTGCATCGCGAAATTCGAGGTATTCCTTCAGCGACATCTTCTGGAGATTGCGCATCCATTCCTGTCCGTCCTTGCTGACATGGAGGGCGGCGATGGCGTGCACGTTGTAGTCGAAGGATGTCATCAGGCCGGCGGCGATCTGCTGGTTGTTGATGGAGGACTTGGCGAACTTGATGGCCGGAACCGGCATGCGCGCCAGCTTGCGCGCCAGGTTCTCGGTCTTCTGCTTGAGCTGATCGGCCGGCACGATCTTGTTGATCAGATGCATCCGCAGCGCCTCTTCCGCATCGACCAGATCACCGGTGTACATCAGCCAGCGCACGTCGCGGGTGGCCAGCAGCCACGGCATGAAGAGGGCAGGCGGGCCGGAATTGTGCCGGACTTCCGGCTCGCCGAACTTGGCGTTATCAGCGGCGATCGCAAGATCGCATGACATGACGAGTTCGAGTGCGCCGGCAAGCGCATAGCCGTTTACCGAGGCGATGACAGGGATCGGAGCTTTCCAGATATTCAGAAGCGCCTGGGCATTTTCCGACATGTCGGCATGCCAGTCCTCGATGCTGACGTCATAGTCTGCGCCTTGCAGGTCATAACCGGCCGAAAACGCGCGGCCGGCACCCGTGATCACCAGCGCGTTGACGTCCTTGTCGGCGACGGCCAGCGCAACGGCGCGGTCGATCTCGCGCACCGTCGTCTTGTTCATGGCATTGAGCTTGTCCGGCCGATTGATGGTGATCGTCGCAAACTTGTCCTGTTCATCCCTGTCGTAGATGATGGTCTCGAAGCTCTCGGTCATGCTCATATGCTTTTCCTCTTTACGCTGGGGTCGGCCGGCTCGGATGCAGTGCTCGATGCCTGCAGCAACAGGGCCGCCTTGTTCTTTTCGAAACGCTCTATCGATGCTGATTTGACGGGACCAAACCCCTTGATCTGATCGGGGAGTTGGGCGAGCGCGATGGCGCGCTGCCGGTTTTCCGGCGACAGGTTTGCCGCGAGGTCGTTGATCAGTGCCGTATAATCGGCGACCAGCTTGCGCTCCATGCGACGCTCATGCGTGTAGCCGAACGGATCGAGCGGCGTGCCGCGAAGGAAGCGCATTTTCTCCAGCACGGAGAATGCCGGCGAAATGAGCTTGCGGCTGACGGCAATCTTTGCCGGGTTGCCGGTGCGCTTGTCGATCCTTCGGGAAAAGAGCGGCGGCGCCAGATGATGCCTGATCTCGAAATCACCCTCGAACTGCGTGGCGATCTTGTCCTTGAAGCTCCGGTCGTTGTGGAGCCGGGCCACTTCATACTCGTCCTTATAGGCCATCAGCTTGAAGGCATTGCGCGCCACGGCTTCGGAAAAATCCTCTCCGAGTTTCAGTCGGGCTTCCGCGTTGCGGGCGGTCGTCACCAGCTTGCGGTATTTTGCTGCATAGGCGGCGTTTTGATAGTGCGTCAGGAACTCGATGCGCTTGGCGACAATCTCGTCCGGCGTCTGCTTGGCCGGCGCCTCCTCCAGATCGATTGCGGCGGCTTGTTTGACAGCTTCCGGATCCACCACCGAGCGACGGCCCCAGCCGAAGGCTGCGCGGTTCATCGCGATGCCCGTGCCATTGAGTTCGATCGCCGCATCGATTGCCTGGAGGCTGATTGGAACCAGCCCGCGCTGCCAGGCGTGGCCAAGCAGGAACATGTTGGCCGCGATCGCGTCACCCAGCAGGGCCGCCCCCAGTTTCGTTGCGGCAACAAGGCTTATGGCGCTGTCTCCAGCCGCCTTGCGCAACGCCTTCAATGTCGCTTCCTGGCGAAAATCGATCGCGGTGTTCTGCACAAACGACGCGGTTGGCGCGAAATGATCGTCGAGAACGGCTTTCGTGCGACCGGTAGCGAATGTGGACAGGGCGTTCTGGGCCGCTGACACGACGACATCGAAGCCGAGGACCAGATCGCTTTCGCCCGGCCCGATGCGGACGGAGGTGATCTGATCTCGCGTCCTTGCGACCCGTAGGTGGGAGATCACGGCCCCATTCTTCTGCGCAAGACCGGTCTGGTCGAGCGTTTGTACAGCTAGGCCGTCAATGTGCGCGGCCATCGACAATATCGCGCTGACGGTGATCACGCCCGTCCCGCCGATCCCGGCGAGCAGCATGTTGTAGGGTCGGTCGGTGATCGGCCGGAGGGCCGGAAGGGGGAGGTCGTCGAAACTTGCCTTGCCTGCCTTTGGCGCCGGCTTGCGGATGGTGCCACCCTCGACGGTGACGAAGCTCGGACAGAAGCCTTTTATGCAGGAAAGATCGGTATTGCAGCTCGACTGGTTGATCCGTCGCTTGCGGCCGAACTCCGTTTCTTGCGGCTCGATGGAGATGCAATTGGAAACCGCGGAACAGTCGCCGCAACCCTCGCAGACGAGTTCGTTGATGAAGGCGCGCTTGTCGGAAACGGCCAAAGCGCCGCGCTTGCGCCGGCGCCGTTTTTCGGCGGCACAAACCTGATCGTAGACGAGCACGGTAACGCCTGGCACCTCGCGCAGTTCGCGCTGCACCGCATCCAGCTCGTCGCGGTGGTTGACCGTAACGCCGCGCGGCAGATTGCCTTGCCAGATCTCCGGGCGCTCGGCGACGACAGCGACCCGGGCCGCGCCTTCGGCCAGCATCTGCCCGACAATGCCGGGAACGGAGACTTCGCCATCATGCTTCTGGCCGCCGGTCATGGCGACGGCATCGTTATAGAGGATCTTGTAGGTGGCGTTGACCTTGGCGGCGATCGCCGCGCGGATCGCAAGCAGCCCGGAGTGGAAATAGGTGCCGTCACCCATGTTGACGAAGATATGCTTTTCGTCCGTGAATTGGGAAAGGCCGATCCACGAGCCGCCTTCGCCGCCCATCTGGGTAAAGGTCGAGGTGTTGCGCTCTTCCAGCCCAATCACCATCATATGACAGCCGATGCCGGTTGATGCCCGGCTTCCCTCGGGTAGTCGCGTGGAAATGCTGTGCGGACAGCCTGAGCAGAAATACGGGTCACGTTTCAGCGCCGGCGTTTCCGTAGCACTTGCCGCAAGCAGCGCCTCGATATCGCGCGATCTGGCCAGCAGATCGCTGTGATCCGCACCGATGACCGAGACAATCGCCCTGGCTACGGCAACGGCGTTGATCTCGCCGGCCGCGGACAAGAGCGGTTTGCCATCCACGCCGAATTTGCCGCAGACCTTTGGCCGCCGGTCAGCGGCCATGTTGAAAAGCTGAGCCTTGATCTGGTCTTCGATAACCGCGCGCTTTTCCTCGACTACCAACAGGCTTTCAACGCCGGATGCGAATCGTTGCAGGCCCTCCGGTTCGATCGGCCAGACCATGCCGATCTTGTAAAGCCGGATGCCGAGTCCACCGGCCCGGCGTTCATCGATGCCAAGGCTTGCCAGTGCTCCCATCAGGTCGAGCCATGACTTCCCCGTCGAGACGATGCCGAGCCTCGCCTTGCCGGCGGTGCCGCCCCAGATCGTTCTGTCGATGCCGTTTTGACGGGCGAAGGCGTGTATCGCCTCCATCTTGTTTTCCAGCCGCCGCTCCATCGCATGCGGGCCGTCCGGCCAGCGCAACGAGAGGTCGCCTTGGCCGTCGGGATAGACGATGGCGGGCCGATCGGGATCGAGCTCGACCGTCGCCGTGCACTCGACGATTTCCGTCTGGCATTTGAAGCCGACCCAGGCGCCGGAATAGCGGCTGAGCGCCCAGCCGAGCAATCCATAGTCGATATATTCTCCGACGCCGGCCGGCGACAGCAGCGGCACCATGGCGGAGATCAGATTGTGCTCGCTCTGGTGCGGCAGCGTCGACGAAACGGCACCGTGATCGTCTCCGACGAGCAGCAGAACGCCGCCGTTCGGATTGGTGCCGACGGCGTTGGCGTGACGGATCACGTCCATGCTGCGGTCGACGCCAGGTCCCTTGCCATACCACATGGCGAAGACGCCATCATATCGGGCGCCTGAAAACATCGCCGTCTGCTGCGTGCCCCAGACGGCGGTGGCAGCCATGTCTTCATTAAGGCCCGGCTGGAAGCGGATGTGATGGTCGTCCAGATACTTCTTCGCGCGCGCCATTTCACGGTCGAAACTGGCAAGCGGCGAGCCGCGGTATCCGGAGACATAGCCGGCGGTATTCAGCCCGCGCGCAAGGTCGCGCTGACGCTGGATCATCGGCAGGCGAACGAGCACCTGTGTACCGGAAACGAGGATGCTACCCCGATCGAGCCTATAGCGGTCATCGAGGCTGGGTGCCGTCGCTGCGGAGGCCAGGGGCCGATCTTCGGGGTGGGCTGCGACGGGCAGAATGGACATTTATGCGCGCTCCCCCGGTGCCGTCGGTTCCATGTCGAAAACGCGGCCGGGATTGAGGATGTTATTGGGGTCGAACGCCGATTTGAGGCGGCGCATGGCGGCCATCTCAGCCGGGCTTCGAACCAGCGGCAGCCATCTCTTCTTTTCAAGGCCAATGCCATGTTCGGCTGATATCGATCCGCCCTCGCCGGCGACACAGGCGAAGGTCGCGTCTGCGACGCGGTCATAGTGGTGTGTGCGAACCAGAAAATGCAGATTGCCGTCACCGAGATGACCGAAAATGTAGATGGAAGCAGCGGGATCGACGGTCGCGATTTCAGCCGTGGCCCTGTCCAGGAACCGCTGCATCGCGGAAATGGGCAAGCTGACGTCGAAGCCCGCGACATGGTCCATGCTGAAAATGAACTCGCTCGCCGCCTCGCGCAAAGCCCAGATGGCACGATAGTCGCGCAGCGAGCGGGAAACCGCGACATCGCTGACGATGCCTTCCTCGTAGCATTCCATCAGTGCGGCGGCGAAGCGATCCTCGTCGCCCGCTTCGTCCTGTCCCTGCATCTCGATGAGCGCATACATTCCAGCACCCGCCAGCACAGGCGGCGGTGCTCCGGTGCGCTTGAGAACGCCGTCATAAACAGTCGGGAAGATAACTTCGAAAGCGGAAAGGGAAGGCCCCAACCTCTGGCGCAGACGCCGCAAAAGTGTGATTGCCGCACCGAGCGAGGGGAGGGCGCAGAATGCGTTTGCCAGTGACTGCGGCTTGGGATGAAGGCGCAGGCAGGCACGGGTTACGACACCAAGCGTGCCCTCACTTCCGATGAATATTTGGTTGAGATCGAAACCCGAATTGTCCTTCGAAAGACCCTTGAGGCTGGTCAGCACAGAGCCATCCGCCATCACAGCTTCCAGACCAAGAACCTGGGCGCGATACATGCCGTAGCGCAGGACGCGAATGCCGCCGGCATTGGTGGCGATATTGCCCCCGATGGTGGATGTGCCGCGCGCGCCGATATCCACGCCGAACATGAAGCCGTGGCTGTCTGCGGCCTCCTGAACGGCTTGCAGGGTCGCGCCGGCATGGGCGATGACAGTTCCTGCATCCTCGTTGACGGGTTCGATTGCGCTCATGCGCTCCAGGGACAGCGCGACCTCGCCGGCCATGGGCCGCGCGGCGCCTGCAAGGCCGGTCCGTCCGCCTTGCACGACGATAGGCTGGTGGAGGGCATTGCATGCGGAAAGAATGGCCGACACCGAGGCGGTATCCCTGGGGCGAAAGAGTACGGCCGGCCGCACGCCGCGCTCGTCTGTCGCGTCCGCGCAATAGGCGTCACCAACATCCGGGCCTGTGACAACAGCGTTCTTGTCCAGCCTGTCGTGGAGGCGGGCCAACAATTCTGAGAGCCGCAAAGACGGCGCAGATAAGGGATGAGCGGCGAGCGCCCGGTCGATCGATCCGCCCATTCTGTTCCCCTGGTTATCTGGATCGAGGGCAGGTTATCGCCTATCTGATATTTGTCAAACCTATATTTAAATACCTATAGCCTTTTCGATGAAGGCATGGCATCAATGCTTTCGAGCGAAGGATGGAGCTCTATGAATCTTAGATATGACGAAGTGGTAAGATCAGGCATCGCCAAGCAGGTCGCCGAGAATATCAAGTCCGCGATCCTCGACGGGCGCCTGAAGATCGACGAGCGCTTGCCGACGGAAGAGGATCTTGCCCGGAGCTTCGGAATTTCGCGCCCAACAGTGCGCGAGGCGTTGAAGCGTCTGGCAGCGCAGAACCTCATTCATTCGCGTCGCGGTCCCCTCGGCGGCAATTTCGTGATGCGGCCCGATCCGGAAGGGCTGTCGAAAGCGATCACCGGCGCGGCGACACTCCTCGTCGGCATCGGCGCTTTCGATATTGACGAAATCATTACCGCAAGGCTTGAGACGGAAACCATCTGCTGCCGGCTTGCCTGCGAAAACCGCAGCGAAGAGGGATTGCAGGCCATGGCCGCTGAAATCGCCTTGCAGCGGGATCAAGACATCAGCGACGAAGATTTCTGCGCTTCCGATGTGCGCTTCCATCGCGCCCTGGTCGACTCGACCGGCAACGGCCCCTTGAAGTTGATGATGTACATCGTGATTGAATCCTTCATTCCGATCACGAACATGATCGTCTTCAGGGTGCGCGAGCGCCGTCAGGTCGTTGCCTTCCACCAGCGAATCCATGAGGCACTGGGCAATCGCGATGTCGGCGAAGCAACGGCGGCGCTCACAAATCTCCTCGCTTATGTGCGTGACAGCTATAGCGCCGCGCTCGATGCGCGCAGCCGCCGGGCGAGCGAGCAGGCGCAGTCCTGAACCCGGTCGGCTCACATCCTCAGAAGCATTGAAGTTCAAGGGAATTCCATGTCAGATTCTTTTACGGCAATGGTGATCGATACGGTTGATGGCAAACAGCAGGCTGGTTTCCGGCAGCTGACTTTGACCGATCTTCCCGACCATGACGTTTTGGTCGAAGTTGCGTTTTCCACGGTCAACTACAAGGACGGCCTGGCCCTTTCCGGCAAGGGAAGGATTGCGCGCCGCACGCCGATGGTTGGCGGTATCGATCTTGCCGGCGTTGTCGTCGAGTCGCGCTCGGACAAATGGGCGGCCGGTGACAAGGTCGTGCTGAACGGCTGGGGTCTCTCCGAGACCGAATGGGGCGGTTATTCCCGATACCAGCGGGTCAAGGCGGAATGGTTGATCGCGCTGCCGCAGGAATTCTCCCTGGAACAGGCCATGGCAATCGGAACGGCTGGCTATACCGCCGCTCTTTGTGTCAACGCCCTGGAGGATTGGGGAACGATCGGCGTCGACGATCGGGAAGTGCTGGTCACAGGCGCTGCCGGCGGCGTCGGCTCGGTGGCCGTGAGCCTGCTGGCCAGCAAGGGCTACAAGGTTACGGCATCGACTGGCCGGCTGGAAACACATGGCTATCTTGCCTCGCTGGGAGCGTCCGGATTCGTCGAGCGCGCGGCGCTCAGCGAGAAGGGCGGCCCGCTGCAGAAAGAGCGCTGGGCGGGCGCAATCGATAGCGTCGGCTCGACGACACTTGCCAACGTGCTGTCCCAGACGGTCTACGGCGGGGCGGTTGCGGCTTGCGGTCTTGCCGGCGGCGCCGATCTGCCGGCGACGGTCTTGCCCCATATCCTGCGCAACGTGGCGCTGCTCGGCATCGATTCCGTCATGGCGCCCATGGCGAAACGCGAACGAGCTTGGCAGATGCTTAGCCGGCATTTGAATCCGGTTCACTTGGAGACGTTAACGCGGATTGAGCCGATGTCGGCCTTGCCGAAAATCGCAGAGGATATCGTTGCGGGCCGCATCCGCGGTCGCGTGGTCGTGGCGATCACCTGACACCTGGTTGCGGCCATCTGCTGCTTTGCGCCTCGGCTCCACTCGTATTTCCGCCTCATCCAATTCCATGTAGGTATATACCTACATGGAGGCAGGGCATGAACATCACAACCGTTTCCAGCCGCGAGCTTAATCATGATCTTAGCAGTGCCAAGAAGGCGGTAAAGGATGGTCCCGTCATCATCACCGATCGCGGCAAGCCGTCCCATGTGCTCATGACCTATGGCGAATTTGAACGCCTGACCGGCAAGCGTCGTAGCCTTGCTGAGGCCCTCTCCATGCCTGGTTTGTCGGCGATTGATCTCGAGCCGACTCGTGTTGAGATTATGCCCTGCGGGGTCGACTTGTCTTAAACTGCTTGCTTGATACCAATGTCGTTTCCGAACTGCGAAGGATTGGAGACGGTAAGGCCGATGTCAACGTCGCGTCCAGGACGGATTTCGCGGAGTGGAGGTATATGTAAAGAAGAGTTCGATATAGGGGTGTATTTTTGAATAGATATACCGGTGGATTCGTAATAATAATCCTCTCTATTGATACCTGCTTGGCGGTAGCGATAAATGAAGGATTGAAGCTGCATGGCTCTTCCGTCGAAAAAACTGCCCCGAACATTTCTGATGGCGGTACTGTCGTCCCTGCGAAGGGCGTTTTTCAGCATCGCGATCACCAGCGCCGTGTTAAGCGTGCTGGCTCTGACGGGCTCCTTTTTCATGCTTCAGGTCTATGACCGGGTCATTCCCGGCCACAGTCTTCCAACGCTTGTCGGCATTGCGATCATCACTGCGACCCTTTTCGTATTTCAGGGCATTCTTGAGCTGTTGCGTTCGATGCTATTGGCGCGTGTCGGCGTGGCGCTTGACGAGCGGATGAACGGCAAGGTCTTTGCTTCGCTGGTGCTGCAATCACAATTGATGCCGGTGCCAGGCGACGGAATGCAGTCGGTTCGCGATCTGGACAAGGTCCGGTCCTTTCTCTCCGGCACCGGTCCGGTCGCGCTGTTCGACCTGCCCTGGATACCGCTTTATCTCGGGCTGTGTTTTCTGTTCCACTTCTGGATCGGGCTGACTGCGACCTGCGGCGCCATCGTCCTCGTCGTTCTGGCGGTCCTTGCCGAGATCATGTCGCAACGCCCGGCAGCCGAGGCCGCCAAACATTCGACAGCGCGCCTTGCCTTTGCTGAAAGCGCGCGGCGAAACTGGGAAGCGGTTGTCGCAATGGGCTTCGTCGGCCGGATGACGGAGCGGTGGGCCGACATCAACGATGCCTATCTGGCAAATCAACTGGCAGCCGGCAACGTAACCGGCATGCTGACGACCACATCGCGCATCCTGCGCATGATGCTGCAGTCCGCCGTGCTCGCGGTCGGCGCGGTTCTCGTCATCCGGCAAGAAGCGACCGGGGGCATCATGATCGCGAGCTCGATCCTGGTCAGCCGGGCGCTCGCGCCGGTGGAGCTTGCCATCGGCCAATGGAGGGCTTTCGTCGCCGCTCGACAAAGCTGGGCGCGGCTTGTCGGCCTGTTGGAGACCCTGCCCGCCGGACATCGGAGTGTCAGCTTGCCGGCACCCAGATCAAAATTGACGGTGGACAATCTGAGCCTCGCGCCTCCGGGCAGCCGTGAACTCATCCTTCGCAACATCTCGTTTGACATATCGGCCGGGACCGTACTCGGGATCATTGGCCCCAGCGCCTCGGGAAAGTCGTCGCTCGCTCGTGCGGTCACCGGCCTCTGGCCGGCGGCAATCGGCTCGATACGCCTCGATCATGCCGTCCTCTCGCAATGGGACTCCTCAGATCTCGGGCGCCATGTCGGCTATCTTCCACAGGACGTCAGCCTCTTCGATGGTTCGATTGCCGACAACATCGCCCGCTTTGAAAAGCAGCCTTCATCCACATCGGTTGTCACTGCCGCAAAGTCCGCCGGCGTCTATGATATGATCGTAAAGCTCCCGCAAGGCTTCGATACCGTGATCGGGGAGGGCGGATCGCGGCTTTCGGCGGGGCAGCGGCAGCGTATCGCACTTGCGCGAGCGCTCTACAGAGAGCCATTTTTGGTGGTGCTGGACGAACCCAATTCGAATCTGGACGCCGAAGGCGAGGCGGCACTGACCCAGGCCCTGCTCAATGTCGGTGCACGGGGCGGTATTGCGCTGGTCATCGCCCATCGGCCGAGCGCTTTGGTCGCGGCCGACATGGTGATGGTCATTGCCGGAGGGCGGTTGCAGGCCTTTGGACCTAAGGACGCGGTTCTCGGAAATCCGGCGAGGCAACCGATCAAACAGGGTGCGGTCCGGCTGATGGTCGCCGGCGAGGATACCGGATCATGAGCGGATTGAAGCTGTCACCCAGCGAGCGTTCGATCCCCAGACTTTCAGCTGTGATGCTTGGGACGATCGTCCTGCTTGTCGGCGTGATGGGGGGGCTTGCCGCGACGACGGAGATCTCCGGTGCGGTCATCGCCCCTGGAGCGCTCGTGGTCGACAGCTATGTAAAGCCAATCCAGCATCTCAAAGGGGGGATTGTCGGCGACATTGAAGTCAAGAATGGTGACCGTGTTGAAATTGGCCAGCTTCTGATCCATCTCGACGATACGCAAACGAGCGCCAATCTCGCGATCATACGAAAACGCCTGGACGAACTTGCCGCGCGGACCGCACGGCTCGTTGCGGAACGTGACGGTGCGCCGGCGATCGCTTTTCCGGCTGAACTGCTTTCGCGGGCCGGCGAGGATGAAATCGCGCGGACGATCTCCGGCGAGAGACGCCTGTTCGACGATCGACTGGCATCCAGGCAAAGCCGCAAATCACAGCTAGGCGAGCGTATCCGGCAATTGAGCCAAGAAGCGGACGGTCTGATTGCGCAGGAGAATGGCAAGCGCATCGAGATCGATCTGATCGCCAAAGAGCTTTCCAGCCTCCAACGTCTGTTTGAGAAGGGCATCGTCCCGGCGGCAAAGGTGTATGCGTTGCAGCGCGAGAGCGCCAGCCTGACTGGTGAGCTCGGCAATCTCGTTTCGAGCATCGCGCAGACCAAGGGTAAGATGACGGAGACGGAACTGCAGATCACGCAGGTCGACGATGATCACAGCGCCGAGGTGTCGGAGCAACTGCGTCAGGCACAGAGCGATACTGGCCAATTTATGGAGCGATTGATCGCCGCAGAGGACGATCTGAAGCGGATCGATATAAGAGCGCCGCAGGCCGGCATCATCGACCATCTGAGCGTGCATGCGCCGGGCGCCGTGATATCGCCCGGCGAGACTGTTATGCAGATCGTGCCGGATCAGGATGCGCTCATCGCCGAGCTTAAACTTTCGCCGCAGGACATTGACCAGGTGACCGTCGGGCAGTCGGTCAGGTTGAGGTTCTCAGCGTTCAATCAGCGGGACACGCCTGAACTCAATGCAGACATTACCAAGATCTCAGCTGAGCTGACCACGGACCAGCATTCCGGCGCAAGCTACTATATCCTTCGCGCCCACATATCCAAGGAGGAGTGGAGCCGGCTCGGGAAGCTGACTGCTGTCTCCGGCATGCCGGTCGAGGCCTTCTTGCAGACCGGCGAAAGAACGGTCCTTGCCTATCTGACGAAGCCGATGGCGGACCAGATGGCTCGAGCCCTTCGCGAAGAATAGTGCCTCTCTATCCCAAATCGATTTTGCAAACTTGTTGCAGTTGTAAAAGTTAGTCCACAAGATCAATTGGATAGATACTAATATTACTTTTGATCTTGATTTTATATTTTTTGAGCCGCAGGCTAAGACGTCATTTTAGCTTGGAGGAGGCCGAAATGGTTCAGCGAGTTCCGATAACAGCGGGGAATTTAACCGACCATCAAATCGGCGCGGACGATATTCTGGTCGCGTCAGATTTGACCAGCATTCTCTACGGGGATGCCGGAGGAAGCCTGTTGGATCACTCCAGGGGCGGCAACGATAACCTGACGATACATGGCTGGGGCAACTTCTATGGCGATGCCGTCAAAGATATTGCCGACCACGCAATCGGCGGCGATGATATCCTGTTCGCGCAGATAACCGGGACGAGCGGCTCCCCGACCAATTTGTATGGGGACGTGGGAGGAAGCATTTCTGACGGCGCGAAGGGCGGCAACGATGTTCTGAGCGCGGCTCCAAGTTCAACCAACATCGCAGTCGCCATGTACGGCGATGCCGGAAAGGATATGTCGGGGCACGCAGCGGGAGGCGATGATGCGTTTAAGCTTTCTGCTTTTCAGAACACGTTCACAATCTATGGCGACGCTGGTGGCAACATGAAGGGCCATGCCGTTGGTGGCAACGACATAGCCACGGATAGCAGCTCGGAAGGGTTCGTTACATTCTACGGCGATGCGGGCAAAAATATATCCGGTCATGCACATGGCGGTAATGACGTTCTCAATACAGGTCTTGAAGACAGCGTAACGTTTTACGGCGATGCCGGTGGCAATCTCGGCGATCATGCCGTGGGCGGCAACGATACGATGAATGTCGCGTCCGTTGGGGCGGTTCTGGCCTATGGCGATGCGAAGAGCATGTCGGGTCATGCCCAGGGCGGTAACGACAGCCTTATCGTTAGGGCGCAACAAACCGCGAATGATATCATCGTGGGCGATGCGCAAACGATGTCGGGCAATGCTCATGGCGGCGACGACGTGCTGAATGTCGACGCCGTTCGCCACACGAACGGGTCTATTACCCTTATTGGCGACGCTCAAACGATGTCCGGTCATTCCCGTGGCGGTAACGACACTCTGATCAGCGGCAACGGAAACGACGACATGTGGGGTGACGCTCAGGTAATGGTCGGTCACGCCAAAGGTGGAAACGACACGTTCGTGTTTAAATTCAATAACGGCCAGGACAAAATCGGGGATTTTGGTCAGGGCGCTTGCGGTGCGGGATCGAATTGGGGAACCGACCATATTGATGTTTCCGCACTGGGCATCCAGGACTTCGGCCATCTGAACATTTCAGCGTTCGACCCAACCACGCACGACAGTACGATTTTCTTCGATACGGGTGATGTGGTTGTGCACAGTCAGCATTCGCTGACGGCACACGACTTCTTGTTCGCATAAGCGGCGGCGGGAACAGGAGGCCTTTTCGCGGATCCGCCGAGCGGCAGCTTCGATTTGATGAAGCTGCCATCGGATGGCGGGGATATCGGATCCCGCGGCGATATCGACAGGTTTTGCGTTTTGTTGGCGTTGGATGTTCGCGGTCCATGCAATTTTGGAAGCGCGGGCGGGTTCATTTGCCCTGGAGGTAGACATGTCTACGATTGATCTTACCAAGTACAAGCTGACGTTTGACGACGAGTTCAACACTCGCAGTATTTCTCAGACGGGTAATGGCACGACGTGGGCCGATATCCGTCCACAATGGCGTTATGACGCCAATTCCGATATCGGCTTCGGTCACTCTTCATTTGTTGATCCTTCGTCGGGCTACGATCCTTTCAAAGTGAGTAACGGCGTGCTGACGATTACGGCCGTGCCCGACCATACTGCTTCGGGTATCCCCGGTAGCTGGGAATCTGGCCTGATCACCACGCAGGGGCATTTTTCGCAAACCTATGGCTACTTCGAGATGCGGGCCGACTTCTCGAACCTTGCCGGAGCATGGGAGGCTTTTTGGCTCCTGCCGGACCATGTGATAGCCGATCCGAACAAGGCCGGGCACTGGCAGGAACTTGATGTTGTCGAAAACTACGGGAGTTTCGAGAAGGGCATATATAGCGGTATTCACACGACGGATGCGGCGCCGAACGCCAACTGGCAACAAAATTTGCAGGTCTATAGCGAGGTCGCGCAGCCAGCCGGTTTTCACACATATGGATTGGATTGGAATGCGGATACGATCGGCTTTTACGTCGACGGTCAGCTTATGGGTACGAAGGCCACGCCGAGTGATATGCATGGACCAATGTATCTGCTGGCCAATCTGGCTACGCAGAACGATCCCCACAACAATGCGGATATTACCAAAGCGCCGATTTCGGAGCAGATCGATTATATCCGCGTGTATTCTCACCTTCCTGCTACGACTCCCACCGCTCCCCCTGTAACCGTCACGCCGCCAGCAGGCGGCACACCCACAGCCAGCGCCACTATCGGCGCTGGAGCGGATAAACTGGTTTTGTCGATCAGCGAGGACGCCTATCTCGGCGACGCCATGTACAGGGTTACGGTCGATGGAAAACAGATCGGCGGGACCCAGACGGCCCACTCTCATCATGGTTCCGGCCAATCCGACCACTTGTTGGTGCAGGGTGATTGGGACAAGGGCAGCCATGATGTCAGCGTGACCTTCCTGAATGACGCTTGGGCCGGGACGCCCACTACCGACCGAAATCTGTATCTGGATGGTGCTACCTACGACGGCGCTGCTGTCGCAGGCGCGGAACATGCGTTGATGGGTGTTAGCGCATTTCACTTCCATGTCTTTGATATCTGAGGCTTGGAGCGATCATTGCTGTTCGCGTTTCGGTGGCTTGCCCCCTGAAAAATGATCCTCTTGGAAGTATGGCTGAAGAGCCGATGAGGTGCGGGCGACGAGTTTATCGGTGTCCTGGCCGCACAACTGTCTCGGAGAGCGTCGGTGGAGATGGCGGTGAGGAGCGCCAATCAAGCGGCCGCCATTCTTGTCAGCGCGCCGCTTGACAAAGCGGGGGCGAATATTTGGCTTGAGCGGGTTTCGGTCGGGTCTAAACCTGCTAAAACCCTGTCACCCCACAATCGGCTGATTTGCCAGACCTTCGACACCGCTGATGACCCGCCTCCTTCCCGAAGTATTCCGCGACCCGACGATCCGGGTGAGCATGCTTGCCATCTTTGCCTTCGGCTTTGCCGGCGCTGCAACATCGCCTTATCAGTCCGTCGTGGGTATTCGCGAGCTCGGCCTGAGCAATGGGCTCTATTCGGCGCTGATCTTTTCTGCGGCCGCGGTGAACGTCATCGTCAGCATTCTGCTTGGAAATCTCGCGGACAGGCTCGGCGAATACCGCGCGATGATGCTCACGGTCGCGATTTTCGGCATTCTGGGTTATGGGGCGGTCTATGTCATCCCGGCGCAGGTGACCTTCGTCGTCAGTGCGTTGTTGTTCCTGCCGGTTTACGGCTCCCTCAATTCGCTGCTTTTTGCCAATGTCAGGGTTGCGACGAAGGGAATGGAACGCAACGACGTGGCCACCGTCAACTCAGGTGTCCGGGCAATGATCTCGCTGTCCTGGGTTCTCGTGCCCGGCATTACCGGCGCGCTGCTTGCAAACTCCAGGACCATGCTGCCCGCCTATCTCTTCGCGGGTCTGGCCTGCGCGGTCTGCTTCGGATTGATCGCGGTTTTCCTTCCGCGCCAGAACGGCACCGACAAGGCGGCAACGCGCCATCTTTCCTATCTTGCGGCCCTCGGCGAGGTCGTCTCGCCGCCAGTCTTTGCGCGCGTCATCGCGGTGGCGCTGATCAGCAGCACGCTTCATGTCAACGGCGCCATTCTGCCCCTCATCGTCACCGGCGCGGCCCATGGGACCGTCACCGATATTGGCGTGCTCGTGGGGATCGTGGCGCTTCTCGAAGTCATCTTCATCATCGTGTGGGGACGCGCCCAGCGGATCATGAGCCATGTCACGGCGCTGGCCATCGGCACGGTCATCTATGTCGTCTACCTGTTGCTGCTCGCGCAGGCATCGGCGCCTTGGCACATCTATGCCCTGACCCTTGTCAGCGGGATCGGGGCGGCCGCCCTCATCAGCATTCCCATCACATACTTGCAGGATCTGATTGCCGAGCGTCCAGGGCTCGGCAGCGCCCTCATATCCGTCAATATCTTCCTGAGTGCCGGCCTCAGCGCGCTCCTCTTTGCGATCGGAACGGGTATGAGCAGCTATTCGGGTACGGCGGTGATTGGAGCCGCTGCCGGATTGATCGGGCTTGCCATGCTGCTTTTCTTTGACGGCGCCAGGTGGCGCAGATAGTCATCGGTGAACGCGGAATTGTCCGACTGGCTATCAGGAGGGATGAGCTTATAAATTTCGGACCGACGGTTCCAATCCCCTCAGGGCGGGCGGCCAGATCACTCCCTCCGCTCACGGTCTCCGACGCGCGGGGGCCGTGTCCCGGCCGCTGACGATGTCCAGGATCTCAGATGCGACATTGCGCAGATGGGTTACCATCGCCGCCCGCGCGCGCCGGCCGTCGCCCTTGGCGAAGGCGTCCAGGATGGCGACGTGTTCGGCGGCGTCCGCCGCCACGCGACCCGACGGGCTGGTCAGCTCAAACAGGCGCGTGACGACGCGCAGCTGCTGGATCATCCGCACCAGTACGCCGTTGCCGAGGGCTTCCGGGAACAGCATGTGAAGACGGTCGTCGGTCTCCCAATGCTCGGCCGCCTGTGCTTCCAGTGCGCCGAGCCTCAGAATATCGCTACGCAGCACCTCGATCGTTTCCGGTTTGATGCGGCCGATCGCGAGCTCCACGGCTTCGCCTTCGAGCAGCTCGCGAACCTTGAGTGCCTGGAAGAATTCCACCGGCTGCACCCGGCGCACCGCATAGGAGCGCGAGCCCTGCTTGATAAGCAGTCCCTCCGCCGCAAGCCGCAGGATCGCCTCGCGCATCGGGGTGCGAGAAACGTCGAGCTGCTGGGCGAGCCTTCCTTCCACCACGAGGCTGCCGCCCGGCAGCTTACGGGTCAGGATGAGGCGGCTGAGCTCGTCATAGGCGCGCTCGCTGAGGCTTGCTTCACCGTTGATGGCGGACAAAAGGCTATCGTCGTTCATGCATCAGAGCCCAGCAGTCCGGCATCGGCAAGGGCATGCCGCAGCCGGAGGATTTCAGAGGATGGCAGATCGGTGATGGGAGCGCGCGGGCTGCCGTTGCGCCAATGTCCAAGTAGAACCATGCAGGCCTTGAGGCGCGCCGTGGCCCAGCCGACAGGATGCGTGCCGTAGATGGCGTTTGCCAGCGGCTGAATGCGTTCGCTCAAGGCGCGTGCCCGTTCCAAATCCCCCCCTTGCACAGCGCGATCCAGCGCCACGATCTCTCCCGGCATGATCACTGCCAGACTCACGAGACTACCTTCACTGCCGATCGCAAAACAAGAGAGGAGATGCTCGTCCCCGGATGCCATGATCTCAACATGGGGTGCTGTGCTTTTGACGAGACGGCGATTGCGGTCATAGGCGTTGCTCTCCCAGCTTCCCTCCTTGATCCCGACGACTGTGGGCAACAGGACCAGCCTGGAGAGCACCTCCGGCCGGTAGGCAAGCGCGGAAGCGACGCCGGCCTGATAGAGCATCATCGGTGTATCGACGGCCTCGGCAATGGCGCGATGGTGTGTCACGGCCATCTCGCTATCCTGCGACAGTGCCCAGGAAAATGGCGGGAAGACGAGAATGGAATCAGCGCCGGCTTGGGCAGCGTCTTCGGCATGGCTGACAGCTTCCGCCGTTGCCTCGCACAGGATCCCGCAGACGACGATATGGGTATCACCGATCGCCTTGACGGCGATTTCCGTTACCCGGCGGCGCTCTTCGCGAGTGAGCAGGATGTTCTCGCCCGCATGGCCGTTGCAAAGAACACCGACGATACCCGGTTCGGCCGTCACGGAGCGGAAGTGATCGGCGAGCGCATCCTCGTCGATCGTGCCGTCGTCGCGAAATGGGGTGAGTGTAGCCACGTAGATGCCGCGGAAGGGGTGGTCTATGGCGGGTATCAAGCTGTTTCCTCCGGGTTCCTGATCAGTCGGGCGGGGTCGAAGAGCGGCATTTCGGGCTCCCGCCCGAGAATCCGGTCGGCGAGGAGCCGGCCCATGTAAGGGGCGCTGGTATAGCCGGAATGGGCACAGCCGATCACATAGGCTTCGTCCAGTCCGGGCAGCGGCCCGATGATTGGCATGGCGTCGGCGGTCTCGGATTCGAGGCCGAGCCAGATACGCAAGATGCGGGTGTCGCCGAGCGCCGGTATGGCATGACGGGCGAGCTGGACGTTGCCGATGAGGTTTTCCGGGATCGTCTCGACGCCGCCGCGGATCGGATCGCCGACGCCCTGCCAGCCACCGCCGATCAACACGCTGCCGTTTTCGAACTGCTTGAGCGACAGGAGACCGTTGGCGATCCCGACCACGGTCTGCATCACTGGCCGCATGCGCTCGGTGACCACGAGCTGGTTGATCAGGCATTTGATCGGCACGCGGAACCCGAGCCAGGCGAGCATCGTCTCGAGCCAGACGCCGCCGGCGAGCACCAGCCGTTTCGTCGTCGTTCTTGCGCCGTCCTCATGCAGGATAGTGTAATGGCCCCCGTCCGGCTCTATTCCGCTGACGGATGTGTTTTCGAGAATGGTGACATTCGCCGAGACGAGTGCCTTTCGATAGGCGCGGCCCGTCATATAGGCCGTAACGTGGCCGTCGAGTTCGCAATAGGCGGCGGCGATGAGGGAAGGATTGAGGCCCGGTTCTATCCGGAGAGCCTCGGCGGGCGTGATCAGCCGGATCGGCGCCCCCATCGCGGCGCGCGCCTGCGCCCTTTTCTCCAGCATCTCCTGTTCCGCCGCTGTGAAGGCAAGGGACAGTCCCGGAGCAGAGCGGGCGCCGACATCCATGCCGAGCCAGTTCGGCGCGTCGAGCCAGAGTTCGCGTCCCTTCATGGCGTAGGGGATGAGAGCAGCGCGCGTCATATGGAGTGTCAGCGTGCCGGCATTGACGCCGGAGGCCTCGCGGCAAATCTCCCCGCGATCGATCAAGGCGACGCGCATGCCGGCACGCGCGAGGTGAAGGGCCGCCGTTGCACCCATCGCGCCTGCGCCGACCACGGCGATATCGAATGCTTGTGAAGGATTTTTTGACATCATAGCGGCGCGGGCGGTGGGAGCTTCAGCTCGGAATATTCGACCGGCTCGAGAAGCTGGGCGAGCGGAAGAGGACGAAACGGCGTCCGGCCGGTGAACATGCCTGATCTTGGATGCTGCCCTGTCGCTTGGGCGAGGAGGGCGCTTGCGATGTCGCCGCAGATGCGCCCCTGGCAGGGACCCATGCCGCAGCGCGTCCAGGCCTTGAGCTGGTTGGCGCTGCGTGCGCCATCGGCAAAGGCCAAATCGATATCCCGTCGCGTCACGTCCTCGCAGCGGCAGACGACGGCGTCTTCGGCGATGCTTTTGATCTGCCCCGGCTTCAGAGCCATCAGCCCGGCCATGGCACTGCCGAATCCGAGAGCCCGTTTGGCGCTTCGGCGAAGGGGGACGGATTGCGATGCATAGGCTTCTCCCGTCAGGGCGCCGAGGTCGCGGGCGGCGACAAGGCCGGCAAGGCGGCCGTTCAGCGCGGCTGCTGCAGCTCCGGCGATCCCGGTGCCGTCACCGACCGTATAGAGGCCAGCAATGCTGGTGCGAAAGTCGGCGTCGATCTGTGGAATCCAGCCGCCGCGAGCCTCGTCGAATGCATGGTCCGCTCGCAGCAGCCGGGTGACGTCAGTGGACGCAACAAGGCCGTTGCCGACCGCGACGGCATCGACGGTGAAAGTCCGCTCCTTGCCGGCGGTCGCACTACCGCTCCGGTCGACAGGACCGATCGTCACTTCAATTTCGTTCGCATCCCGCTTTACGGCGCGGCGGATGGCGTGGCGATAGAAAAAGGGAACGCCCGCGCTATGAAGGCGGGCCAGCCATCCGCCACCGCGAGCGGCAAGGTCCGGACGGGTCAGGAATGCGGGGCTCTTTGCCAGCCACTCGCCACGGGAAGCGAGATCGATGACACCGGCCACCGTACCACCCGCCTTCAGGATTCCGGCGGCGACCGCCAGGAGAAGCGGGCCTTGCCCGGCGACCAGGGTGCGGCTGCCCGGCAGCATGCGCTGCGACTTCAGAAGTATCGTCGCGCCGGCAAGGCCGACAATGCCGGGAAGCGTCCAGCCGGGAAACGGCACGACCCGCTCCTGCGCGCCGGTCGCGACAATGATCTTGCGGGCGCTCCACGACACCGGCCCGCCCTCGGCGAGAGCGTCGACCCGCAAGTCCGGCGAGACTGACCAGACGGTGTGACCGAAATGGGTATCGACCGTGCTTTCCGCGAGCCGGCGACGCAACGCGTCCCCAGTGCGGCTTTCCGGGGTGGCCGGCAGGCCGGAGAAGGTACTGGGCGGTGCGCGATAGACCTGTCCGCCCGCCGCGGGGGCTTCGTCGACCAGCACGACATGCAGGCCGCAAGCAGCGGCGGACAGGGCAGCTTCAGTGCCGGCCGGGCCGGCGCCGATGACGAGGACATCGCAGGTGTCGCTCATGCGATCGTTCCCTTTCGCACGATGAGGCCATCCGCACATTCCGTGCGACAAGCCGGCCTGCGAACGCCGTTCACCTCGACCGTGCACTCCTGGCAGAGACCCATCCAGCAGAACGCACCGCGCGGTGCATGCTCGTTCGGGCTTTCCCGCAGGGTTCGATAGCCGGCGGCGAGCAGTGCGGCAGCCACCGATTCTCCCGCATAGGCGTCAACGGAATTGCCATCGAAGGTGAAGCGCACAGGCGTCCCGCGCCTCACATCCGGCTCGCGCAGACTGGGTCGTCTCAATTCGAAGGGTTGACTTTCGCCTGTCACGGTGTTTCTTTCGTCTACGAACGGTATACGATAGATACACCGTCGGGAACGCTAGTGCAACGGTTCGGATGCTGAAAAATCTCCGGTCTGGCCACGGCAAAGCAAAAAAAAGGGGATCAATATGAAGAGTTTAAAGACGGTTTGCATGCTTGCCGGCGCGGCCTGCCTCGCGCTCACGGCGGTTGCCGCCAATGCACATAGCCTGGATGAAATCCTTTCGGCCAAGAAGATCGTAGTGGGTATCAACCCCAACCTGCCGCCGCTCGGCCGCTTCAACGACAAGAATGAAATCGAGGGTTTCGACGTTGATGTCGCCAAGAAGCTCGGCGAGATGCTCGGCGTGGAGGTTTCGCTCGTGCAGGTCTCGTCGGCGGATCGCGTGCCGTTTCTGGCAACCGGCAAGGCCGATATCGTACTCGGTGCGCTGACCCGCACGGCAGACCGGGCAAAGGTGATCGATTTCTCGCTGCCGATCCAGACCGAGGCGATCAGCGCATTGGTTGCGAAGGACAAGCCTTACCAGACCATCGATGATCTCAACTCCGCGGACGTTCATCTCGTCGAAGTGCGCGGCACGACACCCGTCGATTTCGTTAAGGAGCGTTTGCCGAAGGCGCAGGTAACGCTGTTCGACAACTATCCGGATGCCGTGCGCGCCTTCGAGCAGGGCCGGGGCGATGCCATCGTCGACGTCGTCGACTATCTCGGTGCCTATACGAAGAACTATAGCGCGGAGACGCGGGTAATCACGGACAAGTCGGCCTCGATCGACTATGATTGCATCGGCCTTGCTCAAGGCAATACGGCGCTGAAGTCGTGGGTCAATGTGGCCCTTTACCAGCTGCAGACAAGCGGCTTCATGAAGCAGACCTACAAGCAGTGGTTCGGCATCGACATGGTCTATCCGGTCCCCGTCACGCCTTATTTCTGACCGGACGACACGGCTGATACGGAACGGGATCGGGTCATGCACTACGCTCTACATTACAGCCAGATCACATCCTATCTGCCTTACCTGATAGGGGGCGCTCTGCTCAGCCTTGAGCTGAGCGTCCTTGCCTTCGCCGGTGGCATGGTGATCGGCTTCGCGCTTGCCATCGCCCGCAACGAGGGAGGCCCGATCCTGTCGCGTCTGGTGCGGGCCTATGTCGTCTTCTTCACCAACACGCCGCAGCTGGTGCAGATCTACGTGATTTTCTTCGGCCTGCCGGATCTCGGCGTCGTGTTCTCACCCTTCGCGGCGGTGCTGATCGGCATGACGCTGAATGCGGGTGCCTATCTGACGGAAATCCTCCGAGCCGGCCTTGCCTCGGTTCATCAGGAGGAGCTCGATGCGGCCGAGACCCTCGGCATGAGCCGGCTTCAGAGCCTGCGCTACGTGATCGTGCCGCATGTTTTCCGCGTCGCGATGCCTCCGCTCAGCAACCAATATATCCTGATGACGCTTGGCACATCGATGGCGGCCGTGTTCGGGGTGGAGGAGCTGACGGGCCGGGCGTTCAATGTGAATTCGACCACATTCCGCTCCATCGAGATCTTCACGATGATCGCCGGGCTTTATGTTGTCATCACCTTCATGGCGACGATCCTGCTTGCCGTGGTCGGCCGCTACGTTTTCCGCGCAAGGGTGAGGGTGCTTTGATGTTGAAGGATATTCTCGCTCAGCTTCCCCAGGTTTTCAGCCGTTACAACATCGCCATGCTTGCGGAAGCGGCATTGACGACGCTCTTCCTCTCGGCCGTCGGCTGTCTCGTCGGGGTCCTATTCGGAACGGTCCTGTCCCTGGCTCGTTTGTCGCGCGCTCGGATTCTCCTGCCCTTCAAGGTCGTCGCCTTCGTCTATGTCGAAGTGTTTCGGCGTGTGCCCTTCTTGGTGACCTTGCTGGTGTTCTTCTTCGGCGCGCAGGTGCTCGGCTTCGACATCTCGCCGCTGGTCGTCACCCTCATCAGCACCTCGGTCATTTCCACGGCCTTCGTGGCGGAAATTATCCGTGCGGGGCTTGCCGCGGTGCGTCCCAGCCAGCTCGAGGCCGCCGAGGTCATGAACTTTTCTCCCTGGCAGACCCTTTGTCTTGTTCGCTGGCCGCAAGCCTGGCCGCTGATCCTGCCGCCTGTATTCGGCTATTTCGTTCTGTTCATCAAGGATACGGCGCTTGCCTCGCAGATCGGTGTCCTCGAGCTGACCCAGGCAGGAAAGATCCTCAATACCAAGGGCTTCTCGGCTCTGCTCGTCTTCGCGACGATCCTCATTCTCTATTTTCTGATTTCCTACCCCCTGGCTCGGCTGGGGGCCTATCTGGAGAGCAATCTTGGCGCATCTCGACATTCGCGGTCTCACGGCCAGCTACGCTAATCACATCGTCCTCGACGGCATCGACCTGACGGTGGAGCGCGGTGAAATCGTGAGCCTGATCGGCCCGTCAGGGTCCGGAAAGAGCACGTTACTGCGGGTGATCACGGGTCTCCTCAAGCTGGAGCGCGGCGAGATCGTTCTCGACGGCGAAAGGATCGACTATTCTGACCGCCGTTCGCTGAGGGCCGCGCGGGAAAAGCTCGCGATCGTGTTCCAGCAATATAATCTCTTCGGCAATATGACCGTACTCGGCAATGTCATGGTCGCCCCGGCGAAGATCCGGAAGCGCAATAGAAGCGAGGTGGAGGCCGACGCCCGGCGCCTGCTTGAGAAGGTGGGACTTGGCGACAAGCTCGCCGCCTATCCGGACGAGCTCTCGGGCGGCCAGCAACAGCGTGTCGCCCTTGCGCGGGCGCTGTGCTTGAAGCCGGAAATCCTGCTCCTTGACGAGGTCACCTCCGCGCTCGATCCGGAGCGGGTAGGTGAGGTGCTCGATACCATCAAGCTCTTGGCCTCCGAGAACATCACCCTCCTGATTGTCTCCCACGAAATGAATTTCGTGCGCGAGGTTTCCGATCGGGTTGTCTTCATGGCGAATGGCAAAATCCAGGAGGTCGGGTCGCCGGAGCAGATATTCGACACTCCCCAGGTACAGCGCACTCGCGAGTTTACGAGCAGGATCGCTCGGGTGTCTCAGGCGGATCCTGTTGCGACTTGATCCGGGCGGTTTCGCATATGAGGAAGCTCCACGGCTGATTTCATCCGCGGCCTGAGGCCGATAAGTTTGCAGTACCTTTCCGTCAGATGCGCGCCTGGCTCTTCCATCGCGAGAAGGGAATGCAAGCTGGCTAAAGCTCCTCGAGGCTATCGTTCAAAGCTTCGATGTTTCGCAGACGCCTGCGACCTGACACCTCCGCCTTTTCGACGCATCGCGTTATAAGCAGGTGGCAAAGCGCCATGACGGAGGCATGATTGAAGAGTGGTCCGGGCGCTAGTGTCTGGCAAAGGAAATGCCATTCGGCGCTTGCCAGAAAGGGCGCACCTTCGTCGGTGATGTAAAGGAACCTGGCTTTCGAGTGCAGGATCTGCTCGATCAGCAGATCCATCCGCGCTATCCGCCGCCGCAGACCGAACAGCACGACGACGTCCTGTTCCTGCACGCTGACCAGATGCTCGCCGAGGGTCTGGCCCGGACCTGGGATCGCCACGATATTCTCGATGGCCTGCGTGAGTTGCCACTGGAGATAGGAGGCGAAAGGATGATTGCTGCGGAAACCAACCACCCACACCTTGCGGGCATTCAGCATTGCTTCCGCAACAGCATCGATTTGCGTATCGTTGATGGCGAGAAAGGTCGCGTCAATGTTGGCGATCGCTTGTGCGATGTGCGCTTTGATCGATTGGGTTGTGGAGGCATCTGTCGAGGTCGACAGGAACAGCCGCGATCCGGTCTGTTTTTCGGCGCGGGCGTGCCGGCGTGCCTCTTCGTAGTTGGCGTAACCCAGCCGCTGAACAAACCGCGAAACGGTCGCCTTCGAAACATGGGCAAGTGCTGCCAGTTCCTGCGCGGAATAGCTCGCAAGCTCGCCTGGAAAATCGCAGACAAAATCTCCCAGCCGCCGTTCGGCGGGGTGGAGTTCCGGAAGAGCCTGCCTGACCCTGAACAGAAACGATTTCTCTTTGGACACTTCCGTCTCCGCCAGATTGCTCGCCGATGGATTTTCGGTCGCGGATACCGGATTTGCAATCGAAAAGGGCGCCGGCAACCGGCGTCCGCGCGCCTTCGTCATGAAGAAAGGTTGCTGGTGGCAGACGTGGCTTTAAGTTGGAGCAGCAGCGACGTGACGGCGGCTGTGATCGGTGCAATCACCGGCCTGGAAAACCGGCGCCCCAGCTCAAGGGCGGCCTGTCCCAACGGCCCACCGCCGATGATGACAGCCTCGGCCCCGTCGAGGTCGAATGCCTGTTCGACCGCAAAGGCAAGTTCGGCCTGCAGCCGTTCCGGATCGGCCGCGAGCTTTTGCGGATCGCCGTTGGTGAGGCGCGTTCCCGTGAACAGCTGGCCAAGCCCAAGACCTTCCGCCTTGCGGGCAAATCCGTCGACAAGATCGGGTGTGACCGTCGCGATGCCGAAACGGCGTCCATGCGCGGATGCCTCAAGCATGCTGGCCTCGCAGATGCCGACAACGGGAACATCGGTGAGGTCCCGTAGCTGCTCGATACCGGGATCCCCGAAAGCGCTGATGATGATGCCGTTGCAAAACCGGGTCGCCGCGAGCCCCATCTCGACCACTCCGGCGGCGGAGGCTGCCAGCTGTCTGTCGTCGAGGATCATTGGAACGCCACTTGCCGCGGTCACACCTTCGACGGTGATATTGGCCGGAAGGACGCTGCGGGCGATGTCGGTCATCATTGCTGTCGTTGCCTGAGACGTATTCGGGTTGATGAGGACGATGTGCTTCGTCGTGTCTTGAGCGTGCTGAACGAGCACGGCGGTCTCCCTGGTTCATTATTATTTTTTGTTGCGAGCACTCATGTATATTGAAGGCAGGCCACTTGTCCGGTTCCGCCTTGGCCGACGAGATCGGGCACGCGGGACCGGCACGCATCCGACACCTGCGGGCAGCGAGGCGCGAAGGCGCAGCCAGGTGGCATGTTTGCAAGATCAGGTGGTGAACCCGGAATTGTCACCAGCCTGTCCCGACCATGAGCCAGCTCGACGCGGGCTCCCAGCAAGCCTCGTGTATAGGGGTGTTTCGGTTGATTGATGATGTCGGAGACAGTGCCTTCCTCGACGATCCGTCCCGCATACATCACCGCAATCCTGTCGGCGACTTCGGCGGCGACGCCGATATCATGCGTGACGAAGATCACCGACAAGCCGTATTCCGCCTGAAGCTCCCGGATCAGGAGGAGG
>DASVPC010000146.1:0-8147 GCA_036383055.1 Rhizobium sp. | reverse complement strand
TCGAGGATCTTGGTCGAGAGCGCGAAATGCAGCGCTCCGCTGGCGGCGATGATGTAGATCAGGCGATGCAGCCAGATCCAGTTCTTGCCGAGGCGGCGGATCGAGAAATTATTGGATGTCAGCGCCAGCGGAATTAGCATGGCGAGGGCTGCCATGCCGAACATGATGAAGGGCCGTTTCAGCACGTCGTCGATCACTGCTCCGATGTCGAGTGCCTGATCGAGGATCATGTAAACGGCCAGATGCATCAGCGCGTAGTAGAAACAGAGTAGGCCGAGCGCGCGGCGATAGCGCAGATAATTCCAGCCGAACAGATCGCGCGCCGGGGTGACGGCGAGCGTCAATAGCAGGAAGCGGATCGCCCAGAGCCCGAGGAACAGCTCGAAGGTTTTCACCGCATCGGCGCCGAGCTGGTCCGTGGCACCGAGATAGAATTCCCATGCTGCCGGTATCAGGCCAACCACATAGAGCGCCCAGACGGAAACGGGCTGCCAGCGCTTGGGCAAAGCGAAAGAGACGGCCATTAGAAATTCGCCCTCAGATCCATGCCCGTATAGAGGCTGGCGACCTGGTCGGCATAGCCGTTGAAGGGCAGGGTGGGGTGGCGATTGGAGCCGAAGAAGCCGCCTTCGCCAATGCGACGCTCGGTTGCCTGGCTCCAGCGCGGATGATCGACCGCTGGATTGACGTTGGCGTAAAAGCCATATTCCTGGCTGTTGGTTGCCTGCCATGTATTCATCGGCTGCTTGTCGGTGAGCGTGATACGCACGATCGACTTGATGCCCTTGAAACCGTATTTCCACGGCACGACGAGGCGGATCGGTGCGCCGTTCTGGTTCGGCAATGTCTCGCCATAGAGCCCGACAGCGAGCAATGTCAGCGGATTGCGCGCTTCATCGAGCCGCAGGCCTTCGACATAGGGCCAGTCCAGCGATTGCAGGAGACCCGACTGCCCCGGCATTTCCGATGGCCGCACGACCGTCTCGAAGGCGACGAACTTGGCGCTGCCGAGCGGCTCCACCTTGTCGAGCAGCGCCGAGAGCGGAAAACCGTCCCAGGGGATGACCATCGACCAGGCCTCGACGCAGCGCATGCGGTACACGCGCTCTTCCAGCGGGAACTCCTTGATCAGCGCGTCGATATCGAAGGTGCCGGGCTTGTTGACCATTCCATCGACCTTGACGGTCCACGGACGCGGCTTGAAGTTGCCGGAAAGCTTTGCCGGGTCGGCCTTGTCGAGGCCGAATTCGTAGAAATTATTATAGGTGGTGACGTCCTTGATCGGCGTCAGCTTCTCATCGACCGTATACTTGCTCTTCGTCGCGGTCAGCGGATCCGCGAGCGCGCTCTTGCCGCCGGCGATGGCCATGCCGGCACCGGCTGCCGCCGCCGTCAGGAACTCCCGGCGCCTCAGATAGATCGAGCGCGGGGTGATCTCGGAGGCGGTGATCTTTGGCGGGCGATTGGAAGGCATGCTATAGTCCTTTCAGCGATCGTGGAGATGATACGACCTCTACGTACGGGACGCACGATTTGTTACGGTCTTACGCCGGTATTTCTTCCGAACGGAAACCAATTTTTTGTGTCCGTCCGTGATCGATGAAACGGCTTTCTGGCGTGTTCACGTCGTTTGGCCGATGAATACGCCCGACAAACCGCCCAAGGCGGGGTTTGCCCTGGCGGCGTACCGGATTCGGCTGAGTTGATAGTGACAGTCCGGCACGATTGGATTAGGACAATTCCAAAAAGCAGGAGTGTCGGCGCTCCATTTGGCTCGAAGCCGTGGCCAGTCGACATCGCACAATTTCCAAGACGACGAGGAATACACCATGCCAGCTTATCGTTCCAGAACCACGACTCACGGCCGCAACATGGCGGGCGCGCGCGGCCTTTGGCGCGCGACGGGTATGAAGGACAGCGATTTCGGCAAGCCGATCATTGCGGTGGTCAATTCCTTCACCCAGTTCGTGCCCGGCCACGTTCACCTCAAGGATCTCGGCCAGCTCGTTGCGCGTGAAATCGAAGCGGCCGGCGGCGTCGCCAAGGAGTTCAACACCATCGCCGTCGACGACGGCATCGCCATGGGTCATGACGGCATGCTCTATTCGCTGCCGTCGCGCGAACTGATCGCCGATAGCGTCGAATACATGGTCAACGCCCATTGCGCCGACGCCATGGTCTGCATTTCCAACTGCGACAAGATCACCCCCGGCATGCTGATGGCGTCGCTGCGCCTCAACATCCCCACGGTCTTCGTTTCCGGTGGCCCGATGGAAGCCGGCAAGGTCGTCCTGCATGGCAAGAAGGTCGCGCTCGATCTGGTCGACGCGATGGTTGCTGCAGCCGACGACAAGATCAGCGATGAAGACGTCGCCGTTATCGAACGCTCGGCCTGTCCGACCTGCGGTTCCTGTTCCGGCATGTTTACCGCCAATT
Organism: Rhizobium sp.; assembly: GCA_036383055.1. GTDB lineage: Bacteria > Pseudomonadota > Alphaproteobacteria > Rhizobiales > Rhizobiaceae > Rhizobium. The sequence goes on along the minus strand of DASVPC010000146.1, from coordinate 5,711 downwards.
CGATGAATTGCCTGACGGAGGCGCTTGGCCTGTCGTTGCCTGGCAACGGCTCGACGCTTGCCACCCATTCCGACCGCAAGGAACTTTTCCTCGAGGCCGGTCGCCGTGTCGTCGCTCTCGCGAAGCGCTATTACGAGCAGGACGATGTCACGGCACTGCCGCGGACAATCGCCAGCAAGGGTGCCTTCGAGAACGCCATGGCGCTCGACATCGCGATGGGTGGCTCGACCAACACCGTTCTGCATATCCTCGCGGCAGCGCATGAGGGTGAAATCGATTTCACCATGGATGACATCGATCGTCTGTCTCGGCGAGTTCCCTGCCTTTCCAAGGTGGCACCGGCCAAGGCAGATGTTCACATGGAAGATGTGCATCGCGCCGGCGGCATCATGGCGATCCTAGGCGAGCTGAACCGTGCCGGGCTGTTGAATGCCGATCTGCCGACCGTTCACGCCCCAACGCTGGGCGATGCGCTGGCGCAATGGGATATTGCGGTTACCGACAACAAGGCGGCTCTGGAGCTCTTCAGCGCTGCCCCCGGCGGTGTCCCGACGCAGGTTGCCTTCAGCCAGAGCGCGCGCTGGGAGGAGCTGGATCTCGATCGTGAAAAGGGTGTCATCCGCGATGCCCAGCATCCCTTCTCCAAGGATGGCGGTCTCGCCGTCTTGAAGGGCAATCTGGCGCTGGACGGCTGCATCGTGAAGACGGCGGGCGTCGATGAATCGATCTTGAAATTCTCCGGTCCGGCCAAGGTTTTCGAAAGCCAGGATTCGGCCGTCAAGGGCATCCTCAGCAACGAGGTCGTGGCCGGCGATGTTGTCGTCATTCGCTATGAAGGCCCGAAGGGCGGCCCCGGCATGCAGGAAATGCTCTACCCGACCAGCTATCTGAAGTCGAAGGGCCTCGGTAAGGCTTGCGCACTGATCACCGACGGTCGCTTCTCCGGCGGCACCTCGGGCCTCTCCATTGGTCACGCCTCGCCGGAAGCGGCAAACGGCGGCACGATCGGCCTGGTGCGCGAAGGTGACATGATCGACATCGACATCCCGAACCGCACGATCAGCCTGCGCGTCGACGAGACGGAACTCGCCGCCCGCCGCGAAGCCCAGAACGCCAAGGGCTGGTTCCCGGCCGAAAAGCGCAAGCGCAACGTGACGACGGCGCTGAAGGCCTATGCGGCCTTTGCGACTAGCGCCGACCGTGGCGCCGTCAGGGATCTGGGTGGCAAATAATTAACACCTTCACCCCGCATTCGCGGAGAGGAGGTAGGTTGGCGCAATTGAGCAAAGCGCAAAAGGCCCCAGGTCGATTGGGGCCTTTTGCGCTTTGTGTGGAAGACCTATCCAAGGCGGTTATGGCATTGGTGGACGAAAACAAACGATTTGTCGAAGAGTTTGCAAACCCTCATTCTTGGTTAATGATGGCTGATGATCTGCACGAACAGGCGACAACGATTTACGAAAATCGGAACCGCTCCAGCATCCTTACGAAAGTGAACGCTAGCGGCGAGATCCTGCAGCAGACGCGGCTGATCGACAAATCAGTTTTTTTGCTCGGCGGCTTTGCGCTTGAAAACGCGATCAAAGCATTCCTTGTCTACGAGAATCCCAGTTGGATTTCCAACGGGCGGCTCTCGACCAAACTCAGATCACACAGCTTGAGTGGCTTGCAGAAGCAATCGAAATTAATCCCCTATAAGACGCGTCACATTCATGTCCTAGAGGCATTTGAATCTGGGCTTGATTCTTGGTTCCGGTATCCATGCGCTGTTGCTGTCCAAGACACTAAGCAGGAGAGCCCCTTATTTGATCATTTGTGGGTCAGCTATGGCAAAGTCATGTGCGCTTATGGCAAGAAGCTTAGAACGCTGCTTAACAAAGGCTGGAACGGCCCGCATAGCACATATGGGCGCTGGACGTTTCAAGGTGAGACGTTGGGATACAGCCCAGCTCAGAATAGCCCGATGACTTTAAGGCTAGAGGATACAAAAGGGAAAGCGAGTCGATAGTTTACAGATAGCACTTGCTGCGGAACAACAACCTTCGCAAGTTCGCTGTAGCCCTTCGCCGTAACTGAGAGGAAAGTAGGAGCCTCTCGTTATCCAAGTTGCAATCCGCTCACAGCGGCCGATTGATCTTCTTATACGTCTCGTCCAATTCCTTCAGGCGCTCCTGATAGGAAGATGTCAAACACCCGGCATCCGCGCCGCAGGCCTGCCGCTTCTTCAGCCAGGCGGACTGTTCATCCTCAAGTGTGCCACGGGAGCCCATGGCGAGCAGGCCGGAGAGCAGGTCGAAGGTCGTTACCATCTTCACGTCGGCATCGTTGAGTGCCCTCACATCGCAGATCGTCTTTTCGTCCGGCTGAAGATTTTGCGCGTCGCAGTTGAAGCTCGCAGCTTGGGATGTGCTGGTCGCACCGAGGGTGCCGAGGAGGGTGAGGGAGGTGATGAGGAAGGCTGCCGTCAGGTTGTTTGATCGCATAAGGTCACTCCATCTGCCGATTTCTGAAGTGAAATGCGCAATCACATAGTTTTGTTCATTTCACCTGTTTTTCATGAGTGCGCAGGACCATCTATGCTTCATGCTTCCGCCCTCTTTTCTTTCTAGCGTCGGGCGTTACAACGTTGTTTCAAGAGCATTTAAAAAGGAAAATTCCATGCAGGTCCTGCTGAAGCGCACTGCCGTTTCGATGATTGCCCTCATCATGGCGATGCCGCTTTCCGCCGCGGCGCAGACTGCGAAGTCGGTGCCGCAGAACCAGATGCAAATGCAGCTGTCGTTCGCACCGCTGGTCAAGCAGACGGCCGGCGCGGTGGTCAATGTCTATGCCGAGCGGGTGGTGCAGCGGCAATCGCCCTTTGCCGGCGATCCCTTCTTCGAGCAATTCTTCGGCCAGCGCATGCCGAATCGCACCGAGAAGCAATCCTCGCTGGGCTCCGGCGTCATCGTCGAGGCAAACGGCACTGTCATCACCAACAACCACGTTGTCGATGGCGCCGATGATATCAAGATCGCGCTGTCGGACGGCCGCGAATTTCCTTGCAAGGTCATCCTGAAAGATGACCGCGTCGATCTCGCCGTGTTGAAGATCCAGTCCAAGAACGAGACCTTCCCGATTCTGCCGCTCGGCAATTCCGATGGCGTTGAAGTCGGTGATCTCGTGCTGGCAATCGGCAATCCCTTCGGTGTCGGCCAGACGGTGACGAGCGGTATCGTCTCGGCGCTCGCGCGCAACCAGGTGAAGAACGAGGTCGGCTTCTTCATCCAGACCGATGCCTCGATCAATCCCGGTAATTCCGGCGGCGCGCTTGCCAATATGAACGGCGAGTTGATCGGCCTCAACACGGCAATTTTCTCCCAGGGTGGCGGCTCCAACGGTATTGGCTTCGCGATCCCCGCCAATCTGGTCAAGGTTTTCCTCGCCGCCGCGGATCGTGGCGACAAGACTTTCGACCGGCCCTATATCGGCGCCTCTTTTGAACCGGTGACCTCGGACGTTGCCGAAGCGCTCGGCCTCGACAAGGTGCGCGGTGCGCTGGTGACCAAGGTGATTGACGGTGGGCCGGCGGCGAAGGCCGGCCTGAAACCGGGTGAAGTCGTCACCGCTCTCAACAATATCCCGGTCGAACATCCGGATGCTCTTGGCTACCGTCTGACGACGGCCGGCCTCGGCGCCACCGTGACCTTGACGGTTCTGGATGGCGGCAAGGAGCACGAGGCGAGCATGACGCTTGCGGCCGCGCCGGAAACCACGCCACGCGAGGAAAAGCTCATTCAGGGCAACAATCCCTTTTCTGGGGTGACGGTCGCCAATCTGTCGCCGCGTGTCGCCGACGAGCTGCACCTAGCGCCGGATACGGCCGGTGTCGTGGTCGAGAGCTTGAAGGCGAATTCACCGGCCGATCGTGTTGGTTTCGCGCCGAAGGATATCATTATTTCCGTCAACGGCGTCGCCATCACCACGACCGACGTGTTACAGCAGGCCGTTAGCGGCAATCCAAGCTTCTGGCGCGTCGAGATCGAACGCGACGGCCAGCGCATACGGCAGTTCTTCCGATGAACGATGACCTGTTTGCACCGAAGATACCGGAAGGGGTCGCCAGCAAGCGGCCTCTTGCCGATCGTCTGCGGCCGCAAACTCTGGCTGATGTCACCGGCCAGTCACATCTGACCGGTGAGGATGGAGCACTGCGGCGGATGATCGAGTCCGGCTCGCTCGGCTCGATGATCTTCTGGGGGCCGCCCGGTACCGGCAAGACGACGGTGGCGCGGCTGCTGTCGGGCGAGGCGGGCCTGGCCTTCGAGCAGATCTCGGCGATCTTCTCCGGTGTCGCGGACCTCAAGAAGGTGTTCGAAACCGCGCGGTTGCGCCGCATGGATGGCCGCCAGACGCTGTTGTTCGTCGACGAGATCCATCGCTTCAACCGCGCCCAGCAGGACAGCTTTCTGCCGGTTATGGAGGACGGCACCGTCATCCTGGTGGGAGCGACGACGGAGAACCCGTCCTTTGAACTCAACGCCGCTCTTCTGTCCCGCGCCCGCGTCTTAACGTTTCGCTCGCATGACGAGGAAAGTCTCGAGGAGCTGCTAAGCCGCGCCGAGACGACGGAAGGCAAGCCGCTGCCGCTGACCGAGGATGCTCGCGCCAGCCTGATCCGCATGGCCGATGGCGACGGCCGCTCGGTGCTGACGCTGGCGGAAGAAGTCTGGCGCGCCGCCCGCAAGGACGAGCGCTTCGATCCGGACGCACTGGTAAAGATCGTGCAGCGCCGCGCACCGGTCTACGACAAGGCGCAGGATGGCCATTACAATCTGATTTCGGCTCTGCATAAATCGGTGCGCGGCTCCGATCCCGATGCGGCGCTCTACTATCTCGCCCGCATGTTCGATGCCGGCGAAGACCCGCTTTATCTCGGGCGGCGGCTGGTGCGGATGGCAGTCGAGGATATCGGGCTTGCCGATCCGCAGGCGCTGGTGATCTGCAATGCCGCCAAGGACGCCTATGATTATCTTGGGTCGCCGGAAGGGGAGTTGGCGCTGGCGCAGGCCTGCGTCTATCTCGCCACTGCCCCCAAATCGAATGCCCTCTACACCGCCTTCAAGGCTGCCACCCAGGCCGCCAAGGAAAACGGCTCGCTGCTGCCGCCCAAGCAGATCCTCAATGCGCCGACGAAGCTGATGCGTACCGAGGGCTATGGCGACGGCTATCGCTATGATCACGACGAGCCGGATGCCTTTTCGGGCCAGAACTACTTTCCGGAAAAGATGGGCCGCCAGACCTTCTACGATCCGCCGGAGCGCGGCTTCGAGCGCGAAATCCGCAAGCGGCTGGACTGGTGGTCGAAGTTGCGCAAGGAGCGCGGCGAGCGGTAACTGGAATGTCACCGATTGGTGATGGTCTGGGCTCCGGTCTTCTGCATACGCGGCGCGGGCGCCTTGTCGATCATTTTGACGCTTGATTCCGCCAGGCCGTTATGGCCTTCCATGTCGACGACGAGATGCCAAAGGCCGGTCTCTGGTATCGTTAGCCGGATCGGTGATTTCTTGGCAACGCCGCCGAGGAATTGATGCTTCAGGGTTTCCGTAAAGCGTTCGAAATTGGAGCTGTTCATCAGCCGGACATTGGCGATAGCCGATAGCGTGATCTCGATCACGGTTCCGGCACGCTGCTCCTTGAGATCGTAGTGGCTATAACGGAAGGCAGGCTTC
>DASVPC010000145.1:0-25441 GCA_036383055.1 Rhizobium sp. | reverse complement strand
TGCTCGACGAACCCATGGCCGGTGTTCCCAAGGGCGACGGCGCCCGGCTGCTCGCTGCACTCGATGCATTGCCCCGGGACCTGGCCGTTCTGATCATCGAGCACGACATGGATCTGGTCTTCCGCTTTGCCAAGCGCGTCGTCGTGCTCGCCGCCGGCACCATCATCTTCGACGGCTCGCCCGCCGACGTCACAAAGGATGCGCGGGTGCGCGAGGCCTATCTAGGGAGCTACGCCAATGCCGGCCATGCCGCTTGAAGTAGAAAACCTCTCTGCCGGTTATGGTCCGACGCGGGTGCTGGAAGGCGTATCTTTTTCCGTTCCGGCCGGCGCACGGCTCGCCGTGCTCGGTCGCAACGGCATGGGCAAGACGACACTGCTCGCCACGCTTGCCGGCCAGACGCGCCGCTATGACGGCAGCATCCAATTGGGATCTACCGACGTCACCAGTCTGCCGAGCGCCAAGCGGGCACATCAGGGTCTTGGCTACGTGCCGCAGACCCGCGATGTCTTTCCGACGCTGACAGTGGAGGAAAATCTTTCCGTCGGTTTGAAGGGCCGTCCGAAGACTGCCTTGCAGGAAGCCTACGACATGTTTCCGCGTCTCAAGGAGCGCCGTAAGAACCTCGGCAATCAGCTTTCCGGCGGCGAGCAGCAGATGCTGTCGACGGCCCGCACCATTCTCGGCCGCCCCTCCGTGCTGCTCCTGGATGAACCGCTGGAAGGATTAGCGCCAGTGATCTGCGAAGAGCTGATGGCCGCCTTTGCCAATCTCGCCAAGACCGGCGACATGACCATCCTGCTGGTCGAACAGCGCATCCAGAGTGCACTGGATTTCGCCGATCAGGTGATCATCCTCGAACGCGGGCGGCTCGCCTGGCAGGGAACGCCGCGTGCGCTTTCTGAGGATCACGAGACGGTCGAGCGCCTGCTCGGCGTCGGCGGTCTGCACTAGGCGATTTCGCAGGCACCGGACGCATGGGAGTATCCTCCCGGCGGCGGATAGAACTTTGCCGAGCCATCATGCTGACAAGAGGAGGCAGGGCTCAAACCTGCCGGACGACGGTGCCAATCACATTGACGAGAAGGCGCGCGGCGGTCAGAGCCGACTGCCCGTCAATGTCGGTGGGAGGATAGAGTTCGACAAGGTCGAAGCCTGCGATTCTCGCCCGTTTGCCAAGGCCGGTGATCAAGTCGATCACCTGCGTATAGGTAAGACCGCCGGGTGTCCGCGCCGCCACACCCGGCATGATACCGGGATCAAGGCTATCACAGTCGAGAGTGACGACGACCCGCGCTCCCTCGGGAATATGCCGGAGTGCGGCTTCGACACCTTGCGAGTGCACTTGGCGAGCAGTCACGAAACGGCTGCCATAGTGCTGCGCCGCTTCAATGTCGGTCAGGCGCGCGCTGCCGACGCTACGCAGGCCGACCTGTACGATGCCGGCGACATGCGGCATCTCGCTTGCACGGCGCATCGGGCTCGAATAACCGTAGCGTTCGCCATGCACCTCGTCGCGCCAGTCGATATGGGCGTCGATCTGCAGGATCCAGACGGACCCGTGATCCGCAAAACCGGAGACGAAGGGAATGGTCACGGAACAGTCGCCGCCGAGCAGGATCGGTACGGCCGGCAATGACAGGATCTCGCGTGTCTTCGCCTCAATCCGCGTCCGGTTGCCGGCATTGTCATGCATGATGGTCTCGATATCGCCAGCGTCGATGCAGCAGGCTGGCTTGCCGTCGAACAACGGGCCGCCGAGATCGAAATCCCAGTGCTCGACAAGCGCCGCATCGTCCTGGCTCGCAGCACGAATGGCGTCGGCGGCCAAGGCGTGACCACTGCTGTCCTTACCGGCATAGGTGCTGCCGTGACCGGCTCCGAAGATGACAGCGCGGGCCATGCGGCCATCAGCAAAGCGATCGGGAAAGTCGAGAAAGGGACGTGAAGCGGTCATTTCTGGATTATCTTGACGATGATCTGGCTAAGAATTCGATGTTGAGAATGCGGGATAGGATTGTGTGCGGTTGAGATGCCAGCATCTTCTCAACTCTGGTTCTCATCGGCGCAGCGTAACACAGATATCATCGCCGTTGCGCCTGCGGAAATCATTAATCCAGATTTGGCGCCAAGCGCCGCACTTTACCCCTGCCGGGGCCAGTTCCGATTCGCACTTGACGATAAAACATCGACGATTTATCGATATTTTATCAGTAATTATTTTGGCGATTTTGATGGAGGCAGTCTTGGCAGGCAACGTAGCGGGTCATTGGGATTTCTGGATCGATCGTGGCGGCACTTTCACCGATGTCGTGGGACGTGATCCCTCGGGAGAACTGCATGCCCGCAAGGTCCTGTCGGAAAATCCCGAGGCCTATCGCGATGCTGCCGTATATGGCATTCGCCTGCATCTCGGTCTTGCAAACGGCGAGCCGATCCCGGCCGGCCTGATCGGTGAAGTGCGGATGGGCACGACGGTCGCCACCAATGCGCTCCTGGAGCGCAAGGGCGAGCGGCTGGCGCTGGTAACCACCAAGGGTTTCCGCGACGCGTTGCGCATCGGCTATCAGGAGCGCAAGAAAATCTTTGCGACCGAGATCATCAAGCCGGAAGCACTCTATGACGATGTCGTCGAACTTGATGAGCGCGTGCTCGCCGACGGCACGATCGAGCAGGCTCTCGATGAGCGGGCGGTGGAAGCGGCCTTGCGGGACCTGCGTGCCAAGGGCTATCGCGCCGTCGCCATCGTCTTCATGCACGCCTATAAATTCCCCGCGCATGAGGCGGCAGTTGCCAGGATCGCGAGGACTATCGGCTTCGAACAGGTTTCCGTCAGCCACGAGGTTTCGCCGCTGATCAAGCTGGTCGGCCGTGGCGACACGACCGTGGTCGATGCCTATCTCTCGCCGGTACTCGGCCGTTATATCAATCAGGTCTCGGACGAACTCGACGTCGCCCGCACAGGTGCGCGCGTCATGTTCATGATGTCCTCGGGCGGGCTGACGGCCGCCGATATGTTCCAGGGCAAGGATGCCATTCTTTCCGGCCCGGCCGGCGGCGTGGTCGGCCTTGCCAAGACCGGCGAACAGGCCGGCTTCGCCAATGTCATCGGCTTCGACATGGGTGGGACGTCGACGGATGTGGCGCATTTCGACGGCGAATATGAGCGCGCTTTCGAGACGGAAGTCGCCGGTGTCCGCGTCCGTGCCCCGATGATGCTGATCCATACGGTAGCCGCAGGTGGCGGCTCGATCCTGCATTTCGACGGCGACCGTTTCCGCGTCGGCCCGGATTCCGCCGGCGCCTTTCCCGGTCCCACCTGTTACCGCAATGGCGGCCCGCTCGCGGTCACCGACGCCAATGTCATGACCGGCAAGCTGCTGCCGGAATTCTTTCCGGCAATCTTCGGGCCGAACCAGGACCAGCCGCTGGATGTCGAGGCGGTGCGCGGCAAGTTTGCCGACCTCGCAGTCAAGATTGGCGACGACCGCAGCCCGGAAGAAGTGGCGGACGGTTTCATCCGCATCGCCGTCGCTAACATGGTCGAGGCAATCAAGAAGATTTCGGTGCAGCGCGGCTATGACGTGACGCGTTATGCTCTCAACTGCTTCGGCGGTGCTGGTGGGCAGCATGCCTGCCTGGTCGCCGATGCGCTCGGCATGAAAAGCATTCTCCTGCATCCGATGTCCGGCCTGCTTTCAGCCTACGGCATGGGCCTCGCAGATATTCGCGCCACGCGTCAGAAAGCGCTCGGTGTGCCGCTCGACGCTGACGCGCCGGCCGCCATCGCCGCGCTGGGCAAGGGGCTGCAAAGCGAGTGCCTGCCGGAACTAGAAGCCCAAGGCGTGGCACTGGCCGACATCCACACCGTCCAGCGCGCCCATATCCGCTATGCCGGCACGGACACGATGCTGGCGGTCGAGGTGACCTTCCCCGAACTCGACAATCCGGCACGGCTGCGCGACGAATTCGAAGTGCTGCACAAGCGCCGCTTCGGCTTCGTCGCCGAAGACAAGCCGCTGGTGGTCGAGGCTATCGAGGTCGAGACCATCGGGGGCGCGGCCGCCGAAATCGATCTCGAGCGGAAAGAGGCCGGCAAGGGCGAAGCCAATGCGGCCCGCCGTACGTCCTTCCACTCCCAGGGCGAAAGCCATGACGCAGCCGTCGTGCTGCGCGAGGCGATCCTGCCCGGCCAGACGGTAACAGGACCGGCCATCATCATCGAGCCGAACCAGACCATCGTCATCGAGGACGGCTGGCAGGCAAAGCTGACGGCGAAGGATCACGTCGTCCTCACCCGCATCAAGGCATTGCCGCAGCGCACCGCCATCGGCACCAAGGCCGACCCCGTAATGCTGGAGATTTTCAACAATCTCTTCATGTCGATCGCCGAGCAGATGGGCGTGACGCTGCAGAACACCGCCTATTCGGTCAACATCAAGGAGCGGCTGGACTTCTCCTGCGCCGTATTCGACGCCGAAGGCAATCTCGTCGCCAATGCGCCGCATATGCCGGTGCATCTCGGCTCGATGGACGCCTCGGTCGCGACCGCGATCCGCGAGAACCCGGTCATCCACCCCGGCGACGTCTTCCTGATCAATGCGCCTTACAACGGCGGCACGCACCTGCCCGACCTCACCGTCTGCACGCCGGTCTTCGACGATGCCGGCAAGGAGATCCGCTTCTGGGTTGCCAGCCGCGGCCATCACGCCGATATCGGCGGCATCTCGCCGGGCTCGATGTCGCCGCTCGCCACCCATATCGAGGAGGAAGGCGTCTATATCGACAATTTCAAGCTGCTCGATCGCGGGCGTTTCCGCGAGGCGGAACTGTCGGCGCTCTTGCTTGGCGCGCGTTATCCCGTGCGGCAGCTGGCGCAGAACGTCAACGATCTCAAGGCACAGGTCGCCGCCAATGAAAAGGGCGTGGCCGAGCTGAAGAAGATGATCGTCCACTTCGGCGAAGACGTGGTCGATGCCTATATGGGCCATGTCCAGGACAATGCCGCCGAGAGCGTGCGCCGCGTCCTCGACCGGCTGCCCGATGGCGAATTCAGCTATGAGATGGATCAGGGCTGCAAGATCGTCGTGAAGATTTCGATCGACAGGGACAAGCGCGAGGCGACGGTGGATTTCACAGGCACGTCCGAGCAGCGCGCCGACAATTTCAATGCTCCGCAGCCGGTGACCCGCGCCGCCGTGCTCTATGTCTTCCGCGTTCTGGTCGAGGCCGATATCCCGATGAATGCCGGCTGCCTTAGGCCGGTCCGGATCATCATTCCCGAAGGCACGATGCTGACGCCTAGATATCCGGCCGCCGTCGTTGCCGGCAATGTCGAAGTCAGCCAGGCGGTCACAAATTGCCTGTTCGGCGCGGTCGGCACGCTTGCCGCGGCCCAGGGGACGATGAACAACCTCACCTTCGGCAACGATGCCTATCAATATTACGAAACCATCTGCTCCGGCGCTCCCGCCGGCCCCGGCTTTGGCGGCGCCGATGCCGTTCACACCCACATGACCAATTCGCGCCTGACCGACCCGGAAATCCTCGAAACCCGCTTTCCCGTGGTGCTCGAAGACTTCCATATCCGACCGAATTCCGGCGGACGCGGACAGTGGAATGCCGGCAACGGCACGCGACGCACCATCCGCACTCGAGAGAAGCTGGAATTCGCGGTGCTCTCCGGCCATCGCCGGGTCGCACCCTTCGGCGTCAAGGGCGGCGAGCCGGGCCAGACCGGACGCAACTATGTCCGGCGCAACGACGGTACGACCGAGGAACTGATCGGCTCCGCCCATACGGTGCTGGAGACGGGCGAGGCCTTTACCGTGGTCACGCCGACCGGCGGCGGCTACGGCAAGAAAGACCTATAGGAGCGCTCTTTGGACAAGTCGAAAGAACTAAAATCTCCGCGTGACCTGATCGTGTCGTCCGCCCATCTGGCGGTCGGCACCTCTCCGGCCCTCTCCGAGCTCGAATACGGATCGATCCTGTTTTCGCACGCGTTCAATCGCTGGATGGTACGCTGCATGGCGGCGGCCGGCGTGCCCGGCCTCTCGCCGATCGAGATCCTGATTATTCATTCCGTCCGCCACAGGGACCGGCCGAAGACGCTTTCCGATCTCTGCCTCGTGCTCGACATCGAAGACACGCATGTCGCCAACTACGCCGTGAAAAAGCTGGAGGCCGCCGGCCTCGTCAAAACCGGCAAGAGCGGCAAGGAAAAGCAGATCCAGGTGACCGACAAGGGCCTGGAGGCACTGACGCGCTATTCCGAGATCCGCGAGCGGCTACTGGTGGAGGCGACCAAGGTTTCCGGCCTGTCGCAGGACGATCTTTCCGGCATCGCATCGCATCTGAGGACGCTTTCGGGCTATTACGAACAGGCAGCACGATCGGCCGCGACCCTGTGATCGCTTTTACAGGCACCTGATGCCCTTTTCTTCGAGGCATACTTGGCTCTCGAAAGATTATCTATTTCGCCACCGTGTACCTATATTAGATCAGTGCGATCTGTTGTTGAGCGTCAGCCGAGCACTTTCGTTGATGAAACGACAGGATTTTGTTTTCACAGGAGCGTGACTTTTGTGAAAATTGCTGGCTTCGCACGGTAGGAAAAGTGTGCTTACGTTGACGGAAAGGGGAATGGTGTCAAAACTTCTATGAAAAACGATAGTTTCGAGCTTAGATTCTGGGGTGCACGGGGAAGTATTCCCGTATCGGGACCGGAATTCGAGCGTTACGGCGGGAATACGTCCTGCATCGAGTTACGGCATGACGGCAGGCGCATTATTTTTGACGCCGGAACCGGAGCGCGAGAAGCGGCGGCTGCGCTCGCCAAAGATGGCGTGCGCGAGGTCGATATCTTCTTCACCCACTCGCATTACGACCACATGATCGGCCTGCCCTTCTTCAAGCCTATCTACGACCCCGGGGTCAGCGTCGATCTCTGGTCAGGCCATCTCGCAGGCAAAACGACGACGCGGCAACTGATCGGCCAGTTCATGCGGCCGCCCTGGTTCCCGGTGGAGCCCGATATCTGTCGCGCCACCATGGGTTTCCGTGATTTTGCGGCCGGCGATACGCTGAAGCCGCACCCGGGCATTGTCATCCACACCGCCAAACTCAACCATCCAGGCGGCTGCGTCGGCTACCGCATCGAATGGGGAGGCCGGATCATCGCGCTGGTCTACGATACCGAGCATGTGAACGGCCATATGGACGAAGCCGCCCTTTCACTGATGGCCGGGGCCGATCTCGCTATCTATGATACGACCTATACCGAGGAGGAGATGTCGAAGTATCAGGGCTTCGGACATTCCACCTGGCAGGAAGGCGTCAGATTGGCGAAAGAGGCGGGTGCGAAGCGCCTTGCGCTTTTCCACCATGCGCAATGGCGCACGGACAAGGACCTGGACGATATGCAGCGCGATGCGCGCGAAAGCTTCCCCGGCGCCTTTGCCGCTTTCGACCGCCAGATACTCGAGCTTTAAGCCACGAAATCGCCGACCGGACGCCAGTCGATGGCGGCATGGCCGGCTGTTTCCTGAAATAGCGTGTAGATGAAATCCCAGGCGAGCGCATCATGGACGAGATGATGCGTCAGGATGCCGATCGGCTCGTCATTGCCGCCGAAGCGGTTCTTGAGCTCGCCGACCAAAACCTCCACCAGTTCCCCATGCGGACGCCCTCCGTACGTGCCATGCCAGTCCATGATGTCGACATGGGTGTTGACCAAGGCGATCGGCCTCGGCTTGGCCAATCCGTAGACGGAGACAGCGCGATACCCGAAGGGGGCAAGCTCCGGCAGCAGCGCCTTGTCGATGCGGTTCCACGGCGGTACCAACATCGGTGCGAATTGCCGGGGATATAGGTCTCTGAGCTTATCGAAACCCTGGCGGAGTTCGTCGAGCACGATCGCCGGCGGACGATGCAGGCCAAGCTCCTGCTTCTTCGCCTCATCCGGCGCATAGTTGCGATGCGTCCAGCCATGGACCGTGACGGTCACCGCTTCCTGATGCGCCAGACGCTCGGCAAGTGGCTCGCCGGTTGGGCCGGGAATGACCGCCAGAGCCATGGGCACACCGTAGCTGTCCGAGAGTGCCAGCAACTGGTCGAGGGCAGCAGTCGGCTCGATGGCATCGTCGTCGCGGAACCACAGCGTTGCCTTTCGCCCGGCCTCGGTCCAGCGCTGCAACTCATCGCGCAGGGGCTGCCATTCGGCTCTATCGCTCATAATAGGAATCTCCCAGATGTTTCCGCAGAATGGTCTCAAGCCGTTTTGAAGCCGCGATCAAAGACCGTTCTTCATGAACGAAGCGATAGGCCGCCTGGGCCATCGCTTGCCGCCCCTGGTCGTCGTCTAGCAACCGCGCGATCGCATCGGCATAGGCTTTCAGATCGCCTTCGGGCGTCAAAACTCCCGTTACCCCGTTCATCACCACTTCCGGCACGCCGGCGGTTGCCTGCGCCACGACCGACAGGCCCGCCGCTTGGGCCTCGAGATAGGCAAGGCCATAGGCCTCGCCACAGCCGGGCCAGACATAGATGCCTCCTACCCGCAACGCCTCCACGATCTCCGGCGCCGTGCGTTCCCCGAGCCAGGTGATGCGGTCGCTATCGAAATTGGAAAACAGCGCCCGCACCTCCGCCCGCATCGGTCCATCGCCGATGACGGTCAGAATCCAGTCCCGATCGGAAATCAGCTCCAGCGCCCGGACGAGCATCACATAACTGTCGAATTTGTCGCCACGGCGCAACATCGCAACGGTGATCAGCCGATGTGGGGCACGCTCAGCAGCCAGAGGTCCGAAATGCGTGGTGTCGATGAACGGCAGGAAGCGCTCGTATCGACCTTCGGGAATAGCGTCGACAAGACCGATCCGGTCGCGTTCGGTAAAACAGAGATTGACGGCGGCCTGCCGCACGGCCTCAGCGACGAGGCGCTGGTTGTCACTCCAGCCATTATCGTCATGCCGCCTGCCATAGGATGCCTCGGCGGTGACATAGGCAATGCCAAGGCTCGCCGCGACCCTGGGACCGATCATGTCGGGCGTCTTGTAATAGGGATGGTAGGTGAACCAGAGATCCGGCGGCGGCTCGCCGCGCCACTTCTCCAGCAGCCTGTCGATTTCCTCTTCCGCTTTCCGGGCGATTTCGGCGCGCGGCCCCGCCTCCGGGGTCGGCGTGAAACTGCGCAGTTCCGAGGCAAGCTCGACTCTGTGCCCCGCCATCTCGAAGGCCGCGATGATCAGTCGCGCCATCAGCCGGTCGCCCGACGGCACCGGATGGTTGGGCGATTTCAAAGGGGCGTAGAAAGCGATCTTCATGGCACGGGCCAATAGTTGACGATTAAGTGATGGTTTGGCCCGGAAATGTGACGGGAAATGCCCGAATTCCGACGGGTTGCGTGACGATTAAGGCGCTGGCTTCAACACCCGCATTCTCGACAGCATGCGGCATTGCAGCTAGATGATTAGGCGATAACTGTTTTCCGTTCCCTTGTGAACGGGCAATGTAAATTGGATTTGATGACCACAGAGGCAAGAAGACCCATCATATCCGATCGTCTCGTGCGAAAGTTCCGGCTTGGCTCCGGTTTGATCATCTTCGTCTTCGTGATTATGCATCTGGCCAATCACTCCCTCGGATTGATCTCGCTCAGTGTGGCCGATCACGCGCAGCATTGGTTCCTCGCCGTCTGGCGCAACCCGGTTGGCACCGTTCTTCTCTACGGCGCATTGATCGTTCATGTCCTCCTGGTGCTGCGCATGCTCTACAAGCGCCGTACGCTGGTCATGCCGGCAGGCGAAGCCTTCCAGATCGTTACCGGCTTGATGGTGCCCCTGCTGTTGATCGATCACATCATCGCCACGCGCATCGTTCACGAGATCTACGGCTATCACGACAATTACCGGGCCATCGTTCGCAGCCTCTGGGTCTCTTCGCCACTCAACGGCCTGCGCCAGTCGATCGTTCTGCTGATCGTATGGATCCATGGCTGCATCGGCATCCATTTCTGGCTGCGCTATCGCGCCTGGTACACGGCCATTGCGCCCGTCATGCTGTCCCTCGCCATCACGCTGCCGGTTCTCGCTTTGCTCGGTTTTGCCGCCATGGGGAGGACGGTAGCGCATGAGGCGGCGCAGGAGGACGAGCGCGGCCTTCGTGGCGGCTATTACAGCGACACGCGCAGCCTTGGCGAAGCCGGCTCCATACCGGGCAGCCAGGCGCGCAGTACCCTGTGGCCCTATCGTGCCGGCTTTTATGGCGCTTTCAGCATGTCGATTCTCGGCCTTTTCGCCTTCCGCACCCATCGAAGGCTGCGCGAACGGCAGCATCAGGTGGCGATTCGCTATGCAGGCGGCGAGGTCGTGCATGCGCCACGCGGCTTTACCGTACTCGAAGCAAGCCGTCTCGGCGGCATCCCGCATTATTCCGTCTGCGGCGGCAAGGGGCAATGTTCCACTTGCCGCGTCCAGATCATCGAGGGTGCGGACAATCTGCCGCCGCCCGAAGGGCTGGAGCAAAAGACCCTGAACCGGATCGGCGCCACGCCGGATGTGCGTCTCGCCTGTCAAGTGCGCCCGACGGGAAACATCAGCGTCGTGCCGCTTCTGACCCCGATGGCGGAAGCGGCCATTCCGGTCTACAGCCAGACGGCAAGTCCCGGGCGCGAGCGCGAGATCGTCGTCTTTTTCTGCGATCTGCGCCATTTTACCGCGCTCACCGAGGCACGCCTGCCCTTCGACATCGTCTTCCTGCTCAACCGTTACTTTGCCATCGTCGGCCGTATCGTCGAGGAGAATGGCGGCCGGATGGACAAGTTCATCGGTGATGGCGCCATGGCCCTGTTTGGCCTGCGCACCACGCCGAAGGAAGCCAACCGGCAGGCGCTGAAGGCTGCCGCCGAGATAGTTAGGGAAATCGACAAGCTGAGCGCGGAACTGGCGGAGGATCTGAGAGCTCCACTCGAAATCGCCATCGGCCTGCATACCGGCTCGGCGGTGGTCGGCTCGATGGGCTACGGCAGCGTCAAGAACGTGACGGCGATCGGCGATACGGTCAACGTTGCAAGCCGTCTCGAAAGCGTCGCCAAGGAATTCAACCGCACGCTTGTCTTCTCCGAACCAGTGGCCGGCCTTTCCGGCGTCGATATCGCCGGCATCGAAAGCCGCGAGATCGCCGTTCGCGGCCGCGGCGAGCCTTTGCGCGTCTATATCGTTCGCAAGGAAGAGAGTGCCCGCTTTGCATAGACCGTTCGGGCGTGTAGGGATGGCGCCCTATGTTCGACCCTAAGATTCTGACCGTTAAATTCTGGAAGCGCACCCTTCGCAAGAGCAGGGACCGCCTTGCTACGCGCTTGTTCGATACCCGCCTCGGCCGTGATATCCTGATCAGCGCCATCGGGCCGCGCGTGCAAACCATGACGGTGGATTGCGGCGATCATGTCATGAGCTTTTCGCCGGCCGACTACATCGGCCGCAAGGTGTTCCGCAAAGGGCATTTCGAACGCGATCATGTCGACCGGTTGCTGACGGTGCTGCGCGAGCGTGGCCTGCTGCGCAAAGGGACGGTGTTGCTGGAACTCGGCGGCAATATCGGCACGCAGACCTGCTACTTCGCACTCAGCGGCGCCTATCGCCGCATCGTCACCGTCGAGCCCGACCCGCGCAATTTCCGGCTCCTGTCCATCAATATCGCCGATAACGGGTTTCAGGATCTGGTGACAGCCGTCAACTGCGCCGCCGGCGACCGCGAGGGGCAGCTCGATTTCTACCTGAATCATAAGAACCACGGCAAAAGCAGCGCCTTGCGCCAAAGTCCGAGCGACGAGAAGATTTCCGTGCCGGTGCGGCCTGTCGCCGATATTCTTGGCGAGGCTGGCGTCGAAGCCGCCGATGTCGGGCTGATCTGGATGGATATCGAGGGATACGAGCCCGTCGCCATCAGGTCCATGCAGGCGCTGATGGCCCTCAAGGTGCCGCTCTACATGGAATTCACGCCGGCTTTCTACGGCAAGGAGCAGACATCCGCCTTCGTCGCCGATCTCAGCGGCTACTATACGGAATGCCTTGTTTTTTTCGAAGATCGCACCGTACCGATGAAGGTCGCCGACCTGCCGACCGAGGGCGAGCAGTTCGACGTCCTGTTCCTGCGCTAGAGCAATTCCAGGAAAAGTGCGAAGCCGTTTTCCTGGAATTGCGTCAAAACATAAAAATTGGAGCGTTTCTGCGATTCTATGAAGTGCTGAAACGCTCCAACGATTATCGGCGCCGATAGATGAAATAGCGCCCTGCCTTCACACCTGGCGGCAAAGGCAATGGCTCGAGATCAGGATGATCGAGCGACAGACCACTGATCGCGAGACCGCGCGAGGTCAGCACGCCCGCCATAATCTCAGGCAGCCAGGTCAAAGTCACCGCGTCCTTCTCCTCATAGCCGGTGCCGATATCGGCATGGGCAAGCGAGGCGCCGATGCCGACGAAATCCCGCGCGGTATCCTTGATCTCGCCGAGCACGAGATTACCGGCTTCCGGCATCGAGGGGCCGTAAGCATTGGCGGCACGGTCAAAAGCAACGATACGGCGGTCGGGAAAAAGCTCGCGCAGGTGATCGAAGGTGCGGCCATTGCCGAGCCCGAGTTCCAACACGGGACCGTTTAGTGTCTTAACCTCATCTGCAATACCGTTGAGGATGTCGCGCTGTGCGCTCAGGCGGCGGATGAAACTATCCAGGCGGCTCATCGTATCTGTCTTGTCCTTGGCATCGTGGTATCTCTCCCGCAGCCGGAGTAACATGCTAGATGTCGCCGCGTCGACCGCACGCTGGTTTTTCGATGCGATTGCTATAGGGATAGATTGTTGCGGCGCGCGTGCAAGGGGGGGGTGTGTCATGGCCGATCCGAACGACGATTTCTTTCGCGCGTTGCCGGTTTTCACTCATTTCGAGGGTGTGACGGACAGCAGCAATTACCGGCCGCTTCCGGATGACTGGCTGCTGGCGGTGGCCGATATCGTCAGCTCGACCAATGCGATTGCCGCCGGCCACTACAAATCCGTCAACATGGCAGGCGCCAGCGTGATCTCCGCTGTGCTGAACGCGCTGGACAAGGGCGATTATCCCTTCGTCTTCGGCGGCGATGGCGCTTTGGTTGCCATTCCGTCTTCCGGCAAAACGCGCGTACGGGAAGCGCTCTCGGCGGTGCGGACCTGGGTGACGGAGGAGTTGCAGCTCAGCCTGCGCACTGCGCTGGTGCCCATGGCGGACGTCCGCGCCGAGGGCCTGGATGTAAGGGTCGCCCGCTTCAGCCCCAGCGATTTCGTGTCCTACGCCATGTTTGCTGGCGGCGGCGCGAGCTGGGCGGAAAGGCAGATGAAGGCCGGACGCTTTACCGTCGAGGCGGCCGCACCGGAAACGCGGCCTGACCTGACCGGCCTTTCCTGCCGATGGAACCCGATCAAGGCCCATAATGGCGAGATCGTCTCGATCATCGCCGTGCCCGATCAAGCAGGCAGCGGCCCAGAATTTCGACGCCTCGTCACCGACATTATAGCCATTTCCGCAGAGCAAAACCGCGACGGGCACCCCGTTCCGGTCGAAGGGCCGACGCCGACGCTTGCCTTCAAAGGTGCTGAATTCGAGGCACGCGCCACGGCACCGCTAACCAATCGCTGGCGGCGCAAGCTTGCCATCGCCGCCCAGATCGTGCTCGTCTATATTCTCGACAAATTCGGCATCCGCGCCGCGACCTTCGACGCCAAGATCTACCGGAGCGACCTCGCTGCGAATTCCGATTTCCGTAAATTCGACGATGGGCTGAAGATGACCATCGACGTCGACGCCGCGCATCTTTCGCGCATCGAAGCGCGGCTGCGCGCGGCCGAAGCCGAGGCTGTATGCCGGTACGGCCTGCACCGGCAGGACAGCGCGCTCATGACCTGTTTCGTGCCGACACCGCTGATGCGCGATCATATGCACTTCATCGACGGTGCCAGCGGCGGCTATGCGATGGCGGCGATGGCACTACGCAAGAAGCTGCGCGATAGCGAGGCCGCGACCTTGTCGTCATCCGACGTGCCATAAAGATTTTCGCCTCATGCGGATTTTTCTGGAGGCCTATCGTTTTCAACCATTGTTTCAGCGACATCAGAACCTTATCTGAAGGAGAACAAAACGAGAGTCGGCAGACTTGCCGGCCCTCTTTTCCGATGCGCCATATGTCCGCCGGGACGCGTAAATGGCGCGGGGAAATCTTTTCACGGTGTCGGCACAATTCGGAATTTCGGGGGAAATGTGCCGTCGCCTGTCGCATGATTCGTTCATCCGCCCCCTGCCGTCAGGCTTGGACACGACGTTACCGCCGCGCCCGCATTGTATGGTCGGCGGTGCATTGTCGGATGAACAGCTCTTTTGACTACAAGGATAGGCCGTGGGGACGATGACAGTTCATTCGAGTGTTTCCGATATTTTTCTGGATAAGGTCGCGGAGTGGCTGACCCAGGCGGCGCTGACCGGCGAAGACCTGGAGACTATCGTTCGCGGCTTCTGTGAGCGCATGGCCGCTTCAGGCCTGCCGATCGCCCGCGTGCACCTGACCTTTTCGATGCTGCATCCGCTTTATGACGCCCTTGGTTTCACCTGGCGTCGAGCCGGCGGGTTGACGATCGAGGGCTACCGGCACATGGACGACAAGCCGGAACGCTTCGTGCAGAGCCCCTATTATTATCTGCTCTCCAACAATCTCCTGCATCTGCGCCGCCGGATCGATGTCGACGGACCGCTGGAATTCCCGGTCTTCAGGGATTTGCGCGAGGAGAAAATCACCGACTACATCGCCTTCGTGCAAACCTTCGATGCCGGTTCGGCCCAGGGAATGATGGGCTCCTGGTCGACAGACAGCATCAGCGGCTTCAGCGAGGAAATGATCGGCGCGCTGATGCGTATGCAGAACCATCTGGCGATGGCCGCCAAGATGGCAGTCCTCGGCAAGCTCGCCAACAATATGCTGACCACCTATCTCGGCGGCGATGCCGGCAAGCGCGTGCTGAACGGCCAGGTCCGCCGCGGCGATGGCGAGACGATCCGCGCTGCCCTCGTCATGGGCGACATGCGCCAATCGACCGTTTATGCCGAAAAGGAGGGTCGCCAAGCCTATATCGATACGTTGAACGAGTTTTTCGACGCCATCGCCGCGCCGTTCAACCGCAATGGCGGCGAGATTCTGAGCTTCCTCGGCGACGGCTTTCTCGCCGTCTACCCCTGCGGCCGGCACAAGGATCCCTCCAAGGTCGCCTGCGAGGCGGCGCTATCGGCTGTTTTCCAGGCGCAGAGCCGGGTCACGGCGTTGAACAAGGATCGTCAGACGCGCGGCCTGAGCGAAGTTCGCTACGGCATCGGGCTGCATGTCGGCAACGTCATGTTCGGCAATGTCGGGCTGAAAGACCGCCTGACCTTCTCGGCCTTCGGCGCGGCCGTCAACGAGGTGCAGCGGCTGCAGTCGCTCACCAAGAAATATTCGACGGAAGTGGTCGCGAGCCAGGCTTTCTCCGGCTATACCGACAACGAATGGGTGACGCTTGGCGAGGAGCGGCTGCGCGGCGTGCGGCAGCGCTTCACGGTCGTGCATCCAAAGGCCAACACCGCGCTCAACGGGTCGACGGAAGTCTTTCACGATACGGCCAATGATGGCCTATCGGAGGCTGAACAGGTCATTCTGCTGCATCGGGACGCCAAGAAGTTCGAGAACCGCCCGCAAGTCGAAAAATTCATTCAATGATAATAAGGCATGCTTAGTTAAGCATTTCCCGATAGATCATTGGAAAAATGACAGTTTTTTTACTGTTCAGCTCCTGCTTTGACCAACTAGACACCCGTTATGGCCTACGTTAGTGTGCCGAATGGGGCCGTATAAGGTCGTGCAATCGGGACTACACAGGCATGACGTCAGGGACTGATCTATTGCGTATCGAGAACCTCGACGTCTCGTTCTCGATTTACGGGGACAAGTTGCGCGTGGTGAAAAACGCCAACCTGCGGGTCCTCCCCGGCAAGGTGACGGCGCTGGTTGGCGAATCCGGCTCCGGCAAGTCGATCATCAGCCAGTCGATCATGGGCATCCTGCCGACGCCTGCGCAGGCGAGCGGCCGCATTCTGTTTACCGATCCGCTTGACGGTCAGACCACCGACATTCTGCAACTGCCGCGTGACGGTATCGCGATCCGCCAGATGCGCGGCGCGCGCATGGCCAATATTTTTCAGGAGCCGATGACCTCGCTGTCGCCGCTGCATACGGTCGGCAACCAGATCAGCGAGGCGCTGCGCATTCACAATCCCGCCATCGACAGGGCCGAGCAACGGGAAAAGACCGAGGAAATGCTCAGTCTCGTCGGCTTTCAGAATCCGCAGCGCACCTTCGACATGTATCCGTTCGAGCTGTCGGGCGGCATGCGCCAGCGCGCGATGATCGCCATGGCGCTGATCTGCAATCCGGCACTGCTGATCGCCGACGAGCCGACGACAGCGCTCGACGTCACCATCCAGGCACAGATCCTCGGCCTGCTGCGCAGCCTGCAGCAGAAATTCAACATGGCAATGCTGCTGATCACCCATGATCTCGGCGTCGTCGCCAACATGGCCGATGAAGTCGTGGTCATCTATCACGGCGAGATCATGGAAGCCGGGCCGGTCGAGACCATCTTCCGCAAGCCGCAACATCGTTATCTGAAGGCGCTGATGTCGGCGGTGCCGCATTTCGACATGAAGCCAGGCGAGCGGTTGAAATCGCTGCGCGACGTGCCAGTCAATCTCGGCACCTTCTCGGGCAAGAAGAAAATCGCCAAGGCCAATACCAATGGTACCGCAGCGCCAGAGGTGCTCCTCTCGGTCCGCAATCTCGTCAAGACCTATACATCCAAGGGTGGCGGGCTGTTCGGCCGCCGCGAGGGGACAAAATTCCGCGCGGTCGATGATGTCAGTTTCGATATCCGCCGTGGCGAATGTCTGGGACTTGTCGGTGAAAGCGGCTGCGGCAAGACGACGGTCAGCAAGATTCTGATGCGCGCCGTCAGCGCCGATAGCGGCTCGGTTAGCTTCGACGACGGCGACGGCAAGATCGACGTACTGGCCGTCAAGGGCGACGCGCTCATGGATTTGCGCACGAAGATCCAGATGGTGTTCCAGGATCCGGTATCCTCCCTGTCGCCGCGCATGACAATCCGCAACATCCTGAGCGAGCCGCTGGAAATCCACCGGCACGGCGACAGCGCCGAGCGCAAGGAGAAGGTCAAGGGGCTGATGCAGGCGATAGGGCTCGACCAGCACTACCTGAGCCGCTATCCCCACAGCTTTTCCGGCGGGCAGCGTCAACGCATCGGCATCGCGCGCGCCCTAGCGCTCGGGCCGAAGCTCTTGATCCTCGATGAGCCGGTCTCGGCGCTCGATGTCTCCGTGCAGGCGCAGATCCTCAATCTTCTCAAGGATTTGCAGAGGGAACTTGGCCTCACCTATCTCTTCATTTCGCACAATCTCGCCGTCGTCGACTACATGGCGGACCGTATCGCCGTCATGGCGCGCGGCCGCATCGTCGAGATAGCGCCACGCGAGATCATCCTGCGCGATCCGGTCCACCCCTATACACGCTCGCTGCTGGCCGCCGTCCCCTTCCCCGACCTCGATCGGCCGCTTGATTTCTCGGCGCTGAACAGCGAAGGTCCGGCCGCCAAGCAGAGTTGGGGACCGCATTTTGCGGAAGAAGACGGCGGCGACCTCGCCTATGCCGATCTTGGCGGCGGTCATTTCGTGCGCGCTCGCCGCGGCGCCGATGTTCAGGAATTGCGCGCGTGGTAACCCGTCGAACCTTCCTTGGCCTGATGGCCTCCAGCGTCCTGCCACTACCTGCCATGGCCGCGGAAGTGGACAATGAGCCGGATTATCTGGCCGATTGGCTCCGCTCCGGCCAGATGCCGCCGCTCGTCAAGCGCCTGCCGAAATTTCCGCGTGTCGTCAACGTCAAGGCGCTGGGTCGCGCGCCCGGTCTTTATGGCGGCACGGTACGCACGATCATCGGCAGCCAGAACGATATTCGCTTCATGACGATCTACGGTTATGCCCGTCTTGTCGGCTATGATCGCACTTTGACGCTGCAGCCTGATATCCTCGAATCCTACTCCGCTCTCAATGATTGCGTTTTCACCTTCAACCTGCGCAAGGGACACAAGTGGTCGGACGGACGGCCCTTCACCTCGGATGATTTCCGCTATTGGTGGGAAGACGTCATTCTCAACAAGGAGCTGACGCCGGGCGGCGGTGCGCTGGAGCTGCGTCCACATGGCAGCCTGCCACGTTTCGAGGTGCTCGATGAGCTGACGGTGCGCTATTCCTGGGATGAGCCGAACCCGGACTTTCTGCCAAGTCTGGCCGCGCCCCAGCCGCTGGTCATCTCCGGCCCGGCACACTACCTGAAGCAATTCCATAAGAAATATCAGGATAGCATCCGGCTTGCCTCGCTGATGCAGGAATCCCGCGTGCGCAAATGGCAGGACATGCACATCAAGAAGGGCCGCGCCTACAGGCCGGAAAATCCCAAGCTGCCCGTGCTTGATCCCTGGCGCAACACAACCGCGCCGCCGGCCGAGCAATTCGTTTTCGAGCGCAATCCCTATTTCCACCGCGTCGACGAAAATGGTCGGCAGCTGCCCTATGTCGACCGTTTCGTTCTGAGCATCAGCTCGGCGGCAATCATCGCGGCCAAGACCGGCGCCGGTGAAAGCGACCTGCAGGCGACAGGCCTCGACTTCAACGACTATACCTTCCTGAAGGAGGCGGAGAAGCGCGATCCGAGCAAGATCAAGGTCAATCTCTGGAAATCGACGCGCGGTTCACGCGTCGCTCTGCTGCCGAACCTCAACAGCGCCGATCCCGTCTGGCGCGAGGTGTTGCGCGACGTGCGCGTGCGTCGGGCGCTATCGCTGGCGATCGACCGGCACGAGATCAATATGGCGGTCTTCTATGGCCTCGGAACGGAGAGTGCCGACACGGTCCTGCCCGACAGTCCACTCTACAGGCCGGAATACGCATCCGCCTGGATCTCTCATGACCCGAATCAGGCCAATGCGCTGCTCGATGCTGCCGGCCTCGACAAGCGTGACGAGGATGGCATTCGCCTGCTGCCAGACGGCAGGCGCGCGGAAATTACGGTCGAGACACCAGGCGAAAGCACGCTCGACACCGATGTGCTGGAATTGATCACCGATCATTGGCGCAAGGTTGGCATCGCACTCTTCACCCGCGTCTCGCAACGCGACATCTTCCGCAGCCGCGCCATGGGCGGCCGCATCATGATGTCGATCTGGTATGGCCTCGACAACGGAGTGGCCACGGCCGACATGAATCCCGGCCAGCTCGCGCCAACGATGGACGATCAGATGCAATGGCCTCTCTGGGGCATGTACTATCTTTCCCGCCAGACACAGGGCGTCGCGCCTGATGTGCCGGAGGCGGCGGAACTGGTCAGACTTCTTGGTGAATGGGGAAAGGCGGCTTCTTCCTTCGAGCGCGCCGCCATATGGCATCAGATGTTGTCGATCTATTCCGAGCAGGTCTTCTCCATCGGCCTGATCAACGGCACGATGCAGCCGATCCTGCATGCCGCGCGCCTGCAAAACGTGCCGGAGAAAGCGCTCTACGGCTTCGATCCAACCTGCTATCTCGGCGTCTACATGCCCGACACCTTCTGGCTGAAGGAGGATCCGGCACATGCTTAAGTATATCTTCTGGCGCATTGCGGTGATGGTTCCGACGCTGATCGTCATCTCGATGCTGGTCTTCACCATCATCCAGTTGCCACCAGGCGATTTCTTCGAAAGCCAGATCGCCGAACTTCGCGCCCAGGGCGAAAGCGCCAACCTGCAGGAAATCGAGGCTCTTCGCCACGAATACGGGCTCGATAAGCCCATGACCCTGCAATATGTCTATTGGGCTGCGGGCATGCTGCATGGCGATTTCGGCTATTCCTTCGAATACCAGTTGCCGGTTTCCGAAGTCGTCGGCGACAGGCTGTGGCTGACGATCCTCGTCTCGATGACGACGATCCTGCTGACCTGGCTGATCGCTTTCCCGATCGGCATCTATTCCGCCACCCATCAGTATAGCTGGGGCGATTACGGCCTAACGTTCCTGGGGCTGCTCGGCATCGCCATTCCGAACTTCATGCTGGCGCTGATCCTGATGTATTTCGCCAATGTCTGGTTCGGCGTCTCGATCGGCCATCTGATGGATCAGAAATACCTGTCACAGCCGATGAGCTGGGAAAAGGCGCGCTCGATCCTGTCGCATCTATGGATTCCGGTCATCATCGTCGGCACGGCCGGCACGGCCGGCATGATCCGCCGGCTCCGCGCCAATCTGCTCGACGAGATGCAGAAGCAATATGTTATCACCGCCCGTGCCAAGGGGCTGCATCCCCTGAAGGCGCTGGTGAAATATCCGCTGCGCATGGCGCTCAACTTTTTTGTCGCCGACATCGGCTCCATCCTGCCGTCGATCATTTCCGGCGCGGAAATCACCGCTATCGTGCTGTCGCTGGAGACAACCGGGCCGATGCTGATCAAGGCATTGCAGAGCCAGGACATGTATCTCGCCGGCTCGTTCCTGATGTTCCTCGCCTTCCTGAACGTCATCGGCGTGCTGATCTCCGATATCGCGCTCGGCTTCCTCGATCCACGTATCCGCTTGCAAGGCAGGAGCACAAAGTGACCGCACCCCTGCCAAGCCCCGGCGCTCCATTGGAACATTACGTCTCGACCGCCGCCTTCGATCCAGATCAGTTCGAGGCCATGTCCGCCGGTCAGGCGCGCTACTATCAGGCCTCGCAGAAGCGGCTGATGTGGTGGAAGTTCAAGCGGCACAAGCTCGCGCTTGCCTCCGGCATCTTCCTGATCCTGCTCTACGGCACGATCCTGATCTCGGAGTTTCTGGCGCCGTACGGGCTGCATACCCGCAACGTCGAATATATCCACTCGCCGCCACAGGCGATCCATCTTTTCGATCAGGGCAAGTTCGTCGGTCCCTTCGTCTATGGCCGCACGATGACGCTCGATCTCGATACGCTGCGGCGGATCTATACCGAAAATTCCACCGATGTTCAGCCGATCCGTTTCTTCTGCCGCGGTGACCCCTATCGCTTCTGGGGCCTAGTGGATTCGGATGTCCATCTGGTCTGCCCCGCCATCGGCGGCCAAATGTACCTGCTCGGCACCGATCGACTGGGCCGCGACGTATTGTCCCGGATCATCTACGGCGCGCGCATCTCGCTGACGATCGGATTGATCGGCATCGCCATCAGCTTCGTGCTCGGGATCGTCATCGGCGGCCTCGCCGGATATCACGGCGGGATCTTCGATCTTCTGGTCCAACGCGTCATTGAAGTGCTGCAATCGCTGCCGAGCCTGCCGCTATGGATGGCGCTCGCCGCGATCATGCCGGTGAGCTGGAGCCCCATCCTCATCTACTTCGGCATCACCATCATTCTCGGCATTCTCGACTGGACCGGGCTGGCACGAGCCGTCCGCTCCAAGCTCTTGTCTTTGCGCGAAGAAGACTATGTTCTTGCTGCGCAGCTGATGGGTGCGAGTTCGCCCCGCGTCATCGGCCGGCATCTCGTGCCTGGTTTCATGTCGCATCTGATCGCGACAGCGACGATTTCGATCCCCAGCATGATTCTCGGCGAAACCGCGCTGAGCTTCCTGGGCCTCGGCCTTCGCCCGCCGATCACCAGCTGGGGCATTCTCTTGACCGAAGCTCGGGGCGCCAGCGTCATTGCATTTTATCCCTGGCTCCTTTTCCCGATGGTGCCGGTGATTTTGGTCATTCTGGCGTTCAACTTTTTAGGAGACGGCTTGCGCGACGCGGCCGATCCCTACAAATAGCGGAAAGCGTGGCCAGCAAATGGATTGCAATTCGAAGAGCGGCCGCGGACGTCGTTTGCAGAGAACCCGCGAAAATGACTTTCAGTCCTGAGGTTTTGCCCATGAAGCGGCGCTTAGAAGATGCTCGAATCCTCATGTATAGTCACGACACCTTCGGTCTGGGTCACCTCAGACGGTGCCGGACCATCGCGCATGCGCTTGTCGAGAACTACCGTGGACTGAAGGTCCTGAT
Source organism: Rhizobium sp. (assembly GCA_036383055.1). Taxonomy (GTDB): domain Bacteria; phylum Pseudomonadota; class Alphaproteobacteria; order Rhizobiales; family Rhizobiaceae; genus Rhizobium. The sequence goes on along the minus strand of DASVPC010000145.1, from coordinate 3,283 downwards.
CATTTCCGGCGCGACAATCGCCGGCGCTTTCGATTATCGAGCGCGCGTCGATTTCGTGAAGGTGCCGAGCGTCATCAAGCTGCGCGACGGCGAATATACGTCGATGGCGAGCCATGTCGATCTTCAGGAAACGTTGAAGATGCGCCAGTCGATCATCCGTCATACGGCGGAGACCTTCCAGCCGGACATCTTTATCGTCGACAAGGAGCCGATGGGCCTGAAGGGCGAGGTCGAGGAGACCCTGCATTATCTGAAGGCGCGCGGCACGACGCTGGTGCTGGGCATGCGCGACGTCATGGATGCTCCGCATCTGCTCGAGGCCGAATGGAAGAAGAATAGCGTGCTGCAGAAGATCGATCAGTTCTATGATCGCGTCTGGGTCTACGGCCCGCCGGATTTCCACGATCCGCTGCTCGGTCTCGACGTGCCGCCGGGCGTGCGCCGGAAGATGGAGTTCGTCGGCTTCCTGCAGCGCAGCGTCTCCACGCAAGGCGCGAAATCTGAACATGTGCCCGATGAAGACTATCTTCTCGTCACCACCGGTGGCGGCGGCGACGGCGCCGATCTCGTCAACGATGTCGTCAGCGCCTTTGAGCAGGACCATACGCTACAGCACAAGACGCTGATCGTGCTTGGCCCCTATATGCCGGCCAAGGAACGCATTCAGCTTCTGAAGCGCGCAAGCAAGATTGCCTGTCTTCAGGTGATCGAGTTCGACAACAAGATGGAGGAGCTGATCGCCGGCGCCAAGGGTGTGGTCGCCATGGGCGGCTACAACACCTATTGCGAAATCCTGTCCTTCGACAAGCCGGCGCTGATCATCCCGCGCACATGGCCGCGCGAGGAGCAATTGATCCGTGCCCAGAGGGCAAGCGAACTCGGTCTCGTCGACATGCTGCTGCCGGAGGAGTCCGCCGATCCGAAGCAGCTCGCCGCCGCGCTGAAGCGCCTGCCGACCCGCGCGCCGCCGTCGGCGAGCAGCGAAAATATGCGGCTGGAAGGGCTGGTGCATATTTCCCGCATCGTCGGCGAATGGTTCGACGACCGCGAGCAATATCCTCCCCTGTCGGTCGTCGCCGAATAAAGCATCGGAACCCATCGATGCGCAAAAAGATCCTGGTGGTCCTTAAGGGCTATCCCCGCCTGTCCGAGACCTTCATCGCGCAGGAGCTGCTCGGCTTGGAGAAGGCCGGCTTCGATCTGACGTTGATTTCGATGCGCAGGCCGACGGACAAGAAGCGCCATCCCGTGCATGACGAGATCAAGGCGCCGGTCGTCTACCTCCCGGAATATCTCCATGATGAGCCGCTGCGCGTGCTGCGCGCTTTCTTCGCAGGCATTAAAAAGCCCGGCTTCAAGCCGTTGCTGAAGCAGTTCTGGGCCGACCTCAAGCGGGACATCACGCCGAACCGCTTTCGTCGTTTCGGCCAGGCGCTGGTGCTGGCGCATGAATGGCCAGACAACGGCGAATGGCTGCACGCGCATTTCATCCATACGCCGGCCTCGGTGACGGCCTATACCAGCATCATGACCGGCATTCCCTGGACCTGTTCTGCGCATGCCAAGGATATCTGGACCTCGCCGGACTGGGAGCTGTCGGAAAAGCTCGGGCGTGCCCGCTGGGCGGTGACCTGCACCCGCAGCGGCTACGAGCACATGCGCGATCTGGCCTCGGTGCCCGATCATGTGCATCTCAGCTATCACGGCCTCGATCTCGCCCGCTTCGGCCCCTTCGCCGGCGAGCATTCCGGCCGCGACGGCTCGCAGGCGTCCGATCCCGCCGTCCTCCTCAGTGTCGGCCGCGCGGTCGAGAAGAAGGGCTATGACGTGCTTTTGAGGGCGCTGGCGCTGCTGCCCGCCGACCTTCATTGGCGCTTTATCCATATTGGCGGCGGCGATGGGCTGGCGAAGCTGAAGGCCCTTGCCGATACGCTTGGCATTGCCGACCGCATCACCTGGAAAGGTGCGCTGGCGCAGGAGGATGTCCTGGCGCATTATCGTCAGGCGGATCTCTTCGCCCTTGCCTGCCGCGTGGCTGCCGATGGCGACCGTGACGGCCTGCCGAACGTACTGGTCGAGGCATCCAGCCAGCGCCTGCCTTGCCTCTCCACCAACATCTCCGGCGTGCCGGAACTGCTGACCGATGGCGAGAACGGCTTCGTCGTGCCGCCGGAAGACCCACAGGCGCTGGCAGCGGCACTGGAACAGGCGATTCGCGATCCGGCACTACGCCGCCGGCTTGGCGACGCAGCCGAGAAGCGTGTGCGCGAGCATTTCGACCATCATTCCAGCATTCGGCAATTGACGCGGCTGTTCGAGGAACAGTGGGCAAAAGAAGAACAATGGCGGAAATCGGCATGACAGCCCCCCGTACGTCGTCTCCACGCGTATTCTTTTATGTTCAGCACCTGCTCGGCATCGGTCATCTCGCCCGCGCCAGCCGCATTGCCAGCGCCATGGCAAAGGATGGCTGTCAGGTGACGGTCGTCACCGGCGGCGTGCCGGTGAGCGGTTTTCCCGACCCGGATGTCAGGTCGGTCGTTCTCCCGCCTGTTGTCGCCAGCAGCGCCGGCTTTTCCGGCCTTGCAGATCAATCGGGCAATGCCGTCGGCGAAGAGTTTCTGTCCGCGCGCCGCAACCTCTTGCTGGAGGCTTTCCACGACGCCGCGCCCGATGTCGTCATCATCGAGGCCTTTCCTTTCGGCCGCCGCCAGATGCGCTTCGAGCTGTTGCCGCTGCTTGAGGCCATTGCATCGACCAATCCGAAGCCCAGGCTTTACACATCGGTGCGCGATATCCTGCAGCAACAGAAAAAGCCGGGACGTGACGAGGAGACCGTGAGCCTGTTGCGGGATCATTTCGACGGCGTGCTCGTGCATGGCGATCCGAGCTTCGTCCGGCTGGAGGAGACGTTTCCGCTGACTGCCGCCATTTCCGACAAGATCACCTATACCGGCATCGTTGCGCCGCCTTTGCCGCCGGAGCCGACCGAGGTCTTCGACATCGTGGTTTCCGCCGGCGGCGGCGCAGTCGGGCGCGACCTGATCCGCACTTGCCTGGGAGCAGCAAGCCGGATCGCGCTCAACCGCCGCTGGTTGCTGGTGACCGGGCCGAACCTGCCGGAACAGGACTTCGCCGCTTTGACAGCGGATGCGCCCGGCAACGTCGATGTCGTTCGTTTCCGCAAGGATTTCCCGTCTCTGCTCAGGGGGGCAGAGTTGTCGATCTCGCAGGCGGGCTACAACACGGTCGGCGACCTCCTGGTCACCGGCTGCCGCTCCAT
>DASVPC010000144.1:0-18248 GCA_036383055.1 Rhizobium sp. | reverse complement strand
GGCACACCAATTTCAGGAGTCAAGAAGGTTTCACGTGAAACGTTTTGAACGGCCCATCTCATAGGTCGTGTTTCACGTGAATCATTTGCCGATGCAGAATTCGGAGAAGATCACATCGAGAAGATCCTCGACATCGACCCTCCCGGTGATGCGGCCGAGACTATGCCCAGACTGGCGAAGATATTCCGCGCGTATATCCAATCCTGCAGAGGTGGCGCTGACTGCCTGCGTCAAAGCTTCCAGACTCTCGGCCAACAATGTCCGATGTCTTAAGCGGCTTGGTAGCGCCAATGATAGAGATTCAGAGCGCTCTTGAAGATCTTCGACCAATAACTGATGCAGTTTCACCAGGCCTGAGCCGCTATTCGAGGAAATGCAGAGATCGTACTCATTTCCGCCCTGCGGATGAATATCCGCTTTGGTGCCGACACGAACAATCCGACCGGAAAAACCGGGAAAGTCGGTCTGCGCCTCAGTGCCAATCTCCGCGAGCGAGAGGATGACATCGGCTTCTGCCGCTGTTCTCAAGGCACGTTTGATCCCTTCGCGTTCGATGATTTCTTCGGTTTCCCGCAGTCCGGCGGTATCATAGAGCCGGACCGCATAACCCTCTATATTGAGATCGACATGCAGAACATCGCGGGTCGTACCGGCGATATCGGTGACGATCGCCACCTCGCGGCGCGCCAGCGCATTCATCAGGCTGGACTTTCCCGCATTGGGCGCACCGGCGATAACCACTTTCAAGCCGTCCCGCACGATCTCGCCGAAACTCGCGCCGGCGAGATGCGTCGACAATTCCGCGCGCAGCTTCGCCATATCGTCCCAGACCATATCAGATACTGAGCCGGGAACATCGTCTTCATCGGCAAAATCCAACTCCGCCTCGATCAGGGCGCGAGCTCGTGTCAAGCGATCAGCCCATCCCTCGTAGAGCTTGGAGAGACCACCGGCGGCATGCTCTACCGCCAGGCGGCGCTGCATTTCCGTCTCAGCGGTGATGAGATCGGCAAGGCCCTCAACCTCGACAAGATCCATCTTGCCGTTTTCCAGCGCTCGGCGCGAGAATTCGCCGTGTTCCGCCAGTCGGCATCCTCTGAAGCCGGCAAGCTCATCCAAAAGTGCGGCAACAACGGCCTTGCCACCATGAACTTGGATTTCACCGCAGTCCTCGCCTGTAAACGAGGCCGGGGCCGGAAAGATCAGAACCAGCCCCTGGTCGAGCGTTAAACCGTTACGAGTCCGAATCGTTTTCAAAGCAGCCTGCCGCGGCACCGGCAAAGTGCCGGCCAGCGCGGCGACAGCGGCCAGCGCCTCCGGGCCGCTAACCCGCACCACCGCGACACCCGACGGAAGAGAGCCGCTAGAAAGCGCAAATATCGTATCGCCGATTGTATTCATTCAATTGATCCGCATCCGAATCGATTCTCGCCTCTATCAGAAACGGGCCGATTACCAACTCTCTTTCAATTTACAGAAGCTTCTATCGGACTAGTTCAAAGCCATTTGATGTTCCACGATATATGGATCACGAAGACGAAGAATATCCCGCAATCGAAGGCTCCGTTGCGCAGGCAAAACTGCCAACACCATCTCGATCTCAATACATATTCCGAAGACTATAAACGCAATCGGGCCGCAAAATGCGACCCGATCCGTATTGTCTTACAATCCGCCACCCATGAGCGACGGTCAATCCGGTTAAGGATCAGGTATTCATCGAGTCGAAAAAATCCGGATTGTTCTTCGTCTGCTTCAGCTTGTCGATCAGGAATTCGATCGCGTCGGTCGTGCCCATCGGCGCGAGGATACGGCGCAGAACGAAGATCTTCTGCAAATCCTGGCGCGGCACCAGCAAGTCTTCCTTACGCGTACCGGACTTGAGGATATCCATGGCCGGGAAGATGCGCTTGTCGGCAACCTTGCGGTCAAGGACGATTTCCGAGTTACCGGTGCCCTTGAATTCTTCGAAGATCACTTCGTCCATACGGCTGCCGGTATCGATGAGCGCGGTGGCGATGATCGTCAGCGAACCGCCTTCTTCGATGTTACGCGCAGCACCAAAGAAGCGCTTCGGCCGCTGCAATGCGTTGGCGTCGACACCGCCCGTCAGGACCTTACCAGAGGAGGGAACGACGGTGTTGTAGGCACGGCCAAGGCGCGTGATCGAATCGAGCAGGATGACAACGTCGCGGCCGTGTTCGACAAGGCGCTTGGCCTTTTCGATGACCATCTCGGCGACCTGAACGTGGCGCACGGCCGGTTCGTCGAAGGTAGAGGAGACGACTTCGCCGCGAACGGAGCGCTGCATGTCGGTCACTTCCTCGGGGCGCTCGTCGATCAGCAGAACGATCAGATAGCAATCCGGATGGTTGGCAGTGATCGAATGGGCGATGTTCTGCAAGAGGACGGTCTTACCCGTGCGTGGCGGCGCCACGATCAATCCGCGCTGGCCCTTGCCGAGCGGCGCCACCAGGTCGATGACGCGAGACGACAGATCCTTGTTGGTGGGAACATCAAGCTCCATACGGAAACGCTCGTTCGGATAGAGCGGCGTCAGATTGTCGAAATGGACCTTGTGACGGATCTTTTCCGGATCGTCGAAATTGATGGTGTTGACCTTCAGCAGCGCGAAATAGCGTTCGCCTTCTTTCGGTCCACGGATCGGTCCTTCAACAGTATCGCCGGTCTTCAGCGAGAAGCGGCGGATCTGCGACGGCGAGATGTAGATATCGTCCGGACCCGGCAAATAATTGGCATTGGCGGAACGCAGAAAACCGAAACCGTCTTGCAGAACCTCGACAACGCCTTCCCCGATAATTTCAACATCCTGGCTGGCGAGCTCCTTCAGGATCGCAAACATCAGTTCCTGTTTGCGCATCGTGCTGGCGTTTTCGACCTCGAGCGATTCAGCAAAAGCCAGGAGTTCGGTCGGGGATTTGTTCTTAAGTTCTTGAAGCTTCATTTCAGCCATGAAGGGAATTACTCTATTTTAGAAGGGAAAAGGCAATGTTGGTCGTATTCAGAGCCGCGATGGGGGAACTCGCGGGCGATAGAACTGATACATGCCACGAAGAAGAGATGGCGGGAAAATAGCGATTCAGTTGGCGCCCCGCAAGGGGGGCCGGCGAAATGACGAAAATTTACTTTGGCGCCCGATTTCGCCGATTTTACGCGAAGGGCTTCACCACCGCTAGGATGACGATCACGATCATCAACAGGGTCGGACCTTCGTTGACAAGTCTCCAGTGGCGGGCCGAATGACGGTTGTCATCGCGGGCAAAGGCTCGCACCGCGCGGCTGAGATACATGTGAACGCCCGTCAGCAGCACCACAAGCCCGATCTTGGCATGCAGCCATCCGCCATGAAAATCATAGACCGACCAGGCGAGATAGAGCCCGAAGATCCAGGTCAGCATCATCGCCGGCGTCATGATCCCCTTCAAAAGCCGACGCTCCATCACCTTGAAGGTCTCGGATTGCTGAGATCCCGGCTCCGCATCGGTGTGATAGACGAACAGCCTTGGCAGATACAGCAGCCCCGCCATCCAGGAGATCACCGAAATGATATGCAGCGCCTTGACCCAGAGGTAGAGATCGGCGGGATGCCAGGCAAACAGGCCGATCGCCAGCGCCACGAACAGCAGGATCATGAAATAGGACCGCCGGCTGGCGCGAGCGCCCGCGGTCGCATCCGTCTGCTTCTCCGTCGCTTCCTCGCTCATGGCCTCAGCCCTTCCATCCACGCACGCGCTCCACCAGCGCCGTGACATTGGCGGGATCAGCCTGCGGCGTGATGCCGTGGCCGAGATTGAAGATCAGCGGGCCTTGGCCCAATTGCTGCAAAATTTCGTCGATCCCATCCTCCAACGCCTTACCGCCGGCAACGACGCGCATCGGATCGAGATTGCCCTGTACCGGTCCTTCCTGTTGCAACTCTTTGGCAAAGGCGAGCGGCACCGACCAGTCGAGCCCGATCGCATCGGCGCCCGTCTTCTGCCGATAGGTCTTCAGCTGATATCCCGCTCCCTTAGCGAAAGCGATGATCCGCGCCCTCGGCCGCTGCGCCTTCACCGAAGCGATGATCCTTGCCACCGGCTTGACGGCAAAAGCCTCGAATTCCTTTTCGCCAAGCACACCCGCCCAGGAATCGAAAATCTGCACCGCATCGACGCCGGCATCGATCTGCGCCACGAGATAGGCGGCGGAGATATCGGCGAGCAGCATTAGCAGATGTTCAAACGCCTTCGGATACCGATAGGCGAAAAGCCGGGCGGGGGCCTGGTCCGGCGTGCCGTGGCCGGCAATCATGTAGGTCGCCACCGTCCAGGGTGCTCCGCAGAAACCGAGAAGCGTCGTCTCGTCGGGCAGTTCTGCGCGCAGCCGCCGTACGGTCTCTATGACCGGAGCGAGATGTTCAAGCACGCCATCCGCCTTCAGCAGGAAAATACCCGCATCGTCGATCGGATCCATTTCAGGGCCATGCCCCTCGGTATAACGGACATTACGGTTCAACGCGTCGGGGATCACCAGGATATCGGAAAACATAATGGCTGCATCGAAGCCATAACGCCGGATCGGCTGCAGCGTCACTTCGACCGCATGTTCCGGGCTGTAACAGAGATCGAGAAAGCTCCCGGCCTTTGCCCTCGTCTCGCGATATTCCGGTAGATAGCGTCCCGCCTGGCGCATCAGCCAGATGGGGGGAGGGGTCAGCGTTTCCCCGCTGAGTACCCTTAAGATCTTCCGGCTCGCACTATTCACAGTCATCATCCCATATAAAAACAAAGATATATCTTAAGTTTCTATTTCTTAGAGTCTGTGACTATCAAGGATTAAAATCCATCCACGGCTGATCCAATTTGTCGCGCACCCGTCCACGGCTTTGCAAAAAGATCGGCATTTCACTGGGATATGTGGAAAAGAAAAACGTTAGATCAATCTTTCTAAGTGCTTGGCGCTGATTCCATTTCGACCCAGTCTGGGGATAAACTGGGGAGACTGGCCGCCAAAAATAGCTTATCCACATTACCCACAAGCCCCCGTGAGAGCCTTCCCGAAAAACCGGAATGTGGAAAAGTCGGAGGTTTTCCACTTGCCCCCGACGGGGCGGTTCCCGTACCTCTCTTCTCTCCCAAGATATCAACAGGTGATGGAAAGTAGCGTGGAAAACCGGACAAGCTTCTTTCATCTTCATCTGATTTCTGACTCAACCGGCGAGACTCTGATCTCCGCTGGACGCGCTGCATCCGTGCAATTCCATGCCAGCCAGCCGATTGAGCACGTCTACCCACTGATTCGAAATCGCAAGCAGCTCCTGCCGGTTCTCGAAGCGATCGACCATAGTCCTGGCATCGTCCTCTATACGATCGTCGATCGCGAGCTTGCCGACTTCATCGACGAACGTTGCCGGGAGATGGGCGTACCTTGCGTCAATGTGCTCGAACCGGTGATGAACGTCTTCCAGACCTATCTCGGCACGGCCTCTCGCCGCCGCGTCGGCGCCCAGCATGTGATGAACGCCGATTATTTCGCCCGCATCGAAGCCCTGAATTTCACCATGGATCACGATGATGGGCAGATGCCGGATGATTATAATGATGCCGATGTCGTCATCATCGGCATCAGCCGGACGTCGAAGACACCGACCAGCATTTACCTGGCGAACAGGGGCATCAAGACCGCCAATATCCCGATCATCGCCGGCGTGCCTTTGCCTGAGAGCCTGATCCAGGCCGCCAAGCCGCTGATCGTCGGTCTGGTGGCGACCACCGACCGGATATCGCAAGTGCGCGAAAACCGCATCCTCGGGGCGACCACCGGTTTTGATCGCGGTGGCTATACCGATCGTGCCACGATCTCCGAGGAGCTGAAATATGCCCGGTCGCTCTGCGCCCGGCATAATTGGCCGATCATCGATGTCACCCGCCGCTCGATCGAAGAGACGGCAGCCGCCATTGTTGCCCTGCGCCCGAAGCTGCGCTAAGCGCTGCATAGCATTCTGTTTCCAAGGTTCGTCCGATCATGACAACGCCGCTCATCCTCGCCTCTTCCAGCCCGTTCCGGCGGATGCTTATGGAAAATGCCGGCCTGCATTTTCAGGCGGTCGCGGCGGATATCGACGAGCGTGCAATCGAAGCGCCGCTGGAGCGGGACGGCGCTGGACCCGACGCCGTGGCGCTGGTGCTGGCCAAAGCCAAGGCGAAAGAGGTGAGTGACCGTTTTCCGGGATCGCTCGTCATCGGTTCGGATCAGACCATGTCGCTGAGCAGCCAGGTCTTCCACAAGCCGAAGACGATGGCGGAGGCGGAGGGTCATCTGCAGAACCTGTCCGGCAAGACCCACCGTTTGAACAGCGGCATCGCGCTGGCGCTGAACGGCGATATCATCTGGGAACATGTGTCCCATGCCGAACTGACGATGCGCGATCTCTCGGTTGATTTCATTCATCGTCATCTGATCCGCGTCGGCGACAAGGCCCTGTCGAGCGTCGGCGCCTATCAGCTCGAGGGCGAGGGGATCCAACTCTTCTCTAAAATCGACGGCGATTATTTCACCATTCTCGGCTTGCCGATGCTGCCGCTCCTGCAAAAACTTCGCGAATTGGGGGCCATCGATGGGTGATTCACGTGAAACACATGGGCCGAATGCCTTCGTCACCGGCTATCCTGTCAAGCACTCACGCTCCCCATTGATCCATGGTCATTGGCTGCGCACACTCGATCTTGCGGGCAGCTATCGCACTGTCGAAGTAAGGCCTGATGACTTTTCTGCCTTTATCGCAGCGTTGAAAGATCGCTCCAGCGGCTTCGTCGGCGGCAATGTAACGATCCCGCACAAGGAGATCGCCTTCAAGCTGGCGGATCGGCCGGATGAATTGTCCGAGGAACTCGGCGCGTCGAACACGCTCTGGCTTCAGGACGGTCTGCTGTATGCGACCAACACCGACGGCCGCGGTTTCACCGCCAATCTCGACGAGCGTCATCCGGGCTGGGACCGCACCGATCGGGCGGTGATCCTCGGTGCAGGCGGTGCCAGCCGTGCCGTCATACAGGCGGTGCGTGACCGTGGCGTCAACGAAATCCATGTCGTCAACCGCACCGTCGAGCGGGCACAAGAATTGTCCGATCGTTTTGGCGAGCGTGTTCATGCTCATCCCATGGCGGCGCTGGGCGAGGTGATGCAAGGCGCCGGCCTCTTCGTCAACACCACCTCGCTCGGGATGGAAAACGAAGTTGCGCCGACAATCGATTTCTCGCCGCTCGCTGAAAACGCCGTCGTCACCGACATTGTCTATGTGCCGTTGAAAACCCCGTTGCTGGCTCAGGCCGAGGAACAGGGCTTTGCCATTGTCGATGGTCTCGGCATGCTGCTGCATCAGGCGGTGCCGGGTTTCGAAACATGGTTCGGCAAGCGCCCCGTGGTCGACGAGGCGCTGCGGGCGCTGATTATCGCCGATATGGATAAGCACCGATGATACGTGTTGGCCTCACCGGTTCGATCGGCATGGGAAAATCGACCTCGGGCAAGCTGTTCGCCGAGGCCGGCATTCCCGTCAACGATGCCGATGCGGTGGTGCATGATCTCTATGGCGGTGAAGCCATCCCGCTGATCGAAGCGGCTTTTCCGGGAACGACGAAGAGCGGAATCGTAGACCGGCAGGAGCTTGGCCGGCAACTGGGGCTCGATCCCTCCGGTTTCAAGCGCCTGGAGGCCATCGTCCATCCGCTGGTGCGGCAGCGCGAGCGGATATTTCTAAATCAGCAGCGCGCCGCCGGCGCTGCTATCGTCGTGCTGGATATTCCACTGCTGTTCGAGACCGGCGCGGATAAAAGGGTCGACAGGGTCGTCGTCGTCAGCTGCGATCCACAGGTTCAGAGGGAAAGAGTGCTTGCCCGGCCGGGCATGACGGAGGAAAAATTCAATATGATTCTCTCCCGCCAGACGCCGGATGCGGAAAAGCGGGCTCGGGCCGATTATATCATCGATACCAGCCACAGCATCGACACGACGCGGGAGCAGATAAGAGACATCATTGCGGACCTCCGGCGCCAACCGATGAACGACGGACCCACAGGCGGAGAGCCCTGACATGCGCGAAATCATCTTCGATACGGAAACCACCGGGCTCGACAACAAGGCGGACCGCATCATCGAAATCGGCGGCATCGAGCTCTTCAATCACTTTCCGACCGGCAAGACCCTGCATCTCTTTATCAATCCCGGCGACCGCAAGGTTCATCCGGATGCGCTCGCCGTGCACGGCATTACCGACGAGTCCCTGAAGGACAAGCCGCCCTTTGCCGATGTCGCCGACGAGATCCTCGCCTTTTTCGAAGGCGCCAAGTGGATCGCCCACAACGCCACCTTCGACATGGGCTTCGTCAATGCCGAATTTAACCGGCTCGGCCGGCCGCCGATCCTGCCCGACATGGTGATCGATACGCTGGCCATGGCGCGGCGCAAGCATCCGATGGGGCCAAACTCGCTGGATGCGCTCTGCCGTCGCTACGGCATCGACAATTCACACCGCACCCGCCACGGCGCGCTTCTCGACTCCGAACTGCTGGCCGAAGTCTATATCGAAATGATCGGCGGCCGGCAGACGGCGCTCGGGCTTGGTAGCAGTAGCGGCCAGTCCGCGCGCTCCCGCCAGAATGATGACGTGGAAGAGGTCGTCGCGGATATTCCGGTGCGGCCCCGGCCCTTGCCGGAAAGGGTGAGCGAGACTGAAGAAGCCGCTCACGCCGCCCTGGTCGCCAAGCTCGGCGAAAAGGGCATCTGGTCGAAATACCGCGCCTCGAACTGAGGACATATCTCCAGCACCCAAAAGAGGATTAGGCCCTGGTTCCAAGGGCAAGCCGGCAGGCCAGCCCCGCAAACACGGTTGCGAGAAGATATTGCGGCAGTTTCGGGAACCGGGAAAATCCGGCGAAGCGGGCACGGATATGGCTGCCGACCAGGATCACAGAGCCGTTCACAAAGAAGCCGATCCCGTTCAATATGGTGGCGAGCAGAAGCATCTGCCCGATCATCGACCCGCCTCCGGGGCTGACGAATTGCGGAAACAGGGCAAGGACGAAGAGCACCATTTTCGGATTCAGAAGATTGGTCGCAAGGCCTTCAGCGAAAATCTGCTTGTTCGAAAGGCGCTTCAGCGCCGATGTCGGAGAAAAGCTCGACCCTTCCGAACGGATCGTCTTGTATGCCAAATAAAGAAGATAGGCGCAGCCGGCCCAACGCACGATCTGATAGGCGACCGGCACGGTCATGAAGAGCTGCGAGAGGCCGAGCGCTGCGGCCAGAGCATGACAGTACGTGCCAAGCGCAATGCCCGCATAGGTGAGGAACCCAGCGGCACGCCCCTGGCTTACGCTGCGGGACGCGATAAGCAGCATATCGGGGCCGGGTGTGGCGGTGAGAACCACGGCGGCGGCGGCAAAAAGTGCGAGTGTGGAGAGATCCGGCATAGTTTTTCCCTTTGGATGGAGCCGGAATTCCCGTCTAGCAAATTTCGCTGGAATGGCAAGTCATGCCTTCCAAACGAAAAATGCCCGGACGCTGATCCGGGCATTTTCATTTCCATCGACGGAATTGACCGAAGGCTTAGTTCGGGACCGACGACACCTGGGCGCGGGCCTGTTCTTCGGCCATGCGCTGCGTGAACATCTGCGCGAAATCGATCGGGTCGATCATCAGCGGCGGGAAGCCGCCATTGCGTGTGATGTCGGCGATGATCTGGCGGGCGAAGGGGAACAGCAGGCGCGGGCACTCGATGAAGAGCAGCGGCAGCATATGTTCCTGCGGGAAGCCGGTGACGCGGAAGACGCCGCCATAGACCAGTTCGGTGTGGAAGAGGACGCGCTCGCCATCCTTGGCTTCGGCGCTCAGCGTCAGCACCACGTCGAAATCGGAATCCGACAGCGGATTGGCGTTGACGTTGACATTGATGTTGATATCGGGAGCGTTTTCCCGGGCCTGCAGCGAGCGCGGCGCACCTGGATTTTCGAAGGAAAGATCCTTGGTGTATTGAGCAAGGATTGTAAGGCTCGGGCTGGCTGCGCCGTTGCTGTTTTCGTTGGCCATGGGGTTTCCTCTGACGTCAATAGGTGTCGCCATCTAGCATTTCGAATAAGGGCTTACAACCCTCGACTCCTGGGCGCTCCCAGCCCCTCCGGCCTACTCTTCAAGGCGTTTGGGGTCCGACCAGGGCGAGTTGCGATCGGGCTCGCGATGGAAATCGGTCTCGTCGAGATCGACGACCCGTCCGGGTCCGGACGGCCGCGGCTGAGGGCCGGGTCCTGCATTCGAGCTTGGACCTTGTCCAGGCCCGCGTCTGAAGGGGCGCGTGCTGCCGAGAACGACGATGCGCTTGCGAAGGACCTTCCAGGCAAGCTCACGCACGGCTGGAATGAAGAGCAACAGGCCGATAATGTCGGAAAGGAAGCCGGGGAGCATCAACAGAAAGGCGGCAACGACGATCATGGCGCCATGCACCATTTCGCGGCCCGGATCGCCGCCATTGCGGCTTTCGGCCGAAATGCGCTGCAGAATGCCAATACCCTGGATTCTGAGAAGGGCTGCGCCGAGAACGGCACTCAGGATGACCAGCGCCAATGTCGCCCACACCCCGAGCATTTTGCCGACGACGATGAATCCGGCGATTTCGGCAAGCGGCATCAGGAAGACGAAGATAGGTACAAGGGATAGGCGCATGTTACGGTGTCCTGGAAGCGGGCGTATCTCTGACTTAGCATGATTTGGCTCGAAAACCGCGTCACACTTTAGGGGATCATGCTAAAGCGTTAGTCCATTGCATGTAATAAAGATACCGGTCCGCTATTTGAATGATAGATGGATGCAGACTATATGGGGAATGAAACTCTTAATTTTAATGGTGGTTCCGACACGAGATGGGTGCAAACGACTTTGTGACGATCTTTTTCCTGGTGGCGGCGGTGCTGATTTTCTTTCAGCTGCGCAGCGTCCTTGGCCGCCGCACGGGGAATGAGAAGCCGCCGCGCGATCTCTATGGTTCGCCCGATCAGGCCACCGGCCCAACCGCGCCGGACGCCGGCAAGGTGGTGACTTTGCCGCGCCGCGATGCGACCGAGGATGAGGACCGCTTCGCCGCCATCGATGCCTTCACGGCAGCCGGCACGCCGCTCAATGATTCGCTGCGCGAATTGAACAAGGCGGATCCGAGCTTCAACCCCAAGGAATTCGTCAACGGCGCTCGTATGGCTTACGAGATGATCGTCATGGCTTTTGCCGATGGCGACCGCAACGCGCTGAAGGGCCTGCTGTCACGCGAGGTCTATGAAGGCTTCGATGCCGCCATCACCGATCGCGAGACCAAGGGCGAAAAAGTGAAGTCCACCTTCGTCGGCATCGACAAGGCCGATATCGTCAGCGCCGAGATGAAGGACACGGAAGCGCTCGTGACGATGCGTATCGTCAGCCAGATGATCTCGGCAACCTATGACAAGGCCGGCACGCTGATCGATGGCGATGCCGAGACCGTGGCCGAAATCAGCGATGTCTGGACCTTTGCCCGCGACAGCCGCTCGCGCGATCCCAACTGGAAACTCGTGGCGACCGAATCCGAACAATGACGACCGCATCGAAGGATTTCAGGCTGGAGCCGGCAACCTTCGCCGATCTGAAGGGCTGGGGGGATGATGATCCCTCCAGCCTTTTTCGTGCCATGCGGGACTGTCGGACCCATGTCCACGACGTAAAACCCTATCGCACCGGTGCCGCCGGCCTGACCGCCGATGATCTTTTGACCTTGCTTGACGACGCCGAAGGTTACGAGCCCCGCAACGCAGCCGAGGCCCGCGCCTTCTTCGAGGAGCGCTGCCGGCCCTTTTTCATTCGCCGCGGCGATGGCGGCCGGGGTTTCGTCACCGCCTTTTTCGAGCCGGAGATTGCCGTTTCCGCAACGCCCGACGAAACCTATCGCTATCCCTTCTATCGCCGGCCGGACGATCTGATCGATCTCGACGACGCCAACAGGCCCGCCGGGCTCGATCCGTCCTATGTGTTCGGCAGGCTGAAGGATGGGGTCATCTCCGCCTATCCCGACCGCGGCGAGATCGATCGCGGCTATCTGGAGGGCAGGGGCCTGGAAATCGCCTGGGCGAAGTCCAGGGTTGATGTCTTCTTCGTGCATGTGCAAGGCGCTGCAAGGCTGCGCTATCCCGATGGGCGCATGGGCCGCATCACCTATGCCGCCAAGGCCGGCCACCCTTTCTCGGCCGTCGGCCGCCTGCTCATCGAGCGCAGCCTGCTCGACCGCGCCACAATCTCGATGCAGACGATCCGCGATTGGCTCTATGCCCATCCGCAAGAGGTCGACGAGGTGCTCTGGCATAACCGGTCCTATATCTTTTTCCGCGAGGCCGATGTCAGCGATCTCGCGCTCGGGCCGATTGCGGCGGCGAAGGTGCCGCTGGTTGCCGGCCGCTCGCTAGCGGTCGACCGGCTGATCCATACCTTCGGTTTTCCCTTCTTCATCCAGTCGGAAAGCCTGACCCATCTCGATGCTGGCCAGCCCTTCGGACGGCTGATGCTGGCGCTCGACACCGGTTCGGCGATCGTCGGTCCAGCGCGCGGTGATATCTTCACCGGTTCCGGTTACGATGCCGGGGAGCTTGCCGGCACCGTGCGCAACGACGCGGATTTTTATATACTGGTTCCAAAGGCGGCAGCTCAGAGGTTTGGCTGATGGCCCCAGAACGCAGAAGCCCAGAAGGCAAAAGCAAGGAACGCAAGCTCAGCACGGATGAACGTGTCCTCTGGGGCAAGGTGGCGAAAAGCACCCGGCCGATGCCAGGGCGGCATGCCGACATGGAAGCTTTCGACGACATTCTGGCGGCGGAGGCAAGAGCGGAAGAGACCGCGCGCGTCGAAAAGGCGAAGGCTGCTCCTGCACCCGCCGATCCGCAAATTTCGCCGGCGCCGGCAAAACAGCCCTCCGGCACGCATCATCCGCTCGAACGCCCGGTCAAGCGCAAGATCGCCAAGGGCCGGCTGGCGCTGGAGGCGCGGATCGATCTGCACGGGCTGATCCAGAGCGAAGCGCATGTGATGCTTCTGGATTTCCTGTTCCGGGCGCATGAGCGCGGTCTTCGCCATGTGCTCGTCATCACCGGTAAGGGCAGCTCCATGGGCAGCGACGGCGCGTTGAAGCGTGCCGTGCCGCTGTGGTTCTCCAAGCCGGAGTTCCGCTTCCTGATTTCATCCTACGAGACGGCGGCGCAGCACCATGGCGGCGACGGCGCACTTTATATCCGCCTGTCGCGGCCGAAGGGGGACAGGCCGTGACCCCTTTCGGCGAAGCGGTCAGAAAGCTCAGGGCGCGCAAGGGTGTTTCCCAGAAGGAAATGGCGGCGGCACTGAATGTGACGCCGGCCTATTTGTCCGCCCTGGAGCATGGAAAGCGCGGCACGCCGACCTTTGATCTGCTGCAGCGCATCGCCGGATATTTCAACATCATCTGGGACGAGGCCGAGGAATTGTTCCTTCTGGCGCGCTTCTCCGACCCGCGCATCGTGGTCGATACCTCGGGTTTGGCGCCGGAATATACGGCCTTTGTCAACCGCCTGGCGGCCCGAATTCGCAATCTCGACGCGGTCACGATCGGGGAACTGTCAATGGTCCTGGAAAATGCCGGAAAAAGGGGCTGAAAACCGCCTTAATCCCCTGTTTTATACCCCATAGAGGGGCCTTCCGTTTGGAAGTTGGGGACGAAACATCCTATATTCAGGGAAAGAAAAACTGCTGATTCGGTAGCAATCGGCGGTGTTCTCTAAAACACTGGAAAGACTTCAATAAATGACCGACATATCCGTAACCGAAAACGACGGCAATGCCGAGTATGGCGCAGACAGCATCAAGGTTCTGAAGGGTCTTGATGCCGTGCGCAAGCGTCCCGGCATGTACATCGGCGATACGGATGACGGTTCCGGCCTGCATCACATGGTTTACGAAGTCGTCGACAATGCCATCGATGAGGCGCTTGGCGGCTATGCCGATCTCGTCACGGTGACGCTCAATCCCGATGGCTCGGTGACGGTCACCGACAACGGTCGCGGCATCCCGACGGATATCCACACCGGCGAAGGCATCTCGGCGGCCGAAGTCATCATGACTCAGCTCCATGCCGGCGGTAAGTTCGACCAGAATTCCTACAAGGTCTCCGGCGGTCTGCATGGTGTCGGCGTCTCCGTCGTCAACGCTCTGTCCGTCTGGCTGAAGCTGAAGATCCGCCGTCAGGGCAAGATCAATGAGATGAGCTTTACGCACGGCGTCGCCGATGCACCGTTGAAGGTGACGGGCGATGCCGGCACCGAGACCGGCACCGAAGTCAGCTTCATGCCAAGCTCGGAAACTTTCACCATGACGGAGTTCGACTATAGCACGCTGGAGCATCGCCTGCGCGAGCTCGCGTTCCTGAATTCCGGCGTCCGCATCCTGCTTACCGACAAGCGTCATTCCGACATCAGGCAGGAAGAGATGCTCTACGATGGTGGTCTTGAGGCTTTCGTCAAATATCTCGACCGCGCCAAGAAGCCGCTGGTTGACAAGCCTGTGTCCATCCGCAGCGAAAAGGACGGCATCACCGTCGAAGTGGCCATGTGGTGGAACGAGAGTTACCACGAAAATGTGCTCTGCTTCACCAACAACATCCCGCAGCGCGACGGCGGCACGCATATGGCCGGTTTCCGTGGCGCTCTGACCCGTCAGATCACTTCCTACGGTGAATCGTCGGGTATCACCAAAAGGGAAAAGGTGACGCTGACCGGCGACGATTGCCGCGAAGGTCTGACGGCGGTGCTGTCGGTGAAGGTGCCGGACCCGAAATTCTCCTCGCAGACCAAGGACAAGCTGGTTTCCTCCGAAGTTCGTCCGGTGGTCGAAAGCCTCGTCAACGAAGCGCTGGGCACTTGGCTCGAAGAACATCCGGCCGATGCCAAGGTGCTGGTCGGCAAGGTTGTCGAAGCCGCCGCCGCCCGCGAAGCTGCCCGCAAGGCGCGTGAACTGACCCGGCGCAAGGGCGCCCTCGATATCGCCTCGTTGCCCGGCAAGCTCGCCGATTGTTCCGAACGCGATCCGGCCAAGTCCGAAGTCTTCCTCGTCGAAGGTGACTCGGCGGGCGGTTCGGCCAAGCAGGGCCGTTCGCGCGAAAATCAGGCGATCCTGCCGCTGCGCGGCAAGATCCTCAACGTCGAGCGCGCCCGTTTCGACAAGATGCTGTCGAGCCAGGAAATCGGCACGCTGATCACCGCACTCGGCACCGGCATCGGCAAGGACGAATTCAACGCCGACAAGCTGCGCTATCACAAGATCATCATCATGACGGATGCCGACGTCGACGGTGCTCATATTCGCACGCTGCTGCTCACCTTCTTCTTCCGCCAGATGCCCGATCTTATCGAGCGCGGCCATCTCTACATCGCCCAGCCGCCGCTCTATAAGGTGACGCGCGGCAAGTCGGTGCAGTATGTGAAGGATGAGAAAGCGTTCGAGGAATATCTGATCGGCCAGGGCCTCGACGATGCCAGCCTGAAGCTCGGCACCGGTGAAGTCCGCGCCGGCGAGGATCTGCGCGAACTCATCTTTGATGCCCTGCGCCTGCGCACGCTGCTCGGCAATCTGCATTCGCGCTACAATCGCGCTGTCGTCGAACAGGCGGCGATTGCCGGCGCTCTGAACGCTGAACTCGTCAGCGACCCGGCGCGTGCCGAAGGCCTGGTGAACGATGTCGCGAGAAGGCTCGATATCATTGCCGAGGAAACCGAACGTGGCTGGACTGGTGCCGTGACCGGCGAAGGCGGCCTGCGTTTCGAGCGCATGGTGCGTGGCGTCAAAGAAGTCGTCGTTCTCGACATGGCGCTGATCGGTTCGCAGGATGCGCGTCTGATCGATCAGGTCGGCTCGCGCCTGAAAGACGTCTACGACCAGCCGCCGAAGCTCGCGCGCCGGGATGGCGAGACCGAGATTTCCGGTCCGGGCATGTTGCTGGAAACCGTCTTTGCCGCCGGCCGCAAGGGCCTGACCATGCAGCGCTACAAGGGTCTCGGCGAGATGAATGCCGAACAGCTTTGGGAAACGACGCTGGATCCGAACGCGCGCTCGCTGCTGCAGGTCAAGATTCCTGACGCGACCGATGCCGATGGCCTGTTTGCCCGGCTCATGGGCGACGAGGTCGAGCCGCGGCGCGAATTTATCCAGGACAATGCGCTGAACGTCGCAAACCTCGACATCTGATCGTCGGAATACCGGCGAACGAAAAAGGCCCGCCTGAGAATCAGGCGGGCCTTTTTGTTTTAAGATCAATTACTTGGCGACGAAAGTGCCGTTGAAGGCCACTTCGGAAAGCGGCTTGCGGTCGTTCGGGGTTTCGCGTTCCCGAAGCTTTTCCGGAAGCTGGTTCTTGTCGCCGATCTTGCCGATCGCCACGGCGGCTTCGACGCGGAAGCCTTCGGGAATGCCGAGAACCTCATAGGATTTTTCGACGTGGAAGCCGCCCATGCCGTGAGCTTCATAGCCGGCCAGATGCGCCTGGATCGCCAGGAAACCCCAGGCCGTGCCGGCGTCGAAGGTGTGGCTGTAGTTGGGCTTCTGTTCGGCCGAACCAAGTTCACCGCCATGCGTGCGCGAGACGACGAAAAGCAGGGCGGCAGCCGACTTGGCCCAACCCTGGTTGAATTCGATCAGCAGGCTCTGAAACTTGTCCCAGTTTTCCGAGCCACGCAGCGCATAGACGAAGCGCCAGGGCTGCAAATTCGAGGCGGACGGTGCCCAATGGGCGGCTTCCAGGATCGTCAGCAGGTCGGCTTCCGGCATGGTTTCGTTGGAATAGGCGCGCGGCGACCAACGGTCGAGGAAGAGCTTGTCGATCGGATATTGCGATTCGCGGTTGTTGCTGGATGTCATGAGGGGTCTTTCATCTGAAGGAGGCTGTCGCGGAGCTGTGGGGGAGGATCGACGACAAGCCCTGAGGATACGCGTGAAATCTATACCTTGCTCGCATCCACAGTCCAGACCACGTCGAGCTCCTCGCGGAAGGCGAAGCGCTTCAGATGATCGGCGACGACGTTCTGCATGCGGTCGAGGTCCTGCGGATTCTCGACATGCAGGGTCATGAGCAGCGTGGAGGCGCCCGCCGCCAATTCAAGCGAGGTTTCTGGGTTGAAGGGCACCGTGCCGGCGGTCTCGTTGAATTCAATGGTGAATTTGTGGCTCCAATGCTTGCAGAGCTGCTGCAGATAGCGGCTGGCATGGTCGGTTTTCACGGAGGAAACGGAGGTGGGCATGCGGCGCTCCAATAACTGGAATTTGAAGGACAGGTTTTCTTACATAATCGTATCCGGCTCTGCCAGGTAGACAGTCTGCTTCAATATTGC
This sequence comes from Rhizobium sp., assembly GCA_036383055.1. GTDB lineage: Bacteria > Pseudomonadota > Alphaproteobacteria > Rhizobiales > Rhizobiaceae > Rhizobium. Next base: position 834 of record DASVPC010000144.1, on the reverse strand, counting down.
GTTATTTTAAGGAGAGCAGATCTCGGCAGTGGCCAGCTGTTGGGCCTTTCTGATACTCGACCATCTCCCAAAACCGGTCTAAGGTCCGCCTCGCTTCGAGGCGAGGGGGAGGCCGTCATGGACTGGGAGGAGTTTCGGCGCTGGTCCGAAAAGGCCGCGAATTGGGGTGCGGATTATCGCGCATCGCTCCGCGACCGGCCGGTCAGGGCACAGACGTCGCCCGGCGAAATCGCCGCGCATATCGCTGATACCCCACCGGAATCCGGCGAAGCCATGGAGGATATCTTCAAGGATTTCGAGGATATCCTCGTGCCCGGTATGACCCACTGGCAGCATCCGCGCTTCTTCGCCTATTTCCCCGCCAATGCGGCCCCGGTCTCGGTTGTCGCCGAATATCTGGTCAGCGCCATTGCCGCCCAGTGCATGCTCTGGCAAACCTCGCCGTCAGCCACCGAACTCGAAACCAAGGTGGTCGACTGGCTGCGGCAGGCGCTTGGCCTTCCGAATAGTTTTACCGGCGTCATACAGGATTCCGCCTCGACGGCGACGCTCGCCGCCGTGCTGGTGATGCGCGAAAAGGCGCTCGACTGGAAGGGCAACAGTGAGGGTCTTTCGTCGCACAAGGCCGTGCGCGTCTATGCCACTAAGCAGGTGCATACCTCCATCGATCGGGCGATCTGGATATCAGGCATCGGCGAGGCGAACCTCGTGCGCATCCCGACCAAGGGACCGCTGAACGGGATGGATCCGGTGGCACTCGACGCCGCGATCAAGGCCGACCTTGCGGCGGGCCATATCCCGGCCGGCGTCATCGCCTGCACCGGCGGCACCTCG
>DASVPC010000143.1:0-19081 GCA_036383055.1 Rhizobium sp. | reverse complement strand
GTGCCGAGATCGAGCGCCGCATAGAGATCCATGGGGCGAGAATCGGCCTCGGCTTGCTGATGCGGCGCCGGGCCTTCGCGGCGCTGCTGCGGCGGATGCCGATGATCGTTGTGAGCAGGCGCGCGCTCGGCGGCGATGACGGCGGCGGGAGCGACGAGCTGCGGTGTCTTCTCATGCGCCAAGGGCCGGCCCTGCAGCCCGCGCTTGCTGCGGTGCTTGCGCCTGTTCTTGCCGCTCTTGTGTGACGAGGCATGACCATGCTCGCCCGCGGCGCGCTGGTCTGGTGCGGCGGAGGCCTGTGGCTGCTGTGTCTGGGAGGAATGCTGCGCACCATCCTGCGCTCCGCCACGAGAACGGCGTCTGCGCTTGCGCTTCTTGGCCGGAAAACCGGCATCCTGATCTGCTGGGCGTGTCGCCACCGGGCCGGACTTGCCGGTCTGGTTGGCCTCCGCAGACAAAGCGTTCGGACGGGCATTACCGCCACGCTTACGCTTAGCGCGCCGGGAGGATTTACCCTTCCTGCGCTCTGCTACCGACGCCCCGTCTGCCTGCGGCGCTCTGCCGCTGTCGGGGTCACTCACGTATCTTTTCCACCGCGCCGCGCAAGGCCGACAGGCATGCAGCAGGCGCTCATTTGATTTTCGTTGGGCGGAGAATACCAGCAGGAACAGTTTTCGCCAAATTCTTTTTAGATCACGCGATTTTAGATGGATGGAATCCGTCTTCACACGGCATGCCGAAGGCCGATCTCAAGCCGTCAGCCTGCCCCGGACGTCGTCCGCCAGCGCCTTCATCCGGTCGATCGGCAAATGGCCGATCAGCATGAAGGCGTGTGCGGCGTCCGACCAATAGACGACATTCATGCCGCGACGGTTTTCCATGTCGGGCGCGGACACGCCAGCGGTCGAGGGAGTGATGCAAAGTGCCATCGGCCCGCTCTCGGGATCGAGATAGGCGATCTGCGCCAAAGGCTTGTCGTCGTAATTCAGCAATATGGCGCGCTTGAAATCGATACCCGGGATCGCAACGGCTTCGGGCGTCAGGGCGAGACCCACTTTCGAGCCGACCTCGCTCAATTGCGCAACCTGCTGCGCGCGGTCGCCAGCGGGTCCGCTCAGCGTATCCGGCGTATAGAGCGAAAGATATTGCGCGACCACGGCACGCCATTCGCTGCCCTCGTCCGGCTTGGAGAGGCGATGGCTGATGCCGATCGCGGCGCGATCGATGGCAATTCCCGCGACGAGGCAGGCAGCAATCGCGCCCAGGAAGCCACGGCGGCCGATGCCGGACGCGGCCTTCTTATTCGCATCGGTGGAGGGAATTGCGGCAAGCATCGTGTCCAGCCTGGCGCTCGGGGCAGCGGCGAGCAGCGGCTCGAATGCCTCGCGGAAGGGCAGATTGCTGCGCGACAGGAGATTGAAGCGTTCCGCTATCGTGGCGTCGCTTTCGATCAATCTTTCGATCCTGTCACGCTCGGCAGCTTCCAGTTCGCCGTCGATGAAGGCGGTGAGCTGTTCGTCCAAGGGCATGTTTCTATTGTCCTGTTCACTCATGTCCGTTCCCCAGTCGCCCACCCCCGAGCCGCGCCCCATCCGTCGGCCCCATGCCATCCGCGAGTTTGGCCCGCGCCGCCGCCAGCCGGCTCATCACCGTTCCGATCGGCACATCCAGAACCTCCGCCACCTCGCGATAGGATAGTCCTTCGACATAAGCGAGGAAAACGGCAGTGCGCTGCGCTTCCGGCAGCGCCTGCACCTGCTTCAACACCTGCCCCGCCAGAATGTGTGTCTCGGTCTCGCGCGCGCCATCGAAAACCAGTGCCTCATCGGCATCGACGAAGCCCTGCCCCATGCGGACCCGGCGAGAGCGGACCTCGTTCAGCCAGATCGAGTGCAGGATCGAAAACAGCCAGCGGTCGAGCCGCGTACCCGCGATGAACTGATGCGCGCGCTCCAGCGCCCGGACGCAGGTCGCCTGCACCAGATCATCCGCCACATCGCGCTGGTGCGACAGCACGACAGCGTAGCGCCAGAGCCGCGTCAGATGCTGCGACAGGCCCGCCCTGATATCCTCTTCGCTCGCTATGGCACCCTCCGCGAGATTCTTGACTTTGGGAGCCGCCGGCCTTGCCGACGGCTCCGATCGTGTCCGACTATAAGCAGAAATCGTGGAATGAGCGACTGACACCCGGATATCCCTTTCGATGCTCACTGCTTATGCCGGCCATCTCAAGTCCGATCCTGAAATCAGAGGCTCGACGGGTTCTGAATGGCCGCGTTCAGATCCTGATATTCCTCGCAGGTCGTATTGCCGCAGAGCGCCTTGATGGTGCTGAGCTGGTCCTTGGCAAGGTCTATCTGTCCCTTGATGACATAGGCTTCGCCGAGATATTCGCGAACCAGCGTGTATTTCGGATCCATGGCAACGGACTTCTTATAGTAGGAGATGCCTTCATCCGTGCGGCCAAGCTTACGTGTGACATAACCGCGATAATTCAGCGCTTCCGCCGTGTTCGGGTTCTGCAAGGTGTCGAGAACGGCCAGCGCTTCTTCATAACGATGATCCTTCTTAGCCAGCGAATAGGCATAGTCGGCGCGGTTTTCATCAGTGATGTTGGCGCCCTGCTGCTTCACGCATTTCTTGGTCTTCTGGTCGTAGATCTCGCCCTTCTTGCAGGTCGGTGTCGTGCTCGAATCGTCGCCGGCCGCGAAGACCGGAACAGCGAAAGCACCGAGGGCGAGGCAGGCGCCGAGAGCGGCCGAGGCCAGGCGGAAAGCGGTGGTGGTCATGGGATTGCTCCTTGGCAAAATGAACGTTGCGATGGGAGAACACGCCATCCGTTCATTTTATTCGCAGCCATCCGATATTTTTTCTCGCACCCGAATTCGGCTCCGCGCCATCACTCCTTCGTGACCGAAGGTTTCCGAATAAGTGCTGCCGATAGCGTGTTTCCTCCTGCGTACCCGCCGAGGGTCGCCAAGGAGAACCGAGTGACCGATACCGTAAAGCTTGTCAGTCTGGCCGTCGCCACGCCCGACACTATCATCCACCAATCAGAAGCCGCCGAAACCGCAGGTCGCCTGTTTTCCGACCGGTTCCGCGATTTCAAGCATCTTGCCCGCGTGTTCGACAGCGCCGGTATCCGCAAGCGCCATGCCGCCCGTCCGCTCTCGTGGTTCGAACAGCCGCATGGCTGGCAGGACCGCATGGAAGCCTATGCCGAGGTCGCAAGCCAGCTCTTCAAGGAGACCACGACCAAAGCGCTCGAACGCGCTCACCTCAAGGCCGAGGAGGTGGATTGTATCGTCACCGTATCCTCGACCGGGTTCGCGACGCCAAGCCTGGAGGCGCGGCTTGCGGCTGAGATGGGCTTCCGTTCCGATATCGAGCGCGTGCCGGTCTTCGGGCTGGGTTGCGCCGCCGGTGTCTCCGGGCTTGCCATCGCCTCGCGCATGGCGAAGAGCCGGCCGGGCGCTGTCGTGCTCTTCGTTTCCATCGAACTCTGCTCCCTCGCCTTCCGGCTGGACGAGCTGACGCGGCCGAACATCATCGCCACGGCGCTGTTCGGCGATGGCGCGGCCGCCTGCATCCTGCGGACCGGCACGGAGGGTCTCGCCGAGATCGAATCGACGGGGGAACATCTCTTTCCCGATACGCTCGGCATCATGGGCTGGAAGATCGACGACACCGGCTTCGGCATCATCCTGGAACAATCGCTGCCGCCCTTTGCCGAGGCGAACATCAAGCCCGCCGTTGCCGGCATTCTCGAGCGCGCCGGCCTTGATATCTCGGATATCGACCGCTTCATCTGTCATCCCGGCGGTACCAAGGTGCTGCAAGCGCTGGAGACGGCCTTCAGCCTCAAGCCGGGCTCGCTCGATATCGAGCGCGAGGTGATTGGCGACTACGGTAACATGTCCTCGCCGACGGTGCTCTTCGTGCTGGAGCGCGCCATCCGCGCTGGCCTGCCGAGCCGCTCGGCCATGATCGCCATGGGTCCGGGCTTTACGGCAAGCTGCATCACGCTGAGGAGGGTCGCCTGATGCTCTGGCCGTCGATAGCACTTCTCACCTTCGTCACCCTGCAGCGGCTTGCCGAGCTGATCCATGCCCAGCGCAATACCGCAGCCCTTCTCGCACAGGGCGGCCGGGAGATCGCGCCAGGGCACTATCCCTATATGGTGGCGATGCACACCGCCTGGCTCGTCAGCCTGTGGCTTCTCGCGGCCGGCCGGCCAGTCAGCCCCGTCTGGTTCGTCATCTTCATGGTGCTGCAAAGCCTGCGCATCTGGGTGCTGGCGACGCTGAAAGGGCGCTGGACGACGAGGATCATCGTGTTGCCGGGAGCGCCGCTGGTTACGAGCGGGCCTTACCGTTTTCTCAGCCATCCGAACTATGCGGTGGTGATCGGCGAGATCGCCGTATTGCCGCTTACCTTTGGCCTGCCGCTCCATGCCGCCGTCTTCTCGCTGCTCAACGCCGCCATCCTGACGATCCGCATTCGCGCCGAGAATGCAGCCCTGGATCAGGCCATGGCGTGAGCGCATTTTTCATTTGCACCGCAGCATTTTGGCGGGCATTTTCGATGCTTGAAGCGTGATCCCGGAAAGGGCTGAGCGTCTTTCGGGATCGGGCGCAGAAAAACAAGCATGCGGATAGCAGGGGAACATGACAAAAGACACAATCGTGCTCGGCGCGGGCATTGTCGGCGTATCGACAGCCATCCACCTTCAGCGGCGCGGACGCCAGGTCACCCTCGTCGACCGCAAGCCGCCCGGTCAGGGAACCTCCTTCGGCAATGCCGGCCTGATCCAGCGCGAAGGCGTCGTTCCCTACGGCTTTCCGCAGCAATTCGGCCTGCTGCTGCGCTACGCCTTCAACAACCGCATCGACGCGCATTATCATCTCAAGGCGCTGCCGAGCCAGGTCGCCTTCCTCGCCCGCTACTGGTGGAACTCCAACACCAAGCGGCATGAGATGATCTCCCGCGCCTATGCGCCGCTGATCGCCCATTCGATCAGCGAGCATTACGACCTCATCAAAGCCTCCCATGCCGAAGAGCTGATCCGCAAGGACGGCTGGATCGAGCTTTATCGCTCGAATGAGAAACGCGATGCGGAATTCGCCGAGGCCGAGCGTCTCAATCGCGAATTCGGCATCGCCTCCGACGCTTTGACCGGTGCGGACGTGGCGACATCGGAGCCGCATCTGAAGGACGGCTTCGCCGGCGCCCTGCGCTGGCGCGATCCGTGGTCGGTGCTCGACCCGCACGGCTTGACGGCCGCCTATCGCAAATATTTCGAAAGCATCGGCGGCCGCGTCACGACCGGCGACGCCGTCTCGCTCGGTCTCTCCGGTTCTAGCTGGAAACTGGTGACGGCGGAGGGTTCGATCGAAGCCGAGGATGTCGTCGTCGCGCTCGGTCCCTGGGCGGATCTGGTAACGAAGCGTTTCGGCTACGCCTTCCCGCTCGGCGTCAAGCGCGGCTATCACATGCATTATGCCGCCGAGGGCAATGCCGTCCTCAACAACTGGGTACTGGATGCGGAGCGCGGTTACCTGATGGCGCCGATGAGCCGGGGCATCAGGCTGACGACCGGGGCTGAATTCGCGCGACGCGACGCGACGAAGACGCCGGTGCAGCTCGACCGCGCCGAGGCCGTCGCCCGCACCGTCTTCCCGCTCGGCGAACGGCTCGACGCGGAGCCCTGGATGGGCGCCCGCCCCTGCACGCCAGACATGATGCCGATCATCGGCAAGGCACCGCGCCATAACGGCCTATGGTTCGCCTTCGGCCACGCCCATCACGGCCTGACGCTTGGACCGGTGACCGGCCGCGTTCTCGCCGAACTGATCACCGGCGAGACGCCCTTCATCGATATCTCGGCCTATGCGCCGGACCGCTTCGCGCCCTGATATCGAGGGAACTCAGCGGATCGCGGCAAGGCCCTTGAGCGCGGCCTCGACGATGCCGTCGATCGTATCGTCGATGCTGACGGTGACGACACCCGGCTCGCCGGTCGGCACTTCCAGCGTGCGGAGCTGGCTTTCCAGCAGCGATGACGGCATGAAGTGGCCCTTGCGCTCGCCCATGCGCCTGGTCAGCAGCTCCTTCGAGCCGTCGAGATAGATGAAATAGAGGTGTCCGCCGGCGGCGGCCCGCAGGCGCTCGCGATAGACGAGTTTCAATGCCGAGCAGGAAACGGCGATGCCCTCGCCTTTTGCGAGGCTCGTGGCAATCTCCTGGCCGATCACATCGAGCCAGGGCCAACGATCCTCATCCGTCAAGGGAATGCCCTTGCTCATCTTCTCGACATTGGCGGCGGGATGCAGTGCGTCCCCCTCGACATAGCGCAGGCCGAGCCGAGCGGCCGCCTTTTCGCCGATCGAGGATTTGCCGCTGCCGCTGACACCCATGACGATAATGGCGAGAGAGGTGCTTTGTGTGTCGTGCATTGAATCCGCCCTGAACGAATGACCATAAAATCAGGCAAAGCCGGCGAGCCCTGCCTGATTCGCAACTTGGATCAATCCAGCGGGAAGAAGCAAGAAAACTTGTGTGTCCCCTCGCCTGTCAGTTCCGGCATCACCTGACGGCATTTATCCTGCGCGCGCCAGCAGCGCGGGTTGAAGTGACAGCCAGTCGGCGGGTTGAGCGGCGACGGCAACTCTCCCTGCAGGCGGATGCGGTTCTTCTCGCGATCAGGATCGGCGATCGGCGTCGCCGACAGAAGGGCGGCCGTATAGGGATGGCGCGGGCGGGTGAAGACCTCCTCCGCTGTGCCGGTTTCCACCGGGCGGCCGAGATACATCACCATGACGTCGTCGGCGATGTGGCGAACCACCGACAGGCCATGCGAGATGAAGAGATAGGCAAGGCCCATTTCCTTCTGCAGGTCCATCAGAAGATTCAGCACCTGCGCCTGGATCGAGAGATCAAGCGCCGAGACCGGCTCGTCCAGCACCAGTACCTTCGGCTTCAGCATCAGCGCGCGGGCAATGGCGATACGCTGGCGCTGGCCGCCGGAGAACATGTGCGGATAGCGGTCGTAATGTTCCGGACGCAGGCCGACGCGCGCCATCATGGCCTCCGCCTTGCTGCGACGGGTGGCGGCATCGTCATCGGTGTTGATCTTCAGCGGCTCCTCGAGGATGGAGCCGACCTTTTGGCGCGGATTGAGCGAGCCATAGGGATTCTGGAAGACGATCTGCACGGCGCTGCGCAGGCTGCGATCACCAATCTTCGCCGGCTTGCCGTCGATCAGCAATTCGCCCGATGTCGGATGTTCGATCATCGTCACCAGACGGGCAAGCGTCGACTTGCCGCAACCGGATTCGCCGACGACAGCAAGCGTACGGCCTGATTGCAGGCTGAAGCTGACGCCGTTCAGCGCCTTGACGGTCGCTTCCGGTTTGAAGCTGCCGCGCTTGACGGAGTAGAAACGGGCGAGATCGCGCCCTTCGAGAACAGCGCCGGTCATGCGGCACCTCCTGCTGTTTGCGTGGCGACAAGGCCGGGATGACCGAGCGGCTTGCCGTGTTCCAGCGGATAGTTGCAGAGCGTCACGCCGAGTTCGATGCCCTGGCGCTTGACGCCGCGATCGCATTCGGGCGTCGCGAACGAACAGCGAGGTGCGAAAAGACAGCCCGTGGGACGATCATGCTGGCCGGGCACGACGCCGGCGATCGACGGCAGGCGCTGGCCGACGATGGCGCGCTCCGGCAGAGCCGAAAGAAGCGCTGCGGTATAGGGATGATGCGGATCGCGGAACAGCGCCTTGACCGGCTGCTCCTCGACCTTCTGGCCGGCATATTGCACCTGCACGCGCTCGGCGGTCTCCGCCACCACGCCCATATCATGGGTGATCAGCACCAGCGCCATGCCCTGCTCCTGCTGCAGCCGCACGAGCAGATCAAGGATCTGCGCCTGGATGGTCACGTCGAGCGCGGTGGTCGGCTCATCGGCGATCAGAAGCTTTGGATTGCAGGCAAGCGCCATGGCGATCATGACGCGCTGGCTCATGCCGCCCGACATCTGGTGCGGAAAGTTCGACAGGCGGTCTTCCGGCGCCGGGATGCCGACGAGGTTCAGAAGCTCGATCGAGCGCTGGCGGCGTGCCTTGCGGTCGAGGCCCATGTGAATGCGCAGGGTCTCGCCAAGCTGAAAGCCGACCGTGAAGCACGGATTGAGGCTGGACATCGGCTCCTGGAAGATCATCGCCATGTCCTTGCCGACGATCTTGCGGCGTTGTCGCGAGGAGATGCCGCGCAGATCCTTGCCGTCGAACATCATGCGGTCGGCGGTGATCTTCGCCGTCCAGGGCAGAAGTCCCATCAGGGCCAGCATGGACACCGACTTGCCGGAGCCGGATTCGCCGACGATCGAGAGGATTTCCCCCTTGTCGCAGGTGAGCGATACGCCATCGACCGCCCGGAACAGGCCGGACGCGGTCTGGAATTCGACGGTGAGATTTTCAATATCGAGAAGCGCCATTACGACCTCTTCAGCTTCGGGTCGAAAGCATCGCGCAGACCGTCGCCCATCAGATTGATGGCGAGAACCGTGATCAGGATGCAGAGACCGGGGAGAGTGACCAGCCAGGGGTTGCTCTGGAAGAATTCGCGCGAATCCGCCAGCATCGTGCCCCATTCCGGCGTCGGCGGCTGCGCACCCTGGCCAAGAAAGCCAAGGGCGGCGGCATCGAGGATCGCGGAGGAAAAGGCAAGCGTCGCCTGCACGATCAGCGGCCCGAGACAGTTCGGCAGAATGGTCTTGAACATCAGGCGCAGCGGGCCGGCGCCGGAGACGCGCGAGGCGATGACATATTCCTTGTCACGCTCGGCCATCACCGAAGCGCGTGTCAGGCGAACGAAATGCGGCTGGTTGACGATCGAGATCGCGATCATCGCGTTGGTCAGGCCAGGCCCCAGGATCGCCACCAGCACGAGGGCGAGCAGCAGCGAGGGGATGGCGAGGATGATGTCCATGACGCGCATGATGATCGTATCGGTGCGGCCCCGGACGTAACCGGCGACCAGGCCGATCAGGATGCCGACAATCGCCGAAAGCGAAGCGACGACGAGGCCGATGAACAGCGAGAACCGCGTGCCGTAGATCAGACGCGAGAGAAGGTCGCGGCCATTGGCGTCGGTGCCGAGGAGGAAGCTGCTATTGCTGCCCTCCGACCAGAACGGCGGCAGGCGCTGCATGGCGCTGCCATAGGCGGCGTCCGGGTCATGCGGGGCGACGATGCCGGCGAAAATCGCCAGGAACAGGACGAAGACGAAGATCGCCAGCCCGATGACGGCGCCCTTGTTTCGCGAGAAATAATACCAGAACTCCGCAAGAGCGGAGGGGCGGTCGGACTTGACACTTACCGTGCTCATGGGCCGCTCCTAGTGACGAATACGTGGATTGATGAAGCCGTAGAGCAGATCGACGGCAAGATTGACGAGCATGACGATGCCGGCGATCAACAGCAGGCCGCCCTGCACCACGGGATAATCGCGCTTGGAGACGGCGTCGATCATCCACTTGCCGATGCCCGGCCAGGAAAAGATGCTTTCCGTCAGAATGGCGCCGCCGAGCAGCACGCCGACCTGCAGGCCGATGGTTGTGACGACCGGGATCATGGCGTTGCGCAGCGCATGCACGGAGACGACGCGCAGCGGCGAGAGGCCCTTGGAGCGGGCGGTGCGGACATAATCCTCGCCCAGCACTTCCAGCATCGCCGAACGCGTCTGCCGCGCGATGACGGCGAGCGGAATGGTGCCGAGCACGACCGTCGGCAGGATCAGCGAGTTGAGCGCCGAGGCAAAGGCGCCCTTCTGACCGGACAGGAGGCTGTCGATCAGCATGAAGCCGGTGATCGGCTTGAAGAAATAGATGAGGCCGATGCGGCCCGAAACCGGCGTCCAGTGCAGGTAGCCGTTGAAGACGATGATCAGCAGCAGACCCCACCAGAAGATCGGCATGGAATAGCCGACGAGGGCCACGCCCATGACGCTCTGGTCAAACCATGTGCCACGCTTGACGGCGGCGAAAACGCCGGCCGGAATGCCAAGACAGATCGCCAGGATCATGGCGCAGATCGACAGTTCCAGCGTTGCCGGGAAGAAGGTGAAGAAGTCGGTCAGCACATCACGCTTGGTGGTGATCGAGGTGCCGAGATCACCGTGCAGCGCCTTCCAGATGTAATTGCCGTACTGGATGACCATCGGGCGGTCATAGCCGAGATCATGGGAGATCTGGGCATGTCGCTCCGGCGACATGACGCGTTCGCCCGAGAGCAGCATGACAGGATCGCCCGGAAGCAGGCGGATGAGGGAGAAGGCGATAATCGATACGCCGAGGAATGTCGGGATCAGCACCGCAAGGCGGCTGAAAAGAAATCGCAACATGACAGGTGTCCAAATTTTTCCGGCGGTCAGGCAAAGTGCCTGACCGCCGGGCCGCCCGGTCTTAGCCGGGCATTCTCACAGATTTTTTGTTATTCGGCGATATCAACGCCGTCGAAGCGATGAACGCCGACCGGGTCCTGAACGTAGCCGGAGACATTCTTCGTCATCGGGATGAACTCTTCCGAATGGTTGATGGTCATCCACGGTGCTTCGCGCTTGAAGATGACCTGAGCCTCTTCATAGAGCTTGGTGCGCTCCTTGACGTCGGCCGTCTGCTTGGCCTTCTTCACCAGATCGTCGAATTCCTTGTTGCACCACTGAGCGCGGTTGTTGCCGCCGACAGCATCGCAGCCGAGCAGCGTGTCAAGGAAGTTGTCCGGGTCGCCGTTGTCGCCGGTCCAGCCGAGGATGGCCGCACCGTCGCGGTCCTTGGCGGAGGAGAGCTTCAGGTACTGAGCCCAGTCATAGGTGACGATCTCGACCTTGACGCCGATCTTGGCGAGGTCAGCCTGCATCAGCTCGGCGGCGCGGCGCGCGTTGAGCATGTAGGGACGTGATACCGGCATCGCCCAGATCTTCATGCTGAGATCCTTGACGCCGGCCTTTTCAAGCAGCTTCTTCGCTTCGTCGGGGCTATAGGCGTCGTCCTTGACGTCCTTGTTATAGGACCACATGGTCGGCGGGATCGGGTTGGTTGCAACCGTGCCGGAGCCCTGGAAGACGGCGTCGACGATCGCCTGCTTGTTGACGGCCATGTTGATGGCCTTGCGCACTTCGACCTTGTCGAAGGGAGCAACCAGCGTGTTGTAGGCGAGGTACGAGACGTTCAGGCCGGCCTGCTCGAGAACCTTGAGGTTCTTGTCGGCCTTGAGGTCCTTGATGTCGGCGGCGTTCGGATAGGGCATGATGTTGCATTCGCCGGACTTCAGCTTCTGCGCGCGCACGGAAGCATCAGGCGTGATCGCGAAGACCAGATCGTCGATCTTTTCCTTGCCCTTGAAATAGGTTTCGTTCGCCTTGTAGCGGATAACGGCGTCGGGCTGGTAGGCAACGAAGGTGAACGGGCCAGTGCCAAGCGGCTGCTGGTTCATCTGCGCCATCTTGCCGTCGGCCTGCAGCTTGTCGGCATATTCCTTCGAGAGGATCGAACCGAAGTCCATGGCGAGATCGGCGAGGAAGGGAGCTTCCGGACGGTTCAGCGTGAACTTCACCGTGAGGTCGTCAACCTTCTCGATCGACTTGATCAGCTTGGGGAAGCCCATGCCGTCGGCGTATTCGTAGGAACCGCCGGCGACATACTTGGCCCAGGGGCTGTCTTCCTTGAGCTGGCGCTCGAAGGAGAAGATAACGTCGTCGGCGGTGAGGTCACGCGTCGGCGAGAAGAAATCGGTCACCTGGAACTTCACGCCCTTGCGGAGCTTGAAGGTGTATTCCTTGCCATCGGGGGAAATGGTCCAGCTTTCGGCAAGGCCCGGCTCAACTTCGGTGCTGCCATGCTTGAATTCGACGAGACGGCTATAGACCGTACGCGAAGACGCATCGAAGGTGTTGCCTCCCGTATAGATCCCCGGATCGAAACCTTCCGGTGAGCTTTCCGAGCAATAGACAAGCGTTTTCGACCAGGCGGACGTCGCCATGACCGAAGCCAAGGCTGTCACTGCCAGAAGGACAGAAATCTTTTTCATGATAGCGTTTCCCAGGTTTGTTATTCTTTTGAAGCCGTGGAGCCTCAAGGGTTCCGATCCGGATCGGCGCCGATGGAACTTTATTTTAAGTTTGAAAGCAACAAGCGCCGCCTAAAATTTTTCTAAATTATGGAGTTTGGAAATTTTAGGATAAAAATACCGCTGAATTGGTAATAATCTAGCATTTTTTTGCGTTGATTTAGTGAATCACGAACAATTTGACGTGTTCTTCTTACGAAACGTTGACAGCTTCCTGCCTCTTTACACGGCAGCACAAACAAAAAACCGCGGCAGCCTGGGGCAACCGCGGGTGGAAGACATGGACAATTCGAAACCAGCGATCAGGCAGCCGGCGCCGTGATCGGCATCTTCTTGGCGATGCCCCTATGATCCAGCTCATCCAGGCCAAGCAGGAAGTTGATCTGCGGGCGGGCCTTGACGAGGTCGTCGATGGAATATTCGGTCAGCACGTCGAAAAAGGCGTTGAGCGCCTTGCGCAGCGCCGAATTCAGGCCGCAGCTATCGACCAGCGGGCATTCGACCACGCCTTCTTCGAAGCATTCCGCCATGGCGAAGCTATCCTCGGTCACCCGGACGACGTCGAACAGGCTGATATTGGCCGCCGGCTTGGCAAGACGCACGCCACCATTGCGGCCACGCACGGTTTCCACCAGGCCCGCCTTGGTCAGCGGCTGCAAAATCTTGAACAAAAACAGCTCGGAAACACCATAGGCCTTGGCGATTTCCGGGATGCGGCTCAAGTAGCCTTCGTTAGCGGCGCAATACATGAGCATACGCACTGCGTAGTTGGTCTGCTTGGTCAGGCGCATGCCGATCTCCTGGAATCGAAGCCGCAAAGTGCGGGTCGAGAGCTATATAGTGCGTTTCTTAGTTTGGAACAATTCCAAAATATGAAATTTACATTCACGTTATTCTGATGGAGCCGGCCGGATCAAGACCGGTTTTCACGACTGCACCTTTTTGTCTCTAAGCTCCCTGGCATCATCGCGGATTGCCGCCTAACAGAAGACTCGCCCAACTATTATAGTTAGCAACAGAGTGTCCCGCGGCACGCACCAAAGCTTGCGGCTTCCGTAGCCCGCTGCAAAAACCAATTTTCACGGCACCGAAACCCAGACCGCCATCTCGCAACCGCCCGGCTCACGGAAGTGAAAGCGCCGGCCGCCTGGAAAATCGAAGGCGGGGCGGGTCACTACACCGCCGGCAAGTTCGACCGCCCGCTGCGCCACTTCCAGATCGGTCGCGCGCACGACCGGCAGCGGCGAGCCGGCGGCGTCCCCCGCATCGCCATCGATCCCGGCATCAATCCCGGCCGCCTCGATGACGTGATAGGTCGGCCCGTAGCTGACAAAGCTCCAGTCGAAGGCTTCCGCGAAAAAGCGCCGGGTCTTCAACGCGTCGGTCGACGGGAATTCGAGATAATCGATCTGATAGGTCGCGGACATCACAACATCCTCCAATTGTTCTTGCTTTGTTCTAGTGCAAAACATAAGATCCGACAAGATGACGGAGCCGGAAATAACCGCAATAAAAAACCGCCGCCCAACTCAACATCGGGCGGCGGCGGATTTCATGAGAGATCGACGGAGATCACTTCATCGTCGGCATGACGAATTCAGCACCATCCTTGATGCCGGACGGCCAGCGGGCGGTGATCGTCTTGGTACGGGTCCAGAACTTGATCGAGTCCGTGCCATGCTGGTTGAGGTCGCCGAAGCTCGAAGCCTTCCATCCGCCGAAGGAATGATAGGCGAGCGGAACCGGGATTGGAACGTTGACGCCGATCATGCCGATATTGACGCGCGAGGCGAAATCGCGGGCGGCATCGCCGTCGCGGGTGTAGATGGCAACGCCGTTGCCATATTCGTGCTTCATCGGCAGTTCGAGCGCGTCTTCATAGTTCTTGGCGCGAACGACCGAGAGGACCGGTCCGAAAATCTCGGCCTTGTAGATATCCATGTCCGCAGTGACATGGTCAAACAGGCTGCCGCCGACGAAATAGCCGTCCTCGTAACCCTGCAGCTTGAAACCACGGCCGTCGACGAGGAGCTTGGCGCCCTCTTCGACACCGCGATCGATCAGGCCGTTGATACGGTTATAGGCGTCCTTGGTGATGACCGGACCCATGTCGGCCTTGTCGTCGGTGTAGGGACCGATGCGCAGCGACTCGATCTTCGGTATCAGCTTCTCGACCAGGCGGTTGGCCGTGTCTTCGCCGACGGGGACGGCGACGGAGATTGCCATGCAGCGCTCGCCGGCAGAACCATAGCCCGCGCCCATCAGGGCGTTCACGGCCTGATCGAGGTCGGCGTCCGGCATGATGATCATGTGGTTCTTGGCGCCGCCGAAGCACTGTGCGCGCTTGCCGTTCGCAGCCGCCGTGCCATAGACATAGCGGGCGATCGGAGTCGAGCCGACGAAGGAGATAGCGCCGATATCCGGGTCCGTCAGGATGGCGTCGACCGCAGCCTTGTCGCCGTTGACGACATTCAGGATGCCCGCCGGCAGGCCGGCTTCGATCATCAGTTCGGCAAGGCGGATCGGCAGGGAGGGGTCACGCTCGGACGGCTTCAGGATGAAGGCGTTGCCGCAAGCGATTGCCGGCGCAAACATCCACATCGGGATCATGCCCGGAAAATTGAACGGCGTGATGCCGGCACCGATGCCGACCGGCTGGCGGATGGAATACATGTCGATTGCCGGGCCGGCACCTTCGGTGAACTCGCCCTTGGCGAGATGCGGAATGCCGCAGACGAATTCGCAGACTTCCAGGCCGCGAATGACATCGCCCTTGGAGTCTTCAACCGTCTTGCCGTGCTCCTTGGAGAGCATGGTCGCCAGCTCGTCCATATGCGTGTTCAGAAGCTCGACGAACTTGAAGAAGACGCGGGCGCGGCGCTGCGGATTGGTGGCGGCCCATTTCGGCTGCGCTGCCTTGGCGTTTTCGACGGCGGCGCGGATTTCCTCGACGCTGGCAAGAGCCACCGTCGACTGGACTTCGCCGGTTGCTGGATTGTAGACGTTGGCGGTGCGGCCGCTGGTGCCGGCAACGTGCTTGCCGCCGATAAAATGACCAATCTCATGCATGGATGTGCCTCCTCGTTTTCTTGGATGATCACAGGATCGCACTTCAATTTGCACAAATCAATGAGCTGTTATAAGCAACCGTTGTGCAAAAATTAAGGTCCGGGATGTGCATATGGATTGGGATGACGTCCGCATGTTCCTCGCCGTGGCCCGCACGGGGCAGATTCTGGCGGCCTCGAAGCGGCTGGGGGTCAACCATGCGACCCTGTCGCGGCGGGTGACGACGCTGGAGGAGCGGCTGAAAGCCCGACTGCTGGTGCGCCGCACCAATGGCTGTGAGCTGACGGCCGAGGGCGAAATCTTCCTGCATGCCGCCGAGCGCATGGAAACCGAGATGCTGCGGGCGCAGGCAAGCGTCGGCCATCTCGACAGCGCCATTACCGGCACGGTACGCATCGGCGCCCCGGACGGTTTCGGTGTCTCCTTCCTGGCGCCGCGCCTGGGGCGGCTGATCGCGCGCTATCCGGAGCTGCGCATCCAGCTCGTGCCTGTCCCCCGCTCCTTCTCGCTGTCGCAGCGCGAGGCCGATATCGCCATTACGCTCGAACGCCCGGAACAGGGCCGGCTGGTCTCCTCCAAGCTGACAGACTACACGCTCGGGCTCTATGCCTCGAAAGCCTATCTCGACAAGGCCGGCCTGCCCGACAGCGTCGAAGCGCTGAAACTGCATCCGCGCATCGGCTATGTCGAAGACCTGCTCTTCACCGCCTCCTTGAACTTCTCCGGCGAAATCATGCGCAGCTGGGACGCCTCCTTCGAAATCTCCACCTCCATCGGCCAGACCGAAGCCGTGCGTTCCGGCGCTGGGGTCGGCATCCTGCACGACTATATCGCCCGGCAGTATCCGGAGCTGACCCGCATCCTGCCCGACATCTCGATCAAGCGCGCCTACTGGACGACCTATCACGAAAGTGCCCGCGATCTGGTGCGGGTTCGCACCGTCGCGGATTTTCTGCAGGAGCTGGTGAGCGAAGAGCGGCGGATGTTTTTGTGAGGGTGCCCCCGGCCCTAAGCATGCTTCAGCGGCTCCTCGTTCTCATCAGGATTGGGCATCGAAGTTCATCCGGCTAGCTGTCGGGATCCGGCTCCTCTATCGGCGGCTTCGGGATCCAGCCGGGATCGGCATCGATGGCGTCTCGGGAATCGGCTCATGTGGCACGGACATGCCAGTTCCTTCCGTCTTGTTGCTGATATTGGCTAACGGTCGAGAGCCGGCAGGGTTCCATGGGAAATGCCTCAGACGGTCCAGACGACGCTGGACAAGGGGCAGCCATGGCCTAGTATCTTAGGAATATCTCGGGGAGCGAAAATAATGACTGAGAAAAAGAAAACGAAGCAGGCCGAGAAAGAGCACAAGGAGCAGGACGACTATCTCGAGGAGGCGCTCGAGGAAACCTTTCCCGCCAGCGATCCGATCTCGCCGGGACATGTCGTCAAGAAGCCCGAAGACAAGAAATAGCCTGCGGCTCAGCCGGGAGAGCTATGATGTCTGATCTATAATGGAGTGGGAATGGTACGGTTGGGGGGGTCTCGAACCTCCGACCTCAGGTGCCACAAACCTGCGCTCTAACCAACTGAGCTACAACCGCACATGCTCGCGTCGCCGCGAACGGGGGTGACATACGAGGACTTTGAAATTATTTCAAGTCCTATCTCCCCGCAATATGAAAAAGCTGGGCATGATACCCAGTTCTTGGGACGTCGCGCCTTCGGGCGAAGGTGCAAAGGGCGCGATATGCGCTGAATCAGAAGCGTCCCGCCTTCAGAGCTTTCACCTGAAAACGGGACGCCTTGGCCTTGGGAGGCTTTTGGGAGATCAAGCGACCTTGAAGGAGGACATGGCCTTTTCAGCGGCATCCTTGGCCGGCTTTGCCAGCTTTTCAGCAACCTGCTTGGTGGTTTCCTGAATGGACTTGGCCTGTTCGACGGTCACTTCAGCCTGCTTGCGGATGAAGGAGGTCTGCAGTTCGAAGAGTTCGGCAACGGACTTGACGCGAAGCAGGGCTTCCATGTGCGCCAGCGAGCTCTCGGCATTGGTGCGCAGCGCGTCGATGGCCTTGAGGCCGATCTCGACAGAGCCGGCCTGGGCGGTCTGGACGGTCGCTTCAACGGTCTTGCCAGCTTCTTCAGCGGCGGTCTTCATCTTGGCGAAGGCTTCCTTGGACTGGGCCGCACCCTTTTCCGCGAAGTCGCGGAAGGATTCGGAGAGCTTGGAAGGGTCGAATGCAGCCGTTGAAAAAACGTCGTCTTTCTTTACAGTAGCCATGATAACGCTCCTAGTGTGGGCCCTCCTCCGAGCGCCCTTCGTGAATGTGAGTGAGGCTTATATAATATAGATTATTGTGCAGTGCAACATAATTGTGCGCCGCACAACGCGTTAACCCTGCCAGCCGAAAAACTGGCCGTTCGCTGGACCTGAAACCGGGGTGCAGTTATTAATAAAGCCTTAAAGCAAGAGAGGCGGTCACGCCCGCAAAGCAGGTCGGAACATGCCCGCAGTCCAGTATCCATTCATTGACATCGCCGTGCACCCCCGCGTTCGGGAACGCTTTGCGCGCGGCGAAGCCATGGTGATGTTTTCGACAGGCATGGATCGCGTTCTCTGGGCCAACGGCGCCGGCGCCAATCTCTTTGGCTATAACGTCATTTACGACTTTCTCGACCAGGGACCGAAAGCCGGCGACGTCTCCTTCCGCCAGATCGAGGCGACGGCACGCGGGCTCGGCGCCGTTGGCGATCAGCGCACGTTCCTGATCCGCATGGCCTCCGGCTTCCAGCGCGCCGTGGTTAACGCCGCCGTCGAAAGCATTCGCGTCCAGGCGGGCGAAGAGGCGATCCTGTTTTCCTCGCCGGTCTCAGTCAAGCCGCTGGCCGCAGCCGAAAGCGCCAGGCGGATGATCGACGGCTTCGATGATCCCGATACGCATATGGCCGTGATCGGCCGTGACGGCGACGTCATCGCCGCCTCCAGCGGCTTCAATGCTCTTGGCGTAACGCCGCAGACCGCGAGAATGCTGACGACCATGGCGGGGGCACTGCCGGAACGGTTGATCAAACGGCCAATCCCGACCGGTCGTGGCTATCTGCCCGCCGCCGTCGGCAAGCTGTCGGAAATCCCAGCCCTGCATCTGCTCTTCGTCGTCGAAACCGTGCTTGGTCATCTCGATCCGACGGAAAGCCTCGGTGGCTCCGCCGTTCCCACCGCAATCGCCAAGGTCGAGCCGGAGGCGGAAGAGGCACGCAAGGAGCTTGAGGCCGCAGCGGTCGAACCGACGCCTGTACCCGACGCAGTCACTGTCGTGACAGCCGCCTCTCCTTCTGCCGACGTTCTCGATGCCGTTGCGGATATCGAGGAAGTCGAAGACACGCTGGAAGCCGACGATGCCCACGAGGCGATCCCGGCGCAATCCGATGCCGCGAGCGAGGATCTCGGCCAGCTGGCGACGATGGACGGCGCAACGCAGGAACAGATCGAAGCGGCCGCGCATGCCGACGAGTTGACGGACGAAACCGATGACCTGGTCGCACCGGCCGCCATCGAAAGCCCGGCGGAGCATGAGGAAGCGAGCGCCGAGCCGGCTGCGCCCGAAGAGGATACGGCGGCGGACGGCCAGCCGGGAGAATTCGCCTTCAAGCGCAACGGCCGCGCCACCCGCTTCGTCTGGAAGATTGATGCCGAGGGCCGCTTCAGCGAGGTTTCGCGAGAATTCGCCGAAGCCGTCGGCCCGCATGCCGCCAAGGTGACCGGCATGGCGTTCACCGATGTTGCCGCACATTTCAATCTCGATCCCGACGGCAAGATCGCCGAGCTTCTGGCGCGGCGCGACACATGGTCCGGCCGCACGATCTACTGGCCGGTGGAAAACACCAGCCTGATCGTGCCGGTCG
>DASVPC010000142.1:0-15286 GCA_036383055.1 Rhizobium sp. | reverse complement strand
TCGGTCGATTTCCATTGGTATCTCGATACCAGCCACGGTGCCGATTACTTCCGCCGCTGGCATGCCTTCACGGAAAATTCGGGCAGCCTCTTCGTTCATAAGGCGACGCATCATTTCGATCTCTTGAACTGGTATCTGGATTCCGATCCGGAAACGGTTTCCGCCTTTGCCGATCTCAAGCATTACGGCCGCAAGGGTCCGTTCCGCGGCGAGCGCTGTCGGAACTGTCGTTACAAGGACGAGTGCGACTATTATCTCGACATCAGCGCGACGCCGCTGCTCGAAAGCCTCTATGAGGATCCGTCGACCGTCGATGGCTATGTTCGCGATGCCTGTGTCTTCCGCGAGGATATCGATATTCCGGACACGATGGTCTCCTCGATCCGCTACCGCAACGGCGTCAACGTCTCCTATTCGCTGAACACCTATATGCCGATCGAAGGCCACCACATCGCGTTCAACGGTCACAAGGGCCGTATCGAAATGCGGCAATATGAGAAGCAGAAATGGACGACGCCGCCGGCGGATGAAATCGTCGTCATGAAGAATTTCGGCGATGTCGAGCGCATCTGGGTGCCGCATTCCTCCGGCGGCCATTATGGCGGCGACGACCGGCTGCGCAACATGCTGCTGCGCTCCGGACCGAACGATGAGCTGAGACAACGCGCCGGTTCCCGCGCGGGCGCGATGTCGGTTCTCTGTGGCATCGCGGCGCTGGAAAGCAGCCGCACTGGCCAGCAGGTATCGATCGCCGATATCTGGGGTGAGGATGGCGGTTTGAACCTGCTGGAGGCGCGGCCGTAAAGAGCCGCGCATTCCTTAGTTAGCTGCAGCCCGGCAATTGTTGCGCGTAAAGCGCGGTCATGCCGTTGAAGCGTTTTGCGCCGGCGAGCGCCGTCGCATTGCCGCGCCATGCCCCCTGCAGATAGCCCTTCGTGCCGGAATAGTAGGCGAGATAGAGATCGTAGGAATCGTTGAGCGCGATGCCGGTCTCAAGATGCGTCCGGTAGTGATACCAGCCGACGAAATCGATGGCGTCGGAGAAGCTGGTGCGGCTCGCGCCCCAGTTGCCTGTCTCGCGCTTATACTTGTCCCATGTGCCGTCAAGCGCCTGCGAATAGCCGTAGGCGGTGGAGGGGCGCTTCCACGGAATGAAGCCGAGCAGGTATCTCCTGGGCGGACGGGCGCGCGGTCGGAAGCCGGATTCGGTGTAGATCGTCGCCATCAGGATCGGCACGGGAACGCCGTATTTGCGCTCGGTGCGCTCGGCCGCTCGCTGCCAATTGTTGAACCAGCCGTCGCGCTGATCGAAGATCGCGCAGACATTGCGGGTACGGGTGGGTGCGGTGGCGCAGCTCGCCAGCACGCCGAGCAGCAAGACAGCCAGAATGGAAAGAACGCGAGTACGCATGACTAGAACCTCTTCATTGCCGCGCCGCGCGTCTTGTGGACGCGCAAAGGACGCAGCAACAACTTTGTTGGCGCATGATCCTTTCCAAAAATTCGTAGCCGAACTTTTTGGGGTCATGCGCTTAGAGATTGCTAGCTGGGAATGATTAAAAACGGGTTTTTCGGATGTGCCGAAATGGGGCGTTTTCAGGGTGTTTTCGTGAAATTGCTGCGTTGCGTCATGCCATGCGCGCCAGATCCTCCCGGCGGATTTCATAGAGCAGCGGTTTGCCCCCGATGAAACGGATGGCTTCTTCGACCGCCATCTCGCCGAGACGGGTGCGTTCGAGCCCGACAGCGCCGGCGATATGCGGCGTCAGGAAGACATTCGGCAGGTCGTAAAAGGCCGAGCTTGCCTCCGGGATTTCGGGATCTGTGACGTCGATGATCGCGTCGATGCGGCCGGTTTTCAGGATGGCGATCAGGGCGGCTTCATCGACCAGCGCGCCGCGCGCGGTGTTGATGAAGGTGGCACCAGGTTTCATCAGCGACAGACGGTGTGCGTCGATCATATGCCGCGTTGCCGGCAGCGAAGGCGCGTGCAGCGAGACGATATCGGCGTTGGCCATCAGCGCATCGAGTTCGGTCTTCTCGACGCCGAGACGTGCCGCGTCCCTCTCGTCAACCATCGGATCGTAAAGCAGGATCCTATAGTCGAAGGGCGCGAGCAGCTCGATCACCCGCCGACCGATGCGCGATGCGCCGATGATGCCGACCGTACGGCCGTAATTGCCGATGGCTTCGGCCTGGATCGGCTGGGTGCGGTGGCGGTTGCGGTCGGCGACGTAGAGGTCGCGAAAGCGAAAGACCTGCTTGCCGGCAAAGATGATCGCCGCAAGGGTGAATTCGGCGACGGGCAAGGCATTGGCCTGCGCTGCGTGGCTCACCACGATGTTCCTGTCGAACAGGCGATCTTCGATCAGGCCCTTCACCGTGCCCGCCGCATGCGCCACCAGCTTCAGACGTGGCGCTTGTGCCAGCGCAGCCTCGTCGATGGGCGGCGAGCCCCAGCCGGTGATCAGGATCTCCGTTTCGCCGAGCAGTTTTCGCGCTCTGTCATCGTCGAAGCGCACCATTGGCGTAGCGTCGAGGACACGGGCGACTCCGTCGAGACGCTGGATCAGTGCTAACGGCAGCACATGCTGGGTGCGCGACGGCTGCATGGCGAAAGCAATGGTCGGGCGGGAGGTAGATGGTGTCATGGCAGGCGTCCCGGCGCTTCGATGGCGCTGACGGTGACACCTTTCTCGGCGATCAGGCTGCGCAGGGCGTCGATGTCGGGTTTCGCGGGCGGCTTCGTCCATGCGCCGGAGACGGCCGAGGGATCGCGCTCGGCGAGGATGGCGGAGACGAGAATGGTCTCACCGGCCGGGATTGTGCCGCGTAATTGCGGCACCAGCGTCTTTGAGGCGATCAGATTGGTGTTCGGCGGTGCCTTCTGGGCCACGCCGTCGCGGGTGACGGTCGAGCTGAGATCGACAATGCCGCTGAAATCCTCCTCGCCGATGGCATAGGCGACACCCTTGCCGGATGAGAGCGTGTCGGCCTCGAAGTCGCGCCTAGTGATGGCAAAGCCACCTTCGGCCGTTTGCAGCGGTCGCGGTGTGACGATCCTGTGCAGGCGGATATGCCAGGGGGCGGCGGGGATCAGCCAAGTCTCGGCGCTCACCTCCGGCAAGGGCGACCATTTGGCATAGAGCGTATCGCCGGCGAGCTTCGCCTCCTGATTGGTCTCGCGGACGCGGTAGTGCAGGCCGTCGTCGCTGAAGGCGAGCATCGAGTCGAAGGCGGCGCCGGTGAAGGCGCGCTCGTCGCTTTCGATGCTGAAGCCATAGCGGGCGGAATAGGCGAATTTCGCGTATTTTTCCGCCCCGAAGCGCATCTGCTGGTTTTCTTGGCCGGAGGACAGTGCCACGACATCGTCCTTGCTGCGCATTATGACCATGCCGGGATGCTTGAGCGGTACGATAGCCGGCTCATCGCTTTGCGGCTTTTCGTCCGATGTCCAGAAGGGATGCGTCTCGGGAAGCGCCAGCGGCAGGAAGGCTTTGAAGGCCCAATAGGGCGAGCCGGCGGAGTTGTAGTTTTCCGACATCAGCAGGTTGGGATAGGCATAGCCGATCGGCAGCGTGCCGTCGCGGTTGGCGATCGGCTTGTCGGCCCACCAGCGCAGGTGCCGAAGGCAAAGCCCCTTGACCTCGCCCCAGGGCAGCGCCTCGACATCGGCAAAGGCCAGCGCCGACCAGAAGCCGGCGCAGGCGAAGCGGTAGGTCAGGCTGCGGCCGAAGGGGATGGTGGCGCCATCGGGGGCGAACCAGTGGCGGAAATCCTTGGCAAAGAGGATGGCGCGCTCGCGATAGCGCTCGGCGCGGTCGTCGTCGACGAGCTTGGAATAGATCAGCCCGTAGAAATGCATGGCGAAGGGAACGTAGTGGTCAATGCGCCGGATATTGCCGTCGCGATACCAGCCGTCGGCGATGTAGAAGCCGTCCAACTCCCTCAGATAATCCTCCGTCAGACTGCGGTCGAAGGTGGCACCGAGCCGATCCAGCGCGATATCCACCAGCACGCGGAAGAAGCGCCAGTTGTTGTCGGCATAGTCGAAGGTGCGGGCGTGCTTGAGATAGGTGATGAGGTTGCCGCGGGCGCGGGCATCCAGTGGCTCCCAGATCTTCTCCGGCACCAGCGCCAGCGCGAAGCCCAGGGCGGCGAGCTCGACCATGCGTTGGTCGCGGCCTTTGACCTCGCCCCAATATTCCGGATGGCTGGGATCGACACCATTGGCGATCCCCTCGGCGAAGCGGTCCCAATGGGCGAAATCGCCGCCGCCGGCGCCGAGCGGCGCAAGGCCCCAGAGCGGACGGGCAAAACCTTCGAGATCGGCGGCGGCGCGGTCGAAATGCGCACCGGCGGCGTCGATGCGGACGCGGGCATTGCCCTTGGAGAAGTAAGGCAGTAGCGGATCGAACAGGTCGGTCAGCGCACAGCGCATATCGGAGCGGTTTATGAGCGGATTGCCGGCGAGCGGATTGGTGCTGACGGGATTGTAGATCATCGGTCTGGCTCTTGCTTGGCGTCTCCGCAGGAGACGCGGTTCAGGTTTCGGGCGGAAGGGTGCCGCCTGGCACAGGTGTGACGGCATGGCAGACTTGGCGGGCGGGCGCGTCGCGGTCGCGGAAGCGGGCGATCATCAGGTTGACGGCCTCGCGCCCCAGTGCGGCGCGATCGACGCGCATGGTGGCGAGGCGCGGATTGGTCATCAGGGCGCAGGGCAGGTCGTCGAAGCCGATAATGGCGAAGTCGTCGGGCACCCGCAGAGTGGCTTCGGTCACGGCATCGAGCACACCGACGGCGATGAAATCGTTCATGCAGAAGGCGGCGGTGAAGCTGCGGTCCCCGGCGAGGATCGCGGCTGTGGCATCATGGGCCTCCTGGCTGGAGCTGCCGCGGAAGGTCATCGGCACGAGCCGGCCCTCGGCGCCGTCCACCGAGGCGATCGCCGCTTCGAAGCCGCGGACGCGTTCGCGGATGGTCTGGCGATGGGAGCCGGTGAAATGCAGGATACGGCGATGGCCGGCATCGAGTAGCCGGCGGGTTGCGGCGTAAGCGCCGAAGAAGTTGGAGGGCGAAACGCCGTCGAAGCGCAGCTTCGGGTCGGTGCCGTTGACGAGCACGGTCGGCGTGCCGCTCTCCTCCAGCCAGGGGCGCAGGTCGTCGGGCGGGTCGATGCCGACGAGGAACAGTCCCTCGGCGCCGGCCGCCTGAAGCTGCTCCTGAATATGCTCCGGCGAGGTCTTCGCCTCGCGGACGAGGCGGATGTCGAAAGGCATGCCGCGCTCGGCGGCGCCGGCGCGCAGGCCTTCGAGGATACCTTCGTAGAAGACACTGAGGCCGCCGGTGGCGCTGTCGCTGGCGATCAGCGCCAGTCCGCCGGGCATGCTGTCGGCAGCCGTCTTCAGGGGGTAGCCGAGATCGCTCGCCATCTTGAAGATCTGCTGGCGAATCGTATCGCTGATGCCAGGCTCGTTGGTCAGCACCCGCGACACGGTGGAGACGGAGACGCCGGCCCTCGCGGCTATATCGGCTTGGGTGATGCGTTTGGATCGAAGTTCGTTCATGCCGCAAGAATTATGCAAATTATGCAAATTTGCAAGAAAAAGATTGTTTATTGCGTTTTGCAATAAAGTTGCATATCCTCTCGCAGAATTATCCGCAGTAGGCGTCGGGGAGATCGTCGCGGATAGCAACGCAAGAGAAGGAGGAATCTCATGCGCCTGAATCGTCGTTCATTCATGATCGGAACTGCCGGTGCCGCAGCCGGTCTCGCTTTCGGCGGAGGGGCCATGCCCGCCTTTGCCGACGCGACACAATTGCGGGCGATGTGGTGGGGCTCGCCCGATCGCGGCAAGCGCACGATCGGTGTCGCCGAGCTGTTCCACGCCAAGAACCCGGATATTTCCGTCATCGGCGAAAGCATCAGCGGCGATGGCTACTGGGCCAAGCTCGCGACCGGCATGGCCAGCCAGAACATAGCAGACGTCTTCCAGCTCGAGCCGAGCACGATTTCGGACTATTCCAAGCGCGGCGCCTGCTTGGCCCTCGACCAATTCGTGCCCTCGGCGTTGAATGTGGACAGTTTCGGCAAGGACGTGCTGAAGCTGACCACCGTCGACAACAAGCTCTATGGCGTTGGCCTGGGGCTCAATTCCTTTGCGATGTTCTACGACGAGGAAATCTTCAAGAAGACCGGCCTGACGCCGCCAGGTCCGACTACGACATGGGCCGAGTATGCTGATCTTGTCGTTGAGATGACCAAGGCGGCCGGCAAGCGCGGCTATTGGGGCGGTCCCTATGGGGCACGCTACAACTATGTGCTGGATGCCTGGTTACGTCAGCGCGGCAAGAGCCTTTACACCGATGAGGGCGGTCTCGGCTTCAGTGTCGACGACGCCAAGGAATGGTACTCCTATTGGGAAGATCTCCGCCAACGTGGCGGCACGGTCTCGGCCGATGTCCAGACGCTCGACCAGAACGTCATCGAGAGCAACTGCTTGGCACTCGGTAAATCCGCCATCGGCATGGCCTATTCCAACCAGCTCGTCGGCTATCAGCTCGTGGTCAAGAGCAAGCTCGCCGTCACGATGCTGCCACGCGAAAAGAAGGACGGCCCCTCAGGCCATTATTATCGCCCGGCCCTGATCTGGAGTATCGGCGCCAGCAGCAAGAATGGCGAGGCGGCCGCGAAGTTTATCAACTTCTTCGTTAACGATCCCGATGCCGGCAAGATCCTCGGCGTCGAGCGCGGCGTGCCGATGTCGCCCGCCGTGCGCGCCGCCATCCTGCCGACGCTGAACCCGGTCGAGCAGCAGACGGTAAAATATGTCGAGTTGTTGAAGGATCAGGTCGGCACCTATCCCTCGCCGGCACCGCTCGGCTCGCAAGAGTTCGATCAGAATGTCATGCGCCCCGTCGCCGACCAGCTCGCCTTCGGCAAGATCACGGTGGCGGAAGCGGCCCAGAAGCTGGTGGAAGAAGGGACACTGAAGCTGAAAAGGAAGAGTTGAGCGGCGGCTTTTCAATATGCCGAACGTCCGGCCCCCTCTCTGTCACTTCGTGACATCTCCCCCACAAGGGGGGAGATCGTTGGGAGTATGCCGGCCATCCTCACCAAACTCACAGAGCAGAGTTTCTGCAGGTTCCTTGCTCGTTTGGCGCACGAGCGGGTAACCAGTTAGCAATCTCCCCCCTTGTGGGGGAGATGTCACGACAGTGACAGAGGGGGGCATCGCACCCTCCTCCAATTCTGCCATTGATGCTTACTTGCCATCCCAGGGCTTCAGCGCATCCTGCTTCAGCTGACGCTGTTTTTCTGGCGGAAGCTTGTAGTCGCCCTTGTAGGGCGCGCTTTCGAACGAGCCGTAAGTCGGATTGGCGATGGCGATCCAGTCGTGGCCGAAATGAGCGGCATTGGCTTCGAAGACTTTCTGGCGTTCCTCGAGCGTGCCCTTGTAGTCGTCGGTGAAATCGCCGAAATTGTCGCCGAACATCAGGAGAATACGGTAGTTTTTGGCGATGAAGGCGCGGCGCGTACCCTTGGCAGAGCCCCAGTCCGGCTGTTCCTTGGCGCTGAGGAAAGTGTCGACATTGTCGCCCATCGGGAAGCCGAAGCGCTTCATCTCCTCGACGGTCGGGCCTTCCTCGTCGGCGGTGCGGTTGGTGACGTAGAAGACCTTTACGCCCTTGGAGGCCGCATATTGCGTGAATTCGACGGAACCCGGAATGGGGCTGTCCTGCTGGGCGTTGACATATTTGGTCCAGCTCTCCGGCGTGAAGCCGGTGCCGGTGATAATGTTATGGGCCTGATAGGGCGATGTGTTGAGCACGGTGTCGTCTACATCGAGGATGATCGCCGGCGGGAAATCCT
Source organism: Rhizobium sp. (assembly GCA_036383055.1). Lineage (GTDB taxonomy): Bacteria > Pseudomonadota > Alphaproteobacteria > Rhizobiales > Rhizobiaceae > Rhizobium. The sequence continues at coordinate 7,413 of DASVPC010000142.1, read as the reverse complement.
GAAAGTTTCCTGTCTGTTCGACCGGGGCCGCGGTCCAGTTCTTGTCCGCCAGGGCTTCATCGAGCCGGATGCGGCCGAGCGCGTAGGCGCCGAGCGCATTCCCCTTGGCCTCGACCGAGGTCTGGTCCCAGAGAACCGCGTTGAGATTGTCGTCGGGCTGGGCCGCGGGCAGGTCGGCTGCCAGAGCCGGCAGGGCGGCAGCAAGGCCGATGGCGGTGACGAGCGCCCGGCGCCCCAAATATCCATTTCTCACGCTGTTCTCCTTATGATTATTGGCTACTGAAAATCCGCGAGGCATATCAACGGTTTCTGATGTATTCCGATGCCATGATCCGGATGAGGATAGTTCGTGCTCGCAGGAAATGTGTCAAGTCTGTGACAGTCGCGATGCGGCTGGTTTTCGCCGTTTCTCTGCTTTTGGCAATCACGAAAAATGCCGGAGCCCTTTCAGGCCCCGGCATCCATATTGGGTTACAGGCTTGGCTTACTTCTGCGCGTCGGCCCAGCTCTTGACCAGTTCGTCGTAGTTGACGGTGACCGGCTTTTCCTTCTCTTTTTCAATCTTCAGCTGCGGAGCGAAGTTGCCCTTCTTGACGGCATCGGCGTTCCAGTAGGCGAGATCGTGCTCTTCGGCCAGCTTCGGACCGATATCGCCCTGAACGCCGGCGCGTTCGATGCGCTGCATCACCTTTTCCTGGTCGGCGCAGAGCGCGTCCATGGCGCCTTGCGCATTCTTGGCACCCGATGCGGCATCGCCGATCGCCTGCCACCAGAGCTGCGCCAGCTTCGGATAGTCCGGAACGTTGGTGCCGGTCGGCGACCACTGCACGCGGGCCGGCGAGCGATAGAACTCGATCAGACCACCGAGTTCAGGCGCACGCTTGGTGAAGCTCTTGTCGCGGATGGTGGATTCGCGGATGAAGGTGAGGCCGACATGGCTCTTCTTCACGTCCACCGTCTTCGACGTCACGAACTGCGCGTAGAGCCATGCGGCCTTGGCGCGGTCGACCGGGGTCGACTTCATCAGCGTCCAGGAACCGACGTCCTGATAGCCGAGCTTCATGCCGTCCTTCCAGTAGACGCCATGCGGAGACGGCGCCATGCGCCATTTCGGCGTGCCGTCGGTGTTCATGACCGGCAGGCCGGGCTTGACCATGTCGGCGGTGAAGGCCGTGTACCAGAAGATCTGCTGGGCGACATTGCCCTGCGACGGAACCGGACCGGATTCCGAGAAGGTCATCCCTTGAGCTTCCGGCGGTGCATAGGCCTTCAGCCAATCGAGATACTTCTGGATGGAGTAGACGGCGGCCGGGCCGTTGGTGTCGCCGCCGCGGGCGACGCAGGAGCCGACCGGACGCGAGTTTGCGTCGACCTTGATACCCCATTCGTCGACCGGCAGGCCGTTCGGCAGGCCCTTGTCGCCGTTGCCGGCCATGGAGAGCCAGGCATCGGTGAAGCGCCAGCCGAGCGACGGGTCCTTCTTGCCATAGTCCATATGGCCGAAGACCTTCTTACCGTTGACGTCACGGCCGGTGAAGAATTCGGCGATATCCTCATAGGCCGACCAGTTGACCGGCACGCCGAGATCGTAGCCGTATTTGGCCTTGAAGTCGGCCTTGTTCTTCGCGTCGTTGAACCAGTCGTAACGGAACCAGTAAAGGTTGGCGAACTGCTGGTCGGGAAGCTGGTAGAGCTTTTTGTCCGGAGCGGTGGTGAAGCTGGTGCCGATGAAGTCGGGGATGTCGATGCCGGGATTGGTGACGTCCTTGCCTTCGCCGGCCATCCAGTCGGTCAGGTTGCGCACCTGCTTGTAGCGCCAATGCGTGCCGATCAGGTCGGAATCGTTGACCCAGCCATCATAGAGGTTCTGGCCGGTCTGCATCTGCGTCTGGATCTTCTCGACGACGTCGCCTTCCTGGATGACGTCGTGGGTGACCTTGATGCCGGTGATGGCGGTGAAGGCCGGTGCCAGAACCTGCGATTCATACTGGTGGGTGGTCAGGGTTTCCGAGACGACCTTGATCTCCATGCCCTGGAAGGGCTTGGCCGCGTCGACGAACCATTGCATTTCCTTTTCCTGGTCGGCGCGCGAGAGCGTCGAGACGTCGCCGATCTCCTTGTCCAGGAATGTCTTGGCTTCGTTCATGCCGGCCTGAGCCGAACCGGCCATAGCCAGCAGCACGACTGCCGTCGTTGTTAAGAGATGCCGTCGCATATATTCCTCCCTACAGGTTGCGAGTGCAGTGTCAGGCGGCCGTTTCTCCCGGCCATCTGTATCGACTTGTCTTACCGCGCCGCATGCCCCGAAGGGCAAGGGGCGAGGTAACTCTTGAAACCGGGCTAGACCAGGCGGAAGACGCCGATCGCATAGACCACGGAAAGGGCGACCGCCCACCAGAGGCTAGGCCCGATCAGACCCAGCCATGCGAGATGGATGAAGGCGGCGCCGAGCAGCGAGACGAACAACCGGTCGCCGCGCGTCGTTTCGAAGCGCAGGATGCCGGTGCGCGGATTGCCGCCGGGCGAAACATATTCCCAGACGGCCATGCCGATCAGCAGCGCGAAGATCGTCGCGAAGAACAGCGCGGTCGGCAGCGTCCAGGCCATCCAGGAAAAATCGGTATTCATGATGGTCTCCCTTCAGACGCGGCCGAGCGCGAAGCCCTTGGCGATATAGTTGCGAACGAAATAGATGACGAGCGCGCCGGGGACCAAGGTCAGCACGCCGGCGGCGGCAAGCAGGCCCCAGTCCATGCCCGAGGCCGAGACCGTACGCGTCATGATGGCGGCGATCGGCTTGGCATCGGTCACCGTCAGCGTGCGGGCGATCAAAAGCTCGACCCAGGAGAACATGAAGCAGAAGAAGGCGGCGACGCCGATGCCGCTGGCGATCAGCGGAATGAAGATCTTGATGAAGAAGCGCGGGAACGAATAGCCGTCGATATAGGCTGTTTCGTCGATCTCCTTCGGCACGCCGGACATGAAGCCTTCGAGGATCCAGACCGCGAGCGGCACGTTGAACAGGCAGTGCGCCAGTGCGACCGCGATATGGGTGTCGATCAGGCCGAAGGCTGAATAGAGCTGGAAGAAGGGCAGCGCGAAGACCGCCGGCGGCGCCATGCGGTTGGTCAAGAGCCAGAAGAAGACGTGCTTGTCGCCGAGGAAGCGGTAGCGCGAGAAGGCATAGGCTGCCGGAAGGGCGCAGCCAACCGAGATCACCATGTTCATGACGACATAGGTGATCGAGTTGATATAGCCCTTGTACCAGGACGGATCGGTGAAGATGATCGTGTAGTTGCGCAGTGTCGGCGCATGCGGATAGAGCGTCAGCCCGCCGACGATCTCGTCATTGGTCTTGAAGCTCATATTGATGAGCCAGTAGATCGGCAAAAGCAGGAAGATGATGTAGAGGGTCGGTACCAGCCAGGACCAGCGCCCTTCCTCGCGATGCCGGCTTACCGGCTGCGCGCCGGTTGTGGCGGTCACGCCGGCGACCGGGCCTGAAGCGGCCATCTTGTGCATCGTTGCGTCGTCGGCCGTGGTGGAAAGAGGTTTGGCGCTCATCGCGTCGCTCCCGCATCATAATTGGTCATGACGGTATAGAAGACCCAGGACAGCAGCAGCACGATCAGGAAGTAGACGAGCGACATTGCCGCCGCCGGACCGAGGTCGAACTGGCCAAGCGCCATCTTGACGAGGTCGATCGACAGGAAGGTCGTGGAATTGCCGGGGCCGCCGCCGGTGACGACGAATGGTTCGGTATAGATCATGAAACTGTCCATGAAGCGCAGGAGCACGGCGATCAAAAGCACGCGGTTCATCTTCGGCAGCTGGATGTAGCGGAAGACGGACCAGCGCGAGGCGCCGTCGATCTTGGCGGCCTGGTAGAAGGCGTCGGGGATGGAGGCAAGGCCGGCATAGCAGAGCAGCACGACGAGGCTCGTCCAGTGCCAGACGTCCATGATGATGATCGTCGCCCAGGCGTCGGCCGGATCGGAGACGTAATTATAGTCGATGCCGAGATTGACCAGCACATAGCCCATCAGGCCGATATCGCTGCGCCCGAACACCTGCCAGATCGTGCCGACGACATTCCACGGGATCAGCAATGGCAAGGCCATCAGCACCAGGCAGACCGGCACGCCGACGCCCTTCTTCGGCATGTTGAGGGCGATGAGGATGCCGAGCGGCACCTCGATGGCCAGAATGACGAAGGAGAAGATCAGGTTGCGGAACATGGCGTCCCAGAAGCGGCCGGAATGCAGGATCTCCTCGAACCATTGCGTACCCGCCCAGAAGAAGACGTTGTTGCCGAACGTATCCTGCAACGAATAGTTCACCACCGTCATCAGCGGAATGACGGCGGAGAAGCCGACCAGCACCAGGACGGGGATGAGCATGAACCAGGCTTTGTTGTTCCAGGGCTTGTCCATGATCAGGCTCCCATCTCGACGCGCCAGGAGTTGGCGTAAATATTGATGCCGGCGGGATCGAACGCGATATGCGGCTCGGCCGGTACGGTCTGGTCCTCGCCGATGACGGCGACGATATCCTGTCCGTCCAGCTTGGCGCGCACCACCTTGCGGCGGCCGAGATCCTCGACCTGCGTGACCGTCGCCGGCATGCCTTCGCGGCCGAGGCGGACGAATTCGGGGCGGATGCCGAGTTCGGAGCGGCCTTCGCGCCGCTCGACGGGAGCGCCGGGGAGGGCGATGGTGCGGTTGCCGAGGCGCGCATTGCGGCCGTCGATCTCGATCGGCAGGACGTTCATGCCCGGCGAGCCGATGAAATAGCCGACGAAGGTGTGTCGCGGGCGCTCGAACAGGTCGTTCGGCGTGCCGATCTGCACCACCTCGCCATTGTACATCACCACCACCTTGTCGGCGAAGGTCAGCGCTTCGGTCTGGTCATGCGTGACGTAGACCATGGTGAAGCCGAAGCGGCGGTGAAGCTGCTTCAATTGCGAGCGCAGCACCCATTTCATATGCGGGTCGATGACCGTCAGCGGTTCGTCGAACAGGATGGCGTTGACATCGGAGCGCACCAGACCGCGACCGAGCGAAATCTTCTGCTTGGCGTCGGCCGTCAGGCCACGCGCCTTGCGGTGGGCGCTGTCGGAGAGGCCGATCATCTCGATGATCTCGTCGACCTTGCGCTTTACGTCGGCTTCCGGAACATGCCGGTTGCGCAAGGGGAAGGCGAGGTTTTCATAGACCGTCATCGTGTCGTAGACGACCGGGAACTGGAAGACCTGGGCGATGTTGCGCTCCTGGGTCGATAGCCGGGTCACGTCCTTGCCGTCGAAGAGGATGCGGCCTTCCGAAGCCCGTACCAGGCCGGAGACGATGTTGAGTAGCGTGGTCTTGCCGCAGCCGGACGGACCGAGCAGCGCATAGGCGCTGCCGTCCTCCCAGCTATGATGCACTTCCTTCAGCGCATAGTCCGCATCGGACTTCGGATGGTCGTTATAGGCGTGTCGGATATGATCCAGGTCGATACGTGCCATTGGCCGTGTCTCTCCTCAGGCTGCCCGTTGCAGGGCGGGGGTAACGGCGGCGCCATCGGTGTCGAACACCATGATGTGGCGCGGGTCGATGTAGACGTCGATCGCATCGTCGACATCGATGTCCTGGACGCCCTGGGTCAGCATCACCCAGCGCCGGTCGGCGAAATCGATGTGGATGTAGCTTTCCGAACCGGTGATCTCGGTCACCATCACCCGCGCCGGCGCGGCGACGGCTTCCGGCGTCTGCGGTTTCAGCGCCAGATGGTGCGGCTGGAAGGCGATCGTGTAGGGGCCGTCCGCCCGGTCCTCGAGGCCCTGCGGTACGGGCAGGCGAATGCTGTCGTTCAGCACGAAGAGGTTGCCGCGCTTGTCGAGCGTAATGGTGTTCAGCGGCGGATCGGCGAAAGTAGTGGCGGTCATCAGGTCCTTCGGGCTGCGGAAGACGTCGATCGTCGGCCCGAATTGTGTGATGCGGCCTTGCGACAGGGTTGCCGTGTTACCGCCCAGAAGCAGCGCCTCGGAAGGCTCGGTCGTGGCGTAGACGAAGATGGCGCCGGATTCGGCAAAGATTTTCGGCAGCTCGGCGCGCAGTTCCTCGCGCAGCTTGTAATCGAGATTGGCGAGCGGCTCGTCGAGCAGCACCAGGCCGGCATTCTTGACGATGGCGCGGGCAAGCGCCGTGCGCTGCTGCTGGCCGCCGGAGAGGCTGAGGGGCAGGCGGTCGAGGAAGGGGCCGAGCCGCAAGAGATCGGCCGCCTTCTTTACCTCGCGGTCGATCGTTTCCGCGTCGGTGCCGCCGAGGCGCATGGGCGAGGCGATGTTGTCATAGACGGTCATCGCCGGATAGTTGATGAATTGCTGGTAGACCATGGCGACGTTGCGGCGCTGCACGGGGACGCCGGTAACATCGGCGTCGTCGACATGGATCGTGCCCGTCGTCGGCTTGTCGAGACCGGCCATCAGCCGCATCAGCGACGTCTTGCCCGACAGCGTCGGTCCGAGGAGGACATTCAGCGTGCCGCGCTGCAACGTCAGGTTCGTTTCGGCGATATGGGTTTCGCCGCTGACCGATTTCGACACGTTTCTGAGTTCAAGCACGATAGATTCCTTCCATGCGCGGCACGTCGATGCCGCTGCGAGGAGATTGATAGTTCTGGGTCGGTTACGTCTTATCGGGTGATGTTTTTTGCCCAGGCTGGCTCGACACTTGTCATGCGCGCCGTGCTCCGGTGCCTGATTCCGAACGGTGAAATGCTCTTAGGAAAACGCGGCGTCTGAAGCTCGATGCAAAAGATCCGCCTTCGCGCAGGCCATGACGCGCAGGCTGAACGGCGATGCCATTTTTGCTATCGATTCGATCTGTGGACAATGGATCCTCCCCCCTGTTTCACTTTGCGCCCCTCACGCGAAAACCGAAACCATAACGACGATAAATGAAGATAAAAGAATGTCAAACGAAAACTGACCGCGCTTCAGTTTCGCTTCATAAATCTCGTTTTAGTGCTTTTTTAGGGGATTATAATAAGTAAGGTAACCGATTGATCCGGATTGGAAATGGTTCGAAATCCATGTCCGGACGCGAAAAGGCGAGGCAGTGGCTAAAGCCAATTGATGCGCTTCAGCACCCAGAGGGTGGCGATCGATGTAACCGTCACGAAGAGGACGATGACGACGAAGGCCCAGGTGTCGTTGACGCCGGGAATGCCGCCGACATTCATGCCGAACAGGCCGGCGACCACGCTCGGCGGCAGAAGGAGCGCGGCGAGGGCGGCGAGCCGGTTTGAGTTGCGGGCGATGCGCTCGCTGATGACGGTCGACAGGTCGTCATGCAGGATGCTGGTGCGGTCGCGGATAGCGTCGAGATATTCGATGTAACGCATCAGCTTGTCGATGACCTCGCGCATGCG
>DASVPC010000141.1:0-3004 GCA_036383055.1 Rhizobium sp. | reverse complement strand
TTATCTTCGGCGGCTTGCCGGGCAGCGGTAAGACCACGACTGCGCAGGCCTTGGCGAAGCGGTTGAAGGCTGTGTATGTCCGGGTCGATACGATCGAGCACGCGTTGCGAAGTTCCGATGTTCTGAAAGCGGGTGAAGGGCCTGCCGGCTATATGATTGCCTATGGTGTCGCCGAGGACAATCTCAAGCTGGGGCAGACGGTCGTCGCGGATTCGGTCAATTCCATCCGTATTACGCGCGATGCCTAGCTGTCGGTCGCAAAGCGGGCCGGCGCGCAAGCGGTCGAAGTGGAAGTCGTCTGTTCGGACAAGGTCGAGCACCGCCGGCGTGCTGAAACGCGTGTGACGGATGTCGAAGGCTTGGTAAAACCGACATGGAACGCGATCGTCAACCGGAGTTATGACGACTGGGGAACCCGTCCGATCGTCATCGATACCGCTCACAAGGCCGTGGATGACCTCATCGCCGAGCTGATGGTTCAGCTGGGGCATGGCCAAGACTGAAATCTCTGGTTGCTGTCGCAGCGCTTGAGCGCCTGAAGGTTAGTCCTTGCTTGCAACCTGCTTCGACTTTTCGTCGCTCAGGAGCGTATCGATGCGCTTGCGCTCATCCTGGAATTTGGCGAGCGCGACACCGTCCAGCGTCTTGCCGCCGGGCAAGCGGATGCGCAGGGGGTCGACCTTGGTGCCGTTGACGATCAGCTCGTAATGCAGGTGCGGTCCGGTGGCGAGACCCGTCGAGCCGATGAAGCCGATGACCTGGCCCTGCACCACCTTGGCGCCGGGAACCACGCCCTTGGCGATGGCGCTCTGGTGGTTGTAGGAGGAGACATAGCCATTGGCATGACGGATCAACGTCTGATTGCCGAAGCCGCCGGAATCCCAGCCGGCCTTTTCGACGATGCCGTTGCCGGCAGAGATGATCGGCGTGCCGCGGGGGGCTGCCCAGTCGACGCCGGTATGCATGCGCGCAAAGCCGAGGATCGGATGGCGCCGCATGCCGAAGCCGGATTTGAATATGCCGGTGGGCACAGGATTGCGCAGCAGGAATTGCCGGATGCTCTTGCCGCTATCGTCGAAGTAGTCGATCGAATGATCGTCCGGATCCTCGAAGCGATAGAAGCGGGTGACCGTGTCGCCGAATTTGGCGTTGACGTAGAGCAGCTCGGAATCGGCCGTCGCCTGGCCGTTTGCGTCGGTGACCGAGAAGAAGGCTTCCAGCGAATCCGTCGGCTTCAGCTGCGCCTGGAAATCGACGTTGCTGGCGAGCAGCTTGACGATCTGCGCCACCATTTCCCTGGACATGCCGTAGGAAAGGGCGGCGCGATAGATGCCGTCATAGACGCTCGGCAGGTCGCGGCCGGCGGCAACCACGGGCGCGTCATTGTCGAAGGCCGTTGCGATGGCGTCGAGCATCGGCGGCTCGCTGCCGGCGACGAAATCGCCATGGTCGTTCTCGGCGACGGTCAGGACATGCTTGGTGCCGCGATAGATGCTGGCGCGAATGATCTTTGCCTGCTCGCCCTTTTGCAGGATGCCGATGCGCAGGACATCACCGCCGGAAAGGTTGGAGGCGCCGAACAACGGCACGATCTTCGCCGTGATGTCATCCGCATCTGCTTTGAGATAGCCAGCATTGGTGAGCGCCGTTGCAATCGGCGTGTTTTCCCGGACCGGGATGATGTCGTCGGCAAATTCCTGCGTCTGCGGCGTGACGGCTTCCGGCGCGGAGACGGACATGTTCTCCTCGACGATGCGGGCGGCAAGCCCGGCGGTCAGGTCGACATCGCTGTCATCCGTCGCAAAACGGCGCGGGTCGATATAATAGAGCGCGGAAAGCTGGGTATTGCCGTCGGTGAGCACCGAGCCGTTGGAGCGGACATTCTCCTCGACCTCGTCCAGCGACATCGAGCCGGCAAGCGGGAAGGGTACATCCTTGGCCGGGAAAGGCCCGGTCTTCAGGCTGACCTCGGATTCGACGTCGGAACCGTAGATCGCGCCGGTACGATTGGCCGGTGGCGGAATATTCTCGTCGGCGGAAAAGATCGCCAGGGGATCGAAGGCCGGATAGGTCTCTGTGGCGACACGGTTGGTGGCAAGTGCGATCTTCACATGCGCGAAGGGCTGGCGGCGCACCACTTCCTTGTCGCCGTCGCGCACCACCGTCGAGACTTCCAGGATGCTCCGGTCGGAGGGCTTGGAGGCGATGGCGGTCGACACGAGACGCCCGCCGCGCACGACCTGATCCTCGGTGCTGTCATGGCTTCCACTATCCGATGTCGCGTAGGCTTCGGCGGGAATGGCGAGCTGCTGGCGACCGTCGAGTGCGGCAAACAGCGCGACACCCATCAATATGCTGGAGGTAATGCCTGTAAGGAAGGTGCCCGAAAGCCAGCGTAGGGAAACCTCGCGCCGGTCCGGCGCCCGCCTGCCATCGGCCAGGATTGGCGGCTCGTTTCCGAGCGATCGGAGCATCATCTTGTCCGTCATCATGCCAATCGAGATCCGGTTCCTTTATATGAGCCGCGTGGCTGGGGGCGAAGATGTGCATATTTATGACGGGCGAGTCAAATGAGGCGCATCTGGTCTGTGGACTGTTTCGGTGCTTCGGAAGCCCCGGTTTCAATGATAAGGTTGGCCTTATCTGGTATTGACGGGGTGGCGATCAAGGGTCGCCCTTTGTCATATCGTGTGATGCCTGGCGTGTAATATCATCGTTCCAGCGCGATCTGGTGATGTTATCGGGGATTTTGGCGCCTATTCTGAGCCGGCTTCGGCGGGCTTCATAAAACTATCATAAGAATCAATCACTTGTTCTTTTTCTGACTTTTTTCAAAATCCTCTGTTGACTTGGATCTGGGGGTGGGATTATAAGCCCACTCACTGAACGAGGGCGGCGGCGCTGCTAGCGACGAAGTCCTTCGCTCTAGTGTTTCCTGAAGAATTGGCTGTTATGCTGATTGTTGGTTCTGGGTTTTACCTGGGGTCTGAAGGAAGAGAATTTT
>DASVPC010000140.1:0-7399 GCA_036383055.1 Rhizobium sp. | reverse complement strand
GGACCGGCATCGGTGTCGACCGCCGTCAGGCGACCATCCTTTATCCGGAAGCCGGTTGCGCCTGCCTTCACCAGCTGAGCGCCTTCGCCAAGCGCGCGCCGCACCAACAACGAGACATAGGCGCCGGGATCCACGCAATGCCCACCAGCCTCGACGAGCGCGGCAAACGTATAGCGCCGATTGAGGGAGGGCTCGAAAGCATGCAGTTCCTCGCCCGACAGCTCCCGCCATGCAACGCCATTGTCGCGCCGCAGCCGCCAGGCGAAAGCGTCGGCCTCAAAGCTTGCCCGGTCGGGATAGACATAGAGCAGACCGTCCCGCCGGATCAAGTCCGCCTGCCCGCAATCGGCTGCAATGGCGCGGTGGCGCATCGGCGCGTCCGACAGCAGCGAGGACAGGATTTTCGCCGTCCGCTGCACCTTGGCAAGCGTTGAGCCGGCACTGAGGAATTGCAGCAGCCACGGCGCAAGGGGGAGAAGATGCTTCCAGCGGATAGTCAACGGCCCCTCGGGATCGAGAAGATAGGCCGGCACTTTCTTCCAGAGGCCCGGAACCGACATGGGAATGATCGAGGCTGGGCTGAGAAAGGCGCCATTGCCATAGCTCGCCGCCTGTCTGTCACCCGGCTCGCCCGGCTCGATGATCGTCACACGATACCCGTCCTTCAGCAGCGCCAGCGCACTGCAGGCGCCAACGATGCCACATCCGATGACGGCGATGTGCTTTGGGGCGGTGTTCGGCATTCTGGTTCCTCGAGAAAATAGCGGGTGATGTTGTTCCATGCGCTGCGTGTTGCGCATAGCTTCGCAAGGCAGGAGCGATGTCCTGCGTCAAACTCTTGCTTCGAATTGATGCCCGGTCTGCTTGCCGAAGCGTGGCTGGCCCGGTCAGCTTGGATGCGGCGGGCCCGCGAGCCCGGTATGAAAGTGGCTGAGAAAGCTGCGCGTTGCCGGATGGCTCGGATTTTCGATCATCTGCCGTGCGTCACCCTGTTCGACAACGCATCCATCGCGCATGAAGATCACCTGGTCGGCGACATCGCGCGCAAAGGCCATTTCATGCGTCACCAGCAGCATGGTCATGCCTTCGGCAGCCAGCGAGCGCACGACAGCGAGAACCTCACCGACCAATTCAGGATCGAGCGCCGATGTCGCCTCGTCAAACAGCATCACTTCCGGCTGCATGGCGAGAGCGCGGGCGATGGCGACACGTTGCTTCTGCCCGCCGGAAAGCTGCTCGGGCTTTGACGTGGCCTTGTCCGCTAGCCCGACCTTGTCGAGCAGCGCATGGGCACGCTCGCGGGCCTCGGCCTTGGTCATGCCAAGCACCGTGACCGGCCCTTCCATCACGTTCTCCTCGACGCTCATATGCGGAAAGAGGTTGAAGCTCTGGAAGACCATGCCGGTTCTCGCACGGAAGGCTGCAAGCTCCCTGTCGCGCGGCAGTGCAGTCGAACGCGAGAAATCCATCGTGTGGTTTCCCACCCGAATATAGCCTTTGTCGGGCACGGTCAGCAGGTTGATGCTGCGCAGCAGCGTGGATTTACCCGAGCCGCTGGGGCCGATCAGCGCCACGACGCTACCTTTGCCCACACTCAAGGTGATGTCTTTGAGAACCTCCACCGGGCCGAAAGACTTCTTGACGCCTACGAGTTCGATCATCTTGTCGTCAGACATGGCTTCATTCCTTCTCGGCGTGCATCATTTTGCCATCCGCGCTTCCAGCCCATGCGCCAGACGCGTGAGCGGAAACAGGATGATGAAATAGATCACAGCGATCATCGTATAGGTTTCCAGCGGGCGGTAGCTTGCCGAGGTGATCAGCTGGCCCTGATAGAGAAGATCCGGCACAGCGAGCACCGACAGCAGCGAGGTGTTCTTCAACTGCAGGACGCTCTGGTTGACCAACGGCGGCAGCATGCGCCTCAGTGCCTGCGGCATGATCACGCGACGCATGAGTTGATGCCGGCGCATCCCTATGGCTCGCCCGGCATCCCATTGTCCGGTATCGACGGAGACGATACCGCCGCGAATGATCTCGCTGTAAAACGAAGCGCCGTAGAGCGTCAGCGTGATGAATGCCGCCACTGCTGGCGTCAACTCGATGCCCGACAGGATCGGCAACGCGTAATAACACCAGACGAGCTGGACCAGCACCGGCGTACAGCGGAAGATCTCGATGAATCCGGTAAGGAGCACGCTGACAATCTTGAAGTTGGAAAGCCGCGCCAGCGCAATCACACCGCCGACCGTAAGCCCCGAGACTACCGTTATGATGGTGAAGCCACAGGTGTAGAGCGCGCCGATCCAGATCAGCTTGCTATATTGCAGCAGAAAGCCGAAATCCCATTGATAACCCACTGAGCAATATCCCTCTTTTATTCTATTCTGCGGCTATCCAGCCTGGGTTCCCGCAAACAGCCAACGGCCCATCGTCAGAATGTCAAAGACCGGAAGGCCGAAACGTCTGGCAATTGTCCCGGAAAATGGCGGCAGGTTCGTACATTCGAAAACAATCGCGCCGATGTCCGCCTCGCGCGCAAGCAGGTCCTGCACCGTTTCGGTCACCTCCCTTTCGAGATTGTCCCGATCATAGGCCTCTCCACCTTCGATCAGGCCGTGAAAATGTCCGTCTTTCGGCAAGCCCACCGTCGGTGTATCGGGATCGGCGCCGGCCTGCGCAAAATGCGCCGGTGTCAGCGAACTGCGCTCGTAGGTCACGACTCCGACGCGCTTGCCGGCAGGCAGGAACCGCATGACAAGCGGGATCTGCATCAGGCTCGAGGTCGCCACCGGCAGTGAAAGCCGGCTTGCCAGCAGCGACTGTCTGAGCACGAGAAAGCCGCAGGAGGTGGTGAGCGCGCGGGCACCCTGCCGTTGCAACGCTTGGCCGGCTTCGACGAAGGCATCGAGGAGGCTCTCGTCCCGCCCCGCAACGACGGCTCTCACCGAGGCGCCGGAGACTTTCCGATAAAGGACCGGGAAGGGCCAGCTCTTGGCATTGCCGACATCACCGACCGGACGTTCGAACGTCGTGTCGAGCATGATGATACCGAGCGCGTTGACAGGGTTGGACATGAATTGGCAACCTTTGTGCTGGGAAGCGCCGAGCGAGCGTCCGGGCCGGGCGTTGCCGCGCGGCCCGATTGCCCACATCAGAATTGAATTTCGGCGGGAATTTCCTGCTTCTGCACGCCGACCAGCTCAAGGCTGGAGGTAATCCAGCTCGTGACCACGCCGGAGGAGCGGTTATACTCCAGCCAGTTGTCGACGAAGGTGCGAAAACGGGCGCTGTCCTCGACACGGACGCCAGCGCAGGTCGGTTGCCGGATGATGGGTGTCGGAACGAAGATCTTGCCGAGATTTGGGATCTTCTTGATTGTCACGAGCGACAGCATGGCCACCTGGATCACCAGGTCGGCGTGACCGGCCTGAACCGAAAGCGTCGCCTCGTCGGCCGTCTTCAGCGCAACCAGCGTCGCCTGCGGCAAGACGCGGCGCGCAAAAAGATCATGGGTCGAGCCGATGTCGACAGCGACGCGGATCTCTGGCTTGTTCAGCTCGTCCCAGGTCTTCGGTTCCAGACCGGGCTTTGCGATGACGGTAAAAGTGTTCTGCATGATCGGGCGAGTGAATTCGACCACCAGCGCCCGGCTCGGCGTCGGGCTGAGGCCGAACATGATGTCGATCTTCTTCGACTGCAGGTCGAGTACCGCGTTGCCCCAGGTCGTTTCGCTGATCTCGACCTCCGCTTCCATCGACTTGGCGAGATCGCGCGCCATGCTCATGCAGAAACCGGACCATTCGCCGGTTGCGATATCCTTGTGGTAATAGGGCTCGGTCCCCACGATGCCGGCAACGCGCAGCTTCTTGCTGTTGCGGATCCGGTCGAACGTCGATTCATTCGGCGCCGTCTGCGCCAGGGCGGGCGTGGACAATGCCACAGCTGCGGCTCCCGTCGCGGCCACCCCGATGAGGCCTGCGAAATCTCTGCGTTTCATCATGTTCATTCCCCTTTTTTGTTTGATGATTGATGATGTGCTTGCTTGCAAGATGAAGGAGCAGCTCCCGCGCTTCGATGCCTAAAGCTCGATTTGAAGCGCTTGTCCGACCGTCGAAGAGGCGCGTTTTGCAACGCATCCGCCGCATGTCGTGTGAGCTTCGTCATCGCAAAAGCGGGCTTCCAAGTTTCTCGCTCCTTTGCGGGCGTCTATTTTTCGCGCACCTGTTACAATTGCCCGATTAATGGCCTGCCGCGCGTGAAAACACAAAACTTGAAAACTCGGTTCGTCATGAGTATTTGTCATGCCGAGGACATAATAGGGACTTCATGCGTCGCTTCCTTCCTTCATTACCGGCCCTGCAGGCCTTCGAGGCCGCCGCTCGCCACATGAGCTTTACGAAGGCAGGGGAGGAGCTTGCGATGACGCAGAGCGGCATCAGCCGCCATATACAAAATCTCGAACGCTATCTCGGTGTCCGGCTGTTCGAGCGCTCCGGATCGAGGCTCGTGCTGACCGATCCCGGCGCCAAATATTTTCAGGAGATCGAACAGACGCTCAACAAGCTCGAGGAGGTCTCCATCGACGTCGTGCGCGGGCGCAAGGCGGATGCATCGCTGATGATCGGCGCCTACCCCACGCTTGCCGCGCGATGGCTCGCACCGCGGCTCGAGGGCTTTGTGCAGGGAAATCCCGACATGCCGATCGAGATCATGCTGGTCGATCCCAAGCTGGATTTCGACCACAGCCGGATCGATATCGCTATCCTGCGAGGGGTCGGCTCGTGGAGAAATGCGCGCGCCTCCTTGCTGTTTCCCGAGGAGCTTGCCGTCGTCGCCTCGCCGAAGCTGATCCCGGCGACAACGAAGCTCGACTGGCTCGATTTCGCCCGGTTTCCCACGCTTCAGAATGCCAGCAGACCCAGCCTCTGGCTCAACTGGCTGCGGGCCGCCAATCTGAGCTATAGCGGCGCCATCCAGGGGGTCCGCTTTGCCCATAGCGAGATGCTGATCAACGCTGCCGTCAGCGGTCTCGGGCTTGCGGTCGTGCCGGTGCAATATGTCGAACGAGAACTGGAGAGCGGCGAATTGCATCTGCCGCTCGGAAAGCCGGTTCGTTCCAGCGAATCCTATTGGGCAGTCTATTCGGAACGCAAGTCGCAGAAGCACAGCGTTATCGCATTCCGCGACTGGTTGCTGCATGAGAGCCGGAAAAGCCGCCAAGTAACGGGCGGCAATGCGGCGTAAGAGATCCTCGGCCCGTCCTTGACCGCTTTGCCTTTTTCTCTAGTCTCCATCGGTATTTGCAACACCGTGAGCCTTGAGGATTTAAGATGTTTGGAATGACGAAGGCGAGCAAATTTGGGCTCGTGTGCCTGGCCGTAGCGGCCGTCTCCAGTTTCGCATCCGCCGCCGAGACGAATATTTCCTTTAGCGTCGACGGGCAAAAGGTGATCGGCACTCTGTCGACGATCGATGACAATCCCAAAGCGCCCGTCGTTGTCATGTTCCACGGCTTCGGCGGCTCGCGCGACGAACTGCCGATCAAGGACACCAAGGACGGGGTGTTTTCGCGCAGCGCCCGACTTCTTGCCGAAAGCGGCTATGCAACCCTGCGGATCGATTTCCGCGGTTCCGGGGAGAGCGATGGCAAATGGGCTGATACCACCTTCTCCGGCCAGATCAAGGATGGCATCGCGGCGGTGGATTGGCTGAAGGCCAGCGACAAGATCGACGGCTCCAGGATATCCATCCTCGGATGGAGCCAGGGCGGCCTCGTGGGTGCCCATGTGGCGAGGGCGCGACCGGACGTCAAATCCGTGACCTTATGGGCGCCGGTGGTGACGCCGCTTTACACCTACGGCAACGTCCTCGGCGCGGACAATGTCGCGAAAGGATTAACCAGCCCGCCGGACACGGAGATCACCGCCAAATTACCGTGGGGCGTCGATACCACGCTGAAGGCCTCCTTCTTCAAGGAAATGCCGACCACCAGCACCATCGCGGCGATCGCACATTACCCCGGCCCGCTGCAAGTCATTGTTGGCAGCAAGGATACGACGGTCACGCCCCAGCCGGCATCCGGCCAGGTTCTCCTCGACTATCATGATGGCGAGGAACGTCTGGACGTTTTCGACATGGATCACGTCTTCAACGCCTTTACCGGGCCGCAGACGATCGATAGCCACCTGGTTCCGGCAACGCTGGAATGGCTGAAGAAATTCAATCCCTGATACGGGATCACAGCTCAGATGAGCGGCTTTGCGTCCGCTCATCTTCTCTCCATCGAGATTTCTTCAGACGACGGCTGTCGGCAGCGGTGTTCCGGCGAAATGGGCGTCGAGATTGGCAAGCACCAGATCGGCCATTGCCCGCCGGGTTTCGTGCGTGGCGCTGCCGAGGTGCGGTGCCAAAAGCACGTTGTCCATGCCGAACAGCTCCTCCGGCACGCGCGGTTCGTCCTCGAAGACGTCAAGCGCCGCGCCGCCGATCCGCCGATCCCGCAAGGCAATGACCAGCGCCTGCTCATCGACCAGCGAGCCGCGCGCCACGTTGACGAGCGTGCCGTTCGGCCCGAGGGCATCGAGCACTTCGGCATTGACGACATGCCTGGTTTCGGCCGTGGCGGCCGCCGCGAGAATGAGGACATCACAATTGGCGGCAAGCGCTGCAAGCGTCTCATGATAGTCGTAGGGCACGTCCCGTCTCGAGCGCGCCGAATAGGAAATGCGGGCGTCGAAACCCTCGAGCCGTCTGGCAATCGCCATGCCGATGCGGCCGAGCCCGAAAATGCCGTAGCGGCGGCCGGCGACCCGTGTCGAAAGCCCCATATCCGACGAAAGCCATTTGCCGGCCCGAACATAGACGTCGGCACGCGGCAATTGCCGGCCAAAGGCGAGAATCAGCCCAAGCGCCAGATCCGCGACATCGGCCGTCAGCACATCCGGCGTGTTGGAGACACGGATGCCCCGCCGCCTTGCCTCGGCCAGATCGACCTTGTCGAAGCCGACGCCGTTGATTGCGACGATTTCGAGCTTTGGAAGGGCGGCGGCCAGATCGGCCGGAATACCGAGATGACCGCCGGTGACGGCGGCGCGAAGGCTATCGCCCTTGGCCGCCAGGAAACCCGCCTTGTCCTCCATCTCGAAGAGGCGGTGGACGGCAAATCGTTTGGCCAACTCCGCTTCGAGAAAGGGCGTCAGCGGGCAGAGTTGCAGAATGTCTAGGGGCATGGGTCGACTCAAACTTTGAACGAGTGTCATTTCACGTCGGATTTCACGAACTGGCGCAGCTCCGGCGTTTGCGGGTTGGCGAACAGTTCCGCCGATGGTCCCTGCTCCCAGATCGTGCCCTTGTGCATGAAGATGGTTTGGGTCGCGACGCGCCGGGCAAAGCTCAT
>DASVPC010000139.1:0-8341 GCA_036383055.1 Rhizobium sp. | reverse complement strand
CAGCACCAGCACGGATGTCTTGCCACGCTGCGCATCGACCGCCCATCGCGTGCCCCGAACGGCAGCGATCGCCTGCGGCGTCACCACTTCGAACCCGCCCTGAATACGGCTGCTGTCGACATCGACCAGCGCCGCCTTGCTACTGAGCACGATGGCATCCACCTGACCGTCGCGATTCCTGTCCGCAAGCCGGTAGTGTGCCCCGCGTTCGATGGTGATGCTAAGCCCCGGTTCGCAATTCAGGGTCTGGCGCTCGGCGCTGACGGTCGGCCGCAGCGAGCAGTTCGCGGCGGCTTGCGCAGAGGCCGACCCGGTGCTGATGGTGCAGAGAACACCTGCAGCCAGCACAACGCCGAGAATATCGCTTATCTGGATCATGATTGTGCCCCCTCATCGCATGTAACCGGGGCCGAGGACGACGATCTCCAGTCGCGGCATTCTCGATCCCTGGAGCCGATGATGCGTCAGGAGCGGTTGATCTGCAAGCTATCGTAGCCCCCGGCCTTATAGAGGACAGTCGAAACCAGCCAGCTCAACAGGAAGATGCCGACGATTGCGAAGCCGAAATTGGCAAGATTGTCGTTGAGATCGCCGATGAAGCTCCAGACGCCGCCTTCAAGGCCGAGCTTGTCCGAGATCAATCCGATCGCCTCGATGCCGCCGATGAAGATGGCGACGACGACCGAAGCGGCGGTGATGGTCAGATTGTACCACAGCTTGCGCACCGGCTTGATGAAGGCCCAGCCATAGGCACCGGTCATCAGCGTGCTGTCGATAGTATCCATCAGCGACATGCCCGCCGTGAAGAGCGCTGGGAAGATGAGAATCGTCCAGAAGGACATGCCTTGCGCCGCCTGCGCCGCTGAAATGCCGAGCAGGCCGATCTCGGTTGCCGTATCGAAGCCGAGGCCAAATAGGAAGCCGATCGGATACATATGCCAGGAGCGCGTCACCACCTTGAACATCGGGCGGAAGATGCGCGCAAGAAGGCCGCCGCCGGCCAGCAACGCGTCAAGATCCTCGTCGGCGATCTTTTCGCCCCGCCTTGCCCGGTTGAAGGCTGACCAGACGCCCTTGAGCACGAACAGGTTGGCGACACCGATGAGAAGCAGGAAGACGGCCGATACCGTCGTGCCGATGACCCCGCCGACATCATGGAACGATTCGAACTGCCCCTGCATCGCAGCCGCGGTCGCGGCAATGAAGATCGATGCGAGCACGACGATGCTGGAATGGCCGAGCGAAAAGAAGAAGCCGACGGCATAGGGCTGCTTCTTCTCCTGCATCAGCTTGCGCACGACATTGTCGATCGCGGCAATGTGGTCGGCATCGAACGCGTGCCTGAGGCCGAACATATAGGCGAGAAACGCGGTGCCCAGCAGCGATGGCCTGTCGGAGAAGGCAACCCAGGCCCAAATCCAGGCCGCAATATTGAACGCAATCAAGATAATATAGGTGACTGCAATCTTCGTCTTCGACCGCTCGACCCGGTCGTCAAATGGATTGAGTATCATACTTTTGTTCCCATTATGCTTACCAGCAAGTTGCCATGGAAACGGGAACGACGCGACAGTCAAATGACGTAGGGAGCAGAATTTTTTGCGGTGCAAAATAGAAGCCCGGCGAGAACTGGGCTCCTTTTCGCTGACGCCCTATCCTCTCTCGAAAATAAATCCCTCGTCTGCCCAGCCTGTCATGCCGCCAATCATGACTTTGACGCGCTTGCCAAGCATGCCGAGACGCAAGGCCGCCTTGTCGGTTCCGTTGCAATGCGGGCCGGCGCAATAGACGACGAACAGTGTATCGTCCGGCCATTCCGTCATCCTTCTCGCTGTCATCTTGCCGTGCGGCAGGTTGATCGCGCCGGGTATGTGTTGCTGTTCGAACAACGATGGCCCGCGGACGTCGAGCAGGATGAAATCGACATTTCCCGAGGCTATGGATAGCTGGACATCGGAACAATCCGTTTCGAATGCCAGTTTCTGGGCGTAATATTCGGCGACCGCGTTGGGAGAAGCGGCGGGTATTTCACTGACACGGCTGGACATGAAGGCTCCTGCATGGGTGTTGCGGGAATACTTATGTCGCGAACATCTCATTGTTGAAATTGGCTGAAATGCCATATAGCGTCAAAATCATGCCAAACACCCTTACTCCACCTCTTCGCGGTCCGCACGTCGTCGCTCTTGTCTATGACGGGCTCTGCACCTTCGAGTTCGGCGTTGCCTACGAGATATTCGGTTTGCCGCGACCTGAGATGGGAGCGGATTGGTATCGCTTTTCCGTTTGCGGTATCGAGGACGGTCCTCTGCGCGCCGCGGGTGGTCTGTCGGTCCAGGTCGACCGCGGTCTTGATATCCTGCAGGAAGCCGATTTGATCATCGCTCCTGGTTGGCGCGGAATAACCTCTCCCGTTCCCGAGCCGTTGATCACCGCGCTGCAGGCTGCCAGTGATCGCGGCGCTCGCGTCATATCGCTGTGCTCGGGCGTCGCCGTTCTCGCTGCGGCCGGATTGCTGGCGGGGCGGAAAGCGACGACACATTGGCGTTATGTCGACGCCATTGCCGCTCGCTATCCCGATGTCACCGTCGATGCGGATGTACTGTATGTCGATGAGGGCGCCGTTCTGACCGCGGCCGGAAGTGCTGCGGCGATCGATCTTTGTCTCCACGTTGTCCGCAGAGATTTCGGGCCAGAAGCGGCAAACAGCGTAGCGCGCCGGCTCGTGGTGCCTCCCCATCGCGAAGGCGGTCAGGCTCAATATATTGAAACGCCGGTGTTGCGTCAGCGCGAGGGGGCCAGATTAGGGCCGTTGCTCGACTGGATGCGTCAGAGGCTGCAAGAGGAGCAGCCGATCGTCACGCTGGCGGAACGTGCCGGAATGAGCGTGCGGACCTTTCAGCGTCGATTCGAAGCAACGACTGGCATGGCGCCGGGTGAATGGCTTCTGGCTGAGAGATTGAGATATGCTCGCGATCTTCTCGAAAAAGAGACCGCGAGATCGCTGGACGATGTCGCCGTCGCGAGCGGTTTTGGTTCGCTCGCGACGATGCGTCATCATTTTCGGGAAAAGCTTGCGGTCAGTCCAAGTGACTACCGCAAGCGATTTTCAGCCATTAAACCAACCGGCTCTGTTCCGTCGCAGCTTCGATGAAGCTCGAGAACAGCGGATGCGGTTCGAGCGGGCGAGACTTCAGTTCCGGGTGGTATTGAACGCCAATGAACCAGGGATGGTCGGGATACTCGACCGTTTCCGGCAGCACGCCGTCCGGCGACATGCCGGAGAAGATGAGGCCGCACTCTTCCAACCGATCCTTGTAGTCGACATTGACTTCGTAGCGGTGACGATGGCGCTCGGAAATATCGGTCGAGCCGTAGATTTCGGAAATCTTCGTGCCCTTCTTCAAGGCCGCCTTATAGGCGCCGAGGCGCATCGTGCCGCCGAGATCGCCAGCCTTCGTGCGCTTCTGCAGCTCATTGCCCTTCAGCCATTCCGTCATCAGACCGACCACCGGCTCATCGGTCGGGCCGAATTCGGTGGATGACGCATGTTCGACGCCGGCTAGGTTGCGGGCCGCTTCGATGACGGCCATCTGCATGCCGAAACAGATACCGAAATAGGGCACCTTGCGCTCGCGGGCAAAGCGCGCCGCCAGGATCTTGCCTTCGGAGCCGCGTTCGCCAAAGCCGCCGGGCACGAGAATCCCGTGAACCTTTTCCAGATACGGCGCCGGATCTTCCTTTTCGAAGACCTCGGACTCGATCCATTCGAGGTTGACCTTGACGCGGTTGGCGATCCCGCCGTGATGCAGCGCTTCGATCAGCGACTTATAGGCATCCTTCAGGCCGGTATATTTGCCGACGATGGCGATGGTCACCTCGCCTTCCGGCGTGCGGATCCGATTGCAGACTTCTTCCCACTGGTCGAGGCGCGGCTTCGGCGCCGGCTCGATTCCGAACGCGGCCAGCACTTCGTTGTCGAGGCCTTCCCTGTGGTAGGCCATCGGCACGTCGTAGATATTCGCGACATCGAGCGCCTGGATGACGGCGGACTGGCGGACATTGCAGAACAGCGAAAGCTTGCGGCGCTCGGCCTCGGGGATTTCCCGGTCGGCGCGCACCAGCAGAATGTCGGGATGGATGCCAAGTGCCTGCAGCTCCTTGACGGAATGTTGCGTCGGCTTGGTCTTCAGCTCGCCGGCCGCCGGAATATAGGGCATCAGCGTCAGGTGAACGTAGATCGCGGTGCCGCGCGGCAGATCGTTGCCGAGCTGGCGGATCGCTTCCATGAACGGCATCGCCTCAATGTCACCGACGGTGCCTCCGATCTCGCAGATAACGAAATCATATTCGTCATTGCCTTCAATGACGAAGTCCTTGATCTCGTTGGTCACATGCGGAATGACCTGGACGGTGGCGCCGAGATAGTCGCCACGACGTTCCTTGTCGATGATGTTCTTGTAGATGCGGCCGGTGGTGATGTTGTCGGTCTTGGTGGCCGAGCGGCCTGTAAAACGCTCGTAATGGCCGAGATCGAGGTCGGTTTCCGCGCCGTCGTCGGTCACGAAGACCTCGCCGTGCTGGGTCGGGCTCATCGTGCCCGGATCCACGTTCAGATAGGGGTCGAGTTTGCGCAGGCGGACCCGATAACCACGGGCCTGCAACAACGCTCCGAGAGCCGCGGCCGCAATTCCTTTTCCGAGGGAGGAAACCACGCCGCCAGTGATGAATACATATCGCGCCATGGGAGTCACCGGATACCTTTTAACAAACGATTCTGCCAGCCCTAAAATTCGTTTCCGGAATTTTGGACGCAGAATACGGAATTTCGACAAAACAAAACCGGCAGATCCGAAGACCTGCCGGAGGATGATATGCGACCGGGCTTAGTTGCCGGTCGGAACGCCGTTGCCGCTCTGGGCAGGCGTCGTCGTAGCCGGCGCCGTCTGCTGACCGGTAGCGGCCGGAGCCTGCTGAGTGGTCGTTGCCGGAGCAGGCTGCGTCGTCTGGGACTGCGGAGCAACCGCACCGCTGTTCGGAACACCGCTATTGTTGGCCGGCTGCGACTGGCCAGCTGCCGGAGCTGCGCCATTCTGGCCGCCCAGCGAATCGAGAATGCCGTTGCCCTGGCCCGATGTGCTCGGAATACGGTTGAGAATATCCGTCGGACGTCCTTCGAAGCGCGACAGCACGTTCATGCCGAGTGCCAACGCAAAGAAAAGCGCCGCCAGGATTGCCGTGGTGCGCGTCAGCGCATTGGCCGTGCCGCGCGCCGACATAAAGCCCGATCCGCCACCAATGCCCAGGCCACCGCCCTCCGAGCGCTGAATCAGCACCACGCCGATAAGGGCGACAACAATCATGAGATAGATGACAAGCAATACGGTTTGCATAGGTCCAGTCCTGCCCACGGGCGCGGGCATCAATCAAAAAGAAAAGCTCGCGGCTCTTTACATGAGGCTATCGCCTATTCCAAGCCCTTTTAAGATTGGAATTCAGGCAAGTGAGGCCTTCAGGCGAACTGCCGTTCGAATGCGCCATAGATGGCGAGGAAGTCCACGGCTTTCAAGCTCTGCCCACCGACAAGCAAACCGTTGACATTTGCGACCGAAAGTAGATCCGCCGCATTCGCGCCACTAACCGAGCCACCGTAGAGAAGACGGAACTTTTTGCCGTCCTCGCCGAAGCGTTTCACGAGTTCGCCGCGTATGAAGGCGTGGGCTTCTTCGACGTCGGCGCGGGTCGGAACCTTGCCTGTGCCGATCGCCCACACCGGTTCATAGGCGATAACCGTCGTTTCCGAGACGGAACCGTCCGGAACCGAACCGGCGAGTTGGCGCTTGAGCACGTCAAGGGTCTGAGCATTGTCCCGCTCTTCCGCCGTCTCGCCGATGCAGACGATCGCCGTCAGATCGGCGCTGAGCGCCGCTTCCGCCTTGGCGCGCACCAATGCGTCGCTTTCCGCATGGTTCCTGCGGCGTTCGGAATGGCCGACGATGACGTGGGTGCCGAAGCAATCGGCAATCATCTCCGCGGAGATATCGCCGGTATGAGCGCCGCTGACCAGCTGGTGGCAATCCTGCGCGCCGATCGCCAGCGGGCTGTCATCGCAGAGGGCCGTTGCGACATAGAGGAGCGTTGCCGGCGGGCAGAGCAGCGTGTCGATCTTTTCGGACAGCGGCGCCTTCACGCCTTCCGCGATGGCCTTGATCTGGTCGAGGCTGGCACGCGTGCCGTTCATCTTCCAGTTTCCCGCCAGCAGCGGCCGTATTTGCTTCGTCATTCCTCATCTCCCCTTCATTCATGTGCTGCCGCACTAACAAAAGTGAGGGGGAAAGAAAAGTTAACGGCGACCGTCGGAACGGTCTAAAATCGTTTAAAAATCGCTTTTGCGAAAATAAATCGAATTTTTTTCGAAAAGACCTATGAAGGCTGTGGATCAAGGATCCAGTTCAGCACTTCCCGCCAGTCGGTCATGCGAACCGGTGTGCCGTGATTGCCGGTGGCAAACAGCGTGAACCGTGTCGGGTAACGCGCCTTGTAGAGCTTTTCGAACAGCGATTCCTGGTCGGCGGCGGCATAGACCGGATCCTTGCTGCCATGGGTGAACCAGACCGGCAGTTTCGCCTTGTAGAAAGCGCTTTTGGTAAAATCAGGATCGGTCACGCCGCTCAAAATCGCCATGCCCTTCAGGCGCTTGACGCTTTCGGCATCGCGAGTGATGCCCCAGCAGACGAAGCTGCCCATCGAGGCGCAGGTAAGGATCACAGGCTTGCCGCCGGATTGCTGATAGGAATAGCGGATCAGGGCCGCGATATCGGCAACGCCGTTGCTGTCGAAGCTCTTGACACTTGGGGCATAATAGGTGCCGCCATTGTTGTAGGCGAGGTTCTTCAGCCGGTTGAAATTGCCGCCGAAGGTGTAGTCGTTCGATCCCAGCCGGCGATCGCCACCACGGCCATGGATGAAAATCACCGTGAAAGCCTGTCCTGATGCCGGGCCGATGCGCGTGACGTCGAGCTTTCGATCTCCAAGCGGCAAGGTCTCGTCCTGTTGTGCCTTCCAGCGCACGCCGGTTTCGACATAGGCCGGCTTGACCCGCTTTTCCGAGATCTGGTCGCGGCCGTTAATGTCGCGCATTTCCTGATAGTCGATCGTCTGGAAGGCGCCGTTGTCGTGGCTTTCGATGACCGTCTGGTCGGAAAACAGCTCATCCTTGAAAGGCTTCAGCGCTTCGGCGGCAGCGCCCGACGCAACAGTCAGCGGCAAAAAGGCCGCAATTGCGGCTAAAATCGACAAATGAGCTGTGGACATTCGCATACGGACACTTCCCTCGATAGGCTCACGGGCTTGCCATTCGCCGCCCGGCAACGCAAATCTTTTTTCGAATTTCTCCCGTCACCGGGGCGCCATCGCGTTAGAACGTCGTTTCTGGCAGAATCAAGGTGATTCGCGGCATTGACGGCAAATGTGATGATTCTGGGATGAGACCCCTTCAAGGATAAATCTGAACAGCTCCATGGATAACAGCAACGATCTCTTCTCCGGACTGCCCGTTTCGCCGAAGCCCGAAACGGCGGAAAAGCCGGCCGTAAAGGTTGAAAGCCCTGTGGCCGCGCCAGCCCCTGCCCCGCGCGCAGCTCCGACAACCTCGTCTGCCGAGGAATACGGTGCAAATTCGATCCGCGTTCTCGAGGGTCTTGAGCCGGTTCGCATGCGCCCCGGTATGTATATCGGCGGCACGGACGAGAAGGCACTGCATCATCTCTTCGCCGAAGTCATCGACAACTCCATGGATGAGGCTGTCGCCGGTCACGCCGATTTCATCGAAGTGCATCTCGACCAGCGCGGCTACCTGACGGTCACCGATAACGGCCGCGGCATTCCGGTCGAAAACCATCCGCAGGTGCCGGGCAAGTCGACGCTCGAAGTCATCATGACCAAGCTGCATGCCGGTGGTAAGTTCGACGGCAAGGCCTATGAGACCTCTGGCGGTCTGCACGGCGTTGGCGTTTCCGTCGTCAATGCGCTCTCCGACGATCTCGAAGTCGAGGTTGCGCGCAATCGCAAGCTCTATCGCCAGCGCTTTTCGCGCGGGGTGCCGCAGGGCGGCTTGGAAGAGCTGGGCGATGTCCATAACCGCCGCGGCACCCGCGTTCGTTTCCACCCCGATCCGCAGATCTTCGGCGACCACGCCAAATTCGATCCGGCCCGCGTCTTCCGCATGGCCCGCTCCAAGGCCTATCTCTTCGGCGGCGTCGAGATCCGCTGGAGCTGTGATCCGGAATTGGCGCCGGCGGGCTCGGATGTTCCTGAGAAGGCCGTCTTCCATTTCCCCGGT
>DASVPC010000138.1:0-77153 GCA_036383055.1 Rhizobium sp. | reverse complement strand
CATGATCTATTTCGAAGCCGATGACGGGCGTATTTGCCTTGTCTACGGCTATCTCGGCCTTGCGCTGGTCGGTTCGACGGACATTCCGAGCGCCGACCCCGACAATGTTCGCTGCGAAGAACCGGAACTTGAATATTTCCTAGAAAGCCTGAGATCGCTCCTGCCGGGGCTGCGCTTCGGGCCGGAGCAGGTGGTCTATACCTATAGCGGTATCCGCCCGCTGCCGGCCTCCGACGCCTCTTCTCCAGGGCTGATCAGCCGTGACCATTCCGCGCCGGTGATGGAGCCGCAGCCGGGTCGCCCCTTCGCGATCATTTCCCTAGTGGGTGGCAAGTGGACCACCTTCCGTGGTTTTGCCGAGGAGGTCACTGATACTGTTCTGGCGCGCTTCAAGCGCGTCAGGGGCCAGTCGACGCAGCAATTGGCGATTGGCGGTGGTCGCAATTTTCCTGCTGATCCTGCCGCAAGAGCGGAGTGGGTGCGCGCGGTTGCCGGGAAGACCGGCGTGGAGCCGAAACGGGTCGACGAGCTGCTGGCACGCTACGGCACCACGGCTTCGGCGATCCTGGGCTATGGATCTACCTATAGCGACACGGAGCGCCTGTCCGGTGCTTCGCACTATAGCCATCTGGAAATCGACTGGATCGCGCGTCAGGAAATGGTCGTGCATCTCTCTGATATCGTCTTTCGCCGCACGACCCTGGCGATCGAAGGGGCGCTCACGATGGAAGGCCTGCGCCAGATCGCCATGGTCGCCGGCGCGACCTTGGGATGGAACGGGCAAACGCTGTTGACGGAGATCGACGACGTCGTCACATCGCTGGCGAAGTTCCACGGTCTGCGTTTGTCCGACACGACCGGACGTCAACCGGCGGAAGCGCGGATCTGAAGAGATCCGGCTTCCGACTAAGGTCATTCCAGCCTGCTGTTTTTACGCAATTCCGGACGGAAAACCGCTGCGCACTTTTCCTGGAGTTGCTCTATGAGAAAACCGGGTCCAGCGAACCCGCCTTGTAACGCTTCGCCATGTCCGAGACCGGGAGCGGCTTGATCCGGGAGGCGTGGCCGGCTGTTCCGAACTGTTCGAACCGCTCCTTGCAGAGCTTCGTCAGTGCGGCCATAGCCGGCTTCATATATTTGCGCGGATCGAATTCGCTCGGGTCTTCCTGCAGCACGCGGCGGATCTGGCCGGTCATCGCCATGCGGCCATCCGTGTCGATGTTGATCTTGCGCACGCCGTTCTTGATACCGCGCTGGATTTCCTCGACCGGCACGCCCCAGGTCGGCTTCATCTGGCCGCCATACCTGTTGATGATCTCCTGAAGATCCTCAGGAACCGACGAGGAGCCGTGCATCACCAGATGAGTGTTTGGCAGCTTGCGGTGGATCGCCTCGATGACCTCCATCGCCAGCACCGATCCATCCGGCCGACGGGTGAATTTGTAGGCGCCGTGCGAGGTGCCCATGGCGATCGCCAGCGCATCGACCTTCGTTTCACGCACGAACTTGACCGCTTCGTCGGGGTCGGTGAGAAGCTGGTCGTGCGAGAGCTTGCCCTCGGCGCCGTGGCCGTCTTCGGCTTCGCCCATGCCGGTTTCCAGCGAGCCCAGAACGCCGAGTTCACCTTCGACGGAAATACCGCCGAGATGCGCCATTTCGGTGACCGTCTTCGTGACGCCGACGTTGTAGTCCCAGTCGGCCGGCGTTTTCGCATCCGCCTTCAGAGAACCGTCCATCATCACCGAGGTGAAGCCGGCCTGTATGGCGGTCATACAGCTCGAGGCATCGTTGCCGTGGTCGAGATGCACGCAAACCGGAATGTGGGGATAGATCTCGACGACGGCATCCATCATGTGCTTGAGCATGATGTCGTTGGCATAGGCTCTGGCGCCGCGCGAAGCCTGGATGATGACAGGCGCATCGGCGGCATCCGCCGCTTCCATGATGGCCAGGGCCTGTTCCATGTTGTTGATGTTGAAAGCGGGCACGCCATAGCCATTTTCCGCAGCGTGATCGAGCAACTGTCTCAGCGTAATGCGTGCCATTCAACTCTCCTTTGATAATAGCAGACGTCGATGATCATCTGATCATCGACTGGAATACCGGCGCTTTCGACGGCATGAGAACGGTGATTTCGCAAACTGACAACACCCACAGGCGCTTGCTTAGAGGTCTTCAGACAATTCCCCACACACGAAATCCCACTCAGGCGCAAATCAACATATCCAGCTACATAACAATGTAAAATGACAAAATCACATTATTTATGACGTTTTGTTTCGGTGGGCCTCTCGTGCTGTGGCCGGGCATCAGCGGGTGCTCCATTGAAACTTTGTCTGCCCCCATCAGGCGAGGCGTTGTGTAACTATCCTGCCAGCTTCGACTGGTCGGCCACGCCTTGCACTTGCCTCCAGTCCGACGCGGAGAGGCAAGTCGAACGCCGTGGATGGTGGAGAGAGCATGGATCTGCAAAAGATCAAAACGCTGATCGAATTTGTCGGTCGGTCACGCATTTCCGAACTGGTTGTGAGCCAGGACGGCACGACCGTGCGGATCTCGAACGGCATTTCCAGGCAGGCGACCGCAGCGGAAAATTCGACCGTTGCGCGGCAACAGTCTGCGCGCTCCCCCGTCGTCACGGATGCTATTGCGCCTGAAGGCGATAAGGCCGCCCAAAGGGTGGTTGCGCCTGTTTTCGGGCTGCTGCATCGCTCGCCAAGCCCGGGCGCTCCGCCCTTCGTGAAGGTTGGCGATATCGTCGAGGCGGGCCAGAGCCTTTGCATTATCGAGGCGATGAAAGTGTTCAATACGGTGTCGGCGCACAAGACGGGACCGATCCTGCGTATCCTGGCCGATGATGGTCAGGAAGTGGAAGCCGGGCAGCCGTTGATGGAGATCGGCTGATGTCGTCGGGCAAAAATAAACGTCGGTTCGACACCGTGCTGATCGCCAATCGCGGCGAGATCGCGTTGCGCATCCAGCGGGCATGCCGTGAGCTGGGCCTGCGTTCGGTGATGATCTGCTCGGAAGCGGATCGCGATGCGCCCTACGGTGCGACGGCCGATGAATTCCTCTGCATCGGGCCTTCGGCACCGGGCCAAACCTATCTCAATCAGGCCGCCATTTTACTCGCCGCGCGAACGACGGGTGCTGAGGCCATCCATCCGGGATACGGGTTCCTGTCGGAGAATGCGGGTTTTGCCCAAGCCGTCGAGGATGCCGGTCTGGTGTTCATCGGGCCGCCTGCCTCGGCGATCCGGATGATGGGCGACAAGATCGCCGCCAAGCGAGCCATGATCGAGGCTGGCGTACCCTGCGTGCCTGGCCCGGATACGGCTCTCCCCGAAGACATCGCGACAATTAGGGAGATCGCCCGCGACATCGGCTATCCGGTGATCGTGAAGGCCGCAGGCGGCGGCGGGGGACGCGGCATGCGCGTCGTCCATAACGCCTCGGCGCTGGAAGACGCCGTGTCGGTAACGCGGGAAGAAGCCAGAAGAGCCTTCGGCACGCCGGAGCTCTATCTCGAGAAGTTCCTCGAACATCCCCGGCACGTCGAGATCCAGGTTCTTTGCGACAACCACGGCAACGCCATATGGCTCGGTCACCGCGATTGCTCGACCCAGCGACGTCATCAGAAGGTGGTTGAGGAAGCGCCGGCGCCGGGCATACCGACCGAGATCGCCTCGGCTGTCGGCGAGCGTTGCGTGGAGGCCTGCCGGCGGATCGGTTATCGTGGTGTCGGCACGTTCGAGTTTCTCTATGAGAACGGCTCCTTCTATTTCATCGAAATGAATACGCGTCTTCAGGTCGAGCATCCGGTGACGGAAATGACCTCGGGTATCGATATCGTCTGCGAGCAGCTTCGCGTCGCCCAAGGCCTGCCACTAGGGATCTTACAGCGGGATGTTCAAACATCCGGCCACTCCTTCGAGTGCCGCATCAATGCGGAAGATCCGTCCACCTTTGCCGCGTCTCCGGGCCGGATCACCAATGCGCGGTTCCCAGCAGGTCCGGGTGTGCGTGTCGATAGCCATGTGGTGAGCGGCTACAAGGTGTCACCCCACTACGACTCCCTGATCGCCAAGCTGATTGTGCATGCGCCGACGCGCGACCAGGCGATCCGCCGCATGCAGGTCGCACTGGCGGATACGAGGATCGAGGGGATCGCGACCAATCTTCCGCTCCATCGGGCAATTTTCGAGGACGCGGCTTTCTGTGCCGGCGGAACGGACATTCATCATCTTGAGCATTGGCTGAGCGAGCGGAAACAATGATGCAGCGAGCAAAACGGCCGGCCAAGGGTCTGACCGAAGACTTCACTGATCCTGCTGTCATGCAGGAAATCACCGCCTGGCTGGAAAGCGCCGGCGCAAGCGCGATCGAGATCGACACCGAGGACGGCCGTCATGTTCGGATCGTCATGGACGGCGGGGTTTCTCCGCGCGCTGATGGCGAGCTGCGCGACATGGTTCCGGCGGCACCTGCGAGCGTCGTAGCCGCCAAGGCGCCGTTTGCCGGACATTTTCTCGACGTGCATCCCGCTCGTGGCACGCCTGCGGCGGTGCAGGACACTGCTGTTACCGCCGGGGATATCGTCGGCTTCGTGAAGGTCGGGCCGCTCCTGCTGCCGGTTCGCGCTCCCGACGCCGGCACGCTGAGCGAATGCTCGGTCAAGGCGGGCGATCTCGTCGGCTATGGCGACGCCATTTTTTCCATCGAGCCAGCACAATGACCGACATGCAAGCAACAGCCTTCTCAACGCCAGGCTTCATCTCTCCCGCCCTTGCCGATGTTCCGAAAATCTCCGTCATCGGCACCAGCGCCTATCTGGTGGAAGCGCCGGGGGATTTCGATCTTCCGACCCAGAGACGGGTCTGGGCCTTGGTCAAGGCGGTGGAGACATGGTCCGAGGTTCGCGAAATCGTCCCCGGGGTTACCAACCTTCTGGTGATCCTCAAGCAGACGCCCGAGGAGCCGGACCAGGTGGAGGCTCGGCTGAGACAGGAATGGGATCGTGCCCGCGGTATCGATCTTATCGGCAAGACGATCGAGATTCCGGTCACATATGGCGGTGAGCATGCGACGGATCTCGCGGCCGTTTGTGATTTCTCCGGCCTCAGCGACCGGGAGGTCGTTCGGCTGCATTCGGAAGGCAGCTACACCGTTTTCGCGCTCGGAAGCGCGCCAGGCTTCGGCTATCTGCACGGCCTTGATCCGCGCATCTACATGCCGCGCAAGACGGTGCCGTCGCTGCGAATGCTCAAGGGCACGGTGACGATCGGCGGCATGCAGACGGGTGTGTCGGTGCTGACGGGGCCGAACGGCTGGAATTCCATCGGTTTCGCGGAGCTTTCCGTATTCGATCCCGAGAGGACGCCGCCGGCGCTGCTGGCTCCCGGCGATAAGGTTCGCTTCCTGCCCGAAAGGATCGAGCTGTGATCGAAGTTCTTCAAACCGGACCCCTGAACACCGTGCAGGATCTTGGCCGCTTCGGCTACCGGAACATCGGCGTCACGTCGAGTGGTGCGATGGACAGGCTGGCGCTCACCGTCGGCAATCTGCTGCTTGGCAATGAGGACGGGGCGGCGGCTCTTGAGATCCAGACATTCCCGTTTCGTCTTCGGTTCGAGAAAGACGCTGCCGTTGCCGTCACCGGTGCGGATTGCGACGCGCGCCTCGACGGGCGCCTGTTGCCGCCCTGGTGGGCAATGCCGGTGTCAGCGGGACAGGTGCTGGAGGTCGGTACGCCCCTCAAGTCTGCTCGCGCCTACCTTTGCCTTGCCGGCGGACTGGACGTCGAGCCGGTGATGGGCTCGCGCAGCACCTCGTTGCGGGGCGGTTTCGGTGGGTTGGAGGGCCGCTTTCTGGCGGCGAATGATCGCTTGGGTATTGCCGATGTGCGGATCAGTGCAGTGCCGGATGGTGGCTTCGGTGCCGTGCCGCCGGAAACGGCGCTTGCCGCGCATTTCCCGGCTCCGGAAGACGGCGTGCTTCCCGTTCGGGCCATCCCGGCCGGAGAATATACGCTTTTCGGCGACGAGGCGGAACGTTTCTGGACACAGACATGGAAGATCTCGTCTCAAAGCGATCGCACCGGCTACCGGCTTTCCGGTGACCCCATCATGCTTGCCGCGCCCATGGAGATGCGCTCGCACGGCGTTGTTCCCGGCGTCGTGCAGATGCCGCCGGCGGGAGAGCCGATCATCCAGATGAGCGACGCCAATACGGCCGGCGGCTATCCCAAGATTGCCGGCGTGGCGGAGGTCGATCTCTGGCGGTTGGGCCAGGCGCGCATTGGCAGCCGCATCCGGTTCATTCGCTCCGATGTCGCCGAAGCGCGCGCTGCCGAACGGGCGGTCAAATCCTATCTCGACGATATCAGGCGTACCGTACCGATGCTCTCTCAGGCGCTTGCGGCCATGTCGCGCCGGTAGCGTTCAAATAGAGCAAGGCAAGACAGGAGAGGAAACGATGAAGATCGATCTCAACTCGGACATGGGCGAGGGTTTCGGACCCTACCGGCTCTGCGACGACGAGGCGCTAGTGGACGTGGTATCGTCGGCGAATATCGCATGCGGCTTTCACGCCGGCGACCCGGAGACCATGGCGCGCATGGTGCGGCTGGCGAAGGCTCGCGGCGTCGGTGTCGGCGCGCATCCGGGCTTTCCTGACCGCCTCGGTTTCGGGCGTCGGGAAATGCCGGTCGAGGCGGACGAGATGCGCCAGCAGGTCCTCTATCAGTTGGGGGCGCTGACGGCGATCGCCAGGGGCGAGGGGGTTCCGGTCGCCCATATCGGCTTCCACGCCGCCATGGGCAATATGATCAACCGCGATGCAGCGCTTGCCGATCTGATCATGCAAGCGATCAGCTCCGTGGATCCCGAGCTCATCGTCTTCTCCATGCCCGACACGGAAATAGAGCGGGCGGCGAAACGCGCGGGATTGAGGACGCTGACGCTCTTCCTCGCGGATCGGGCCTATGATGCCGCCGGCCAGCTCGTGTCGCGCAAGCTGCCGAATTCCGTCATCAAGGAAGAAGCCAAGGTCCGCGCCCGGGTGCGGCAATTTCTGGAGAGCGGAACGGTGACGACCATCGACAACCGGACGATCGAAGTGCGGGCACGCTCGATCCTGGTCCATAGCGACACGCCGGGCTCGCTTGAATTGGCAAGGATCGTCCGCAGCGAGATCGAGGCGGCGGGAGCGACGATCGCGCCGGCCCGCGACGTCCTTGCCTGAATAGCCAGACCGCAACCCAACAGTTCAACGATCATCGAAAGCAACAAAACAATGCCGACCCTAGCCGACCGCCTCAAGAATGTTTCCATATCCGCCTCCGCCGCCATGACACAGCGCGCCCGCGATCTTGCGTCGAAGGGGATCAATGTCGTTTCCCTTTCGTCCGGCGAGCCGGATTTCCCAACGCCGTCCCATGCGATCGAGGCGGCTCATGCCGCGGCTCTCGCCGGCGATACCAAATATCCGCCACTCGACGGCACGCTTGCCCTGAGAACCGCCATTGCGCGCAAGTTCAAGCGGGAGAACGGTCTTGACTATGATCCGAGCCAGATCGTCGTTGCCGGCGGTGGCAAGCAGGTGATCTTCAACGCCATTCTCGCGACCTGCAATCCCAGAGACGAGGTGGTGATCCCCGCGCCGGGCTGGATCAGCTATGCCGATATCGTCCGCTTCGCGGGCGGCGTGCCTGTTCCCGTCGCATGCAAGCAGGAGAACGGCTTCAAGCTGCGCGCCGAGGATCTGGAGGCGGTGATCACGCCCAGGACGAAATGGCTGTTCCTGAATTTTCCGAACAACCCGACGGGTGCTGCCTGCTCGCGAGCCGAGATGGCGGCGATCGCCGAGGTCATGCTGCGCCATCCCGACGTGTGGATCATGACCGACGACATCTATGAGCATCTGATCTACGACGATTTCGAGTTCTGCACGATCGCTGAAGTCGAGCCCCGTCTCTACGACAGGGTGCTGACCGTCAACGGCGCGTCCAAGGCCTATGCCATGACGGGATGGCGGCTGGGCTTCTGCGGTGGACCGAAGGACTTGATCTCCGCCATCAGCAACGTCAACGGCCAGAACAGCGGCGGAACGTCCACGATCACCCAGGCCGCCGCCGTGGCGGTGCTGGACGGCCCGCAGGACCTTCTGAAGGAGCGGGCGGCGATCTACAAGCAGCGCCGCGACTTCGTTCTCGACAAGCTGGCCGGTATTGACGGGCTGACCTGCCACAAGCCGGAAGGGGCGTTCTATATTTTCCCCAGCGTTGCCGGCCTTATCGGCAAGACCAGCAAATCCGGCCGCAAAATAGAAAACGATGCGGACTTCGTCATGGGGCTCGTGGATGAACAACATGTGGCGACCGTGCAGGGCGGGGCCTACGGCATGAGCCCGTTCTTCCGCATCTCCTACGCCACCAGCATGGAGAAGCTTGCCGATGGCTGCGCGCGTATCGCGCAGTTCTGCCATGATCTGAAATAGGATGGGACCCGAAATAGCATGAGGAGGCAGGCAGGGCGGCGACGGGCATTTACTGCTTCAGCCGCTCGGTCAGCTCGCGGAGAATGTCCTGCACGGCAGCGGCTGGGTCGGAGAGCGAGGCGTGTTCGGACACGCAGAGCGACAGTGTCTCCTCGATCTTCGGCGAGATGCTCCGGGAAACAATCGGGCCGGTGCCCTCGGACACGATACGGTCGGCGACCGCCTTGGGCATGATGGTGGCGCCGAGACCGGTGCCGACGGCTCGCGCCAGCGTCCGGATGACCTCGACCTCGCCGATGACCGTCAGATTGGTACGGCTTCGCGAAAACGCCGTCTCCACCGCCCGGCGCACGAAATTGTAGGGCGGCGGCAACAGAAACGGCAGAGATTCGAGCACTGAAATGGCAATCGGGGCGTCGCTGGCTTCGATGCCGAATTTCTCGTGCGCGACAAGGTAGAAATCCTCCCGGAGAAGAGGGGAGAACCGCAGGCCTTTCATCGGGCCGGCGCCATGGATCAGCGCGATTTCGAGCCGGTTGTTCATCAGCATCTGGCTGTATGTCTGCCCGACGCTCTCGGTGAGGTGAAGCATGATGCCCGGATGGCGACGCCTTGTTTCCGCCAGAAGCTCGAAGGAGAGCGTTGCGGCTCCGCTGAATGGTGTGAGGCCGACGGAGACCCGGCCCGCGAGATGCTTGCCTGCCGCGACCACATCGGCGTGGGCCTGTTCCATCTGGCGCAGGATGATCTGGGCATGCCGGTAAAGCTCGGCACCGGCATCCGTCATCACGACGCCTTGCTGGCTTCGAATGAGGAGCTTCGTTCCGAAGTGTTCTTCGAGGGCGGCGAGCTGCTGGCTGAGTGCTGGCTGTGCGATGTGGAGTATATCGGCAGCTCTTGTGATGCTGCCGGTATCAACGATCACAACGAACGATTTGAAACGTCTGATATCCATTCGAGATTGATGCTCACGATTGCAGCTGACCGGCATGTTACAGCCTGACTGTTAGTTTACAACAGATTCCCTCCCAAGCACTTTTTACGCGGAAAATGCTGCGGCGGAAGCGTCGTCGCTCGGCCTTCTGCTACGAAAACATGTGGATTCATCCAATGGAATCAATGTCCGGACGCGGCCGGATACCCTTCATAAGATAGGCTTATCCCTCCAAAGATAATCGGAATTATCGCCCGACGGAAAGGTCGGCTAAGGTTTCGCAAACAAAAGGGAACAGTGATGCCATTCTCCGATTATAAGACCGCACTGGTCACAGGTGCCTCCTCCGGAATTGGGGCGGCTATCGTCGAGCGCCTTTGCGCCGAGGGGCTTGAGGTGCACGCGGTTGCGCGCAATGGCGCGCTTTTGCAGAAGCTGGCGGAGCGCACCGGCTGCATCGCGCATGTGATCGACGTCACCGACAAAGCGGCCCTTGCGGATCTGACGAAGCGCATCCCGTTCGACATTCTGGTCAACAATGCCGGTGTCGATCGTCCCAAGAAATTCCTGGATGCCGACGAAGGCGACATCGATCTCCTTGTCGACGTCAACCTGCGCGCCGTCCTTCATCTCTGCCGCATGGTGGTGCCGGGAATGGTGGCGCGCGATCGCGGTCACGTCATCAATATCTCGTCGATCGCCGGTGCTTATAATTTCGGCGGCAACTCCTCCTATCACGCGACGAAGGCGGGCGTCAGCATGCTGTCGAACCAGCTGCGTCTCGACGCCTTCGGCAAGCGGGTGCGCGTGACGGAAATCTGCCCCGGCCGCGTTGCCACCGACATCTTCGCGCATGTTCATGGCGACAGCCCCGAGGTGCGGGAACGCTTCATCGATGGTTTCGAGCTCCCCCAGGCAAACGATATCGCCGATGCCATCGCCTTTGCGATCGCAGCACCGGTTGCGGTGAACATCGGCCATATGGAAATCACGCCGACCCTTCAGGTGATGGGCGGCTTGCAGACGGCAAAGCCCCAGTCTCCGAAGCACGGGGAATGAGGCGGTGGGCAAGCTCGATCTCTCTGCGATCCTGAGCAATCCAGAATATGTCTCGATGCTGCTGCATGGGGTCGAGATGACCTTTGTCGTGGCGATCGGTTCCTGGCTTCTGGCGATGACCCTTGCCATGCTCCTTCTCGGCCTGCGATACGCGCCTGGCCCCGTCGGTAATGCCGTCGTCACCGCTTATGTCTCCTATCACCGGAACGTCCCGACGCTGGTGCAGCTGATGCTCTGGTATTTCGGCATTTTTGCCCTGATGCCGCAACAGGTCACCGATTGGCTGAACGATCACAATGCCGAGGCGACCTTCGCGATCATCGGGCTTGGTCTTTGTCAGGCGGCCTATTTCAGCGAGGATCTTCGCTCCGGCCTGCGTTCGGTGAGCCCCGGTCAAATGGAGGCGGCGCGCGCGCTCGGTCATGGATATATCTCGGCCATGCGCTTCGTGATGATCCCGCAAGGGATCAGAAATGCGCTGCCCGCGCTGATCAATCATAGCGTTTCCCTGTTCCAGAACAGCAGCCTGGCGGTCGCGATCGGCGTTGCGGAGCTGACCTATGCCGTCAAGGAAGTGGAGAATCTCAGCTTTCTGACCTTCGAGACCTATCTGCTGGCGACGGTGCTCTACCTCGCCTTCTCGCTGATGATCATGACTGCCGGTGGATATGTCACCCGGAGAACCGATCCGATCAGGAGTGGGCGGGCATGATTGGCGACATCATCAAGATCATCCATGATTACTGGCTGCTGCTGCTCGTCGGGCAATATCCGAATGGCCCGATCGGCGGGCTTGCAGCGACGCTGATCCTCTCGGTCCTGGCGATCGCCTTCGCCTTTCCGGTCAGCATCCTCCTGGCCCTTGCCCGGCTTTCAAAATCGCCGCTGCTGAACTGGCCCGTCACGGCGCTGGTTTATTTCACGCGCGGCGTGCCGCTGCTGATGCTCATCCTCTGGGGCTATTTCCTCGTGCCGCTGCTGACTGGCGCCGACGTTCCGAGCTTCGTCACGATGCTTGTGACGCTGGTCGTCTATCAGGGCGTTTTCTTGAGTGAAGTCGTGCGCGGCGGTATCCTTGCCCTTGGGCATGGCCAGTTGGAGGCGGCACGCGCGCTTGGACACAGCTACTTCGGCGCCATGCGCTACGTCGTCCTGCCGCAAGCGTTGTACAATGTCATCCCGAGCATCCTTTCGGTTCTGGTGTCGACCATCAAGGACACTACGCTTGGATACGTGATCAACGTGCCGGACCTCACTTTCGCGGCCAACCAGATCAACAATCAGCTCCTGACCCAGCCATTCCAGGTCTTCTTCATCCTGGCGGCCGTCTACTACGTGATCTGCTGGTCGTTGACCCAGGTGGCATCGGTTCTGGAGCGTCGGATCGCCCGCAAGCGTGCCGGCACGGCTGCGCAGAGGCCCGAGAACGTCCTGCAACTCAAAGCTCTTACGGATCAGTCGCTATGACCCTCGCCCAGTCTTCTCAGAATCCGCCCATGATCCAGCTGTCCGGGGTGCGCAAGTCCTATGGCCATTTCGAAGTCCTCAAGGGGATCGATGCCGAGGTGGCGCGGGGCGAGGTTGTCGTCGTCTGCGGCCCTTCCGGTTCGGGCAAATCCACCCTGATCCGCACGGTGAACCGGCTCGAGGAGATCGCCAGTGGATCGATCACCTGCGACGGCAATGACATGCACGGCTCCGTGCCCGCCAGGGAAATGAACCGCCTGCGCAGCCGTATCGGTTTCGTCTTCCAGAATTTCAATCTGTTCCCGCATCTGTCGGTTCTCGACAACATCGCGATGTCGCCGATCCGGGTGAAGGGGGTCGCGCGTGATGTTGCCCGCAACAAGGCAAAGCAGCTTCTCGACAGGGTGGGGCTCGCCGATAAGGCGGGCGCTTTTCCCGCCCAGCTTTCCGGCGGGCAGCAGCAACGGGTCGCGATTGCGCGCGCTTTGGCGATGGAGCCGCCGGTGATGCTGTTCGATGAGCCAACGAGCGCGCTGGATCCGGAAATGGTCGGCGAGGTACTCGCGGTCATGAAGACCCTGGCAGCCGACGGCATGACGATGATGTGCGTCACCCATGAGATGGGATTTGCCCGCGATGTGGCGGATCGCGTCTGGTTCATGGATGACGGGCTGATCCTCGAGGCTGCCCCGCCGAAAGAGTTCTTTTCCAACCCGCAACATGCACGTGCTCAGCGGTTTCTCGCTGATTTGCGGCATTGATTTTCGTCCAACCCACAGGAGACTTTGCAATGAACATGAAGTCATGGACCCTAGGCCTCGCGCTCGCAGCGACAGCGCTGGCCGGGTCGGCGAATGCGGATCAGTTGGCCGATATTATGACGGCGAAGGTGATCCGTTGCGGAACCTTTGCCGACGTTCCGCCCTTTGCGTCTCCGGATCCGAAAACGCGCGAAATGGTCGGCTTCGACGTCGATCTCTGCGGCGCGATCGCCCAGGCACTCGGCGTGAAGCCGGAAATCAAGCCGGTTTCCGTCGAAGCCCGCGTTCCCGAAGTCAAGCTCGGCCATGTCGACATCGCCGTTGCCAATCTCGCCTACACTCTCAGCCGCGCCGAGCAGATCCAGTTCAGCGACCCTTATTACCTGGCTAAGGAAATGTTGATCGTCAAGGTCGGCGATGCCGGCCAGAAGAAGGCCGATTTTGCCGGCGTTCGTCTGGCATCGACCAAGGGCTCGACCTCGGAACTCTCCATCCGCCTCAACAAGTCGCAGCCGCTGACCTTCCAGGATACGGGGTCGGCCTATCTCGCCGTCCAGCAGGGCAAGGCCCGCGGCATGGTCGCCAACACGATGACGACGACGAAGATCGTCAACGAGTCGAAGACCAAGGGCGCCGAGATGCGGATGATCGAGGAGCCGATGCTTTATCAGCCGATCGGCATCGGCATGAAGAAGGACGAACCGGCCCTGACCGCGAAGATCAACGAAGTCCTGGTCTCGCTCGACAAGTCGGGTGAGATCAACAAGATCTGGGACAAGTGGCTCGGCCCGAACACCGAGTACAAGATGACCCGCACGGACAAGGTCGTCCCGATCACCGAACTGAAGTTCGATCCCATCCCGTAATTTTGCGAGCGGGGCGCGAATGCCCCGGCGCTCTTGGCGATGCGGCTGGCGTCTTGCCGCGCCGTATCGCGACCATGCGACGTTTTCAGCCTGCCCGATGAAGCAGGCGTGCAATTGCCAATTTGTCTGGAGGACCCTGAAGTGGTGATACTGAAGCAGAAGATCGATCGTCCCAGCCAGGAAGAGATCGCGGCCATCGCGAAATTTTCGCCGGCGACCCTTCACGAAGCTCAGGGGCGTCGCGGCGCGCTGTCTTCGCGGTTGAAGCCGATCGATTACCGGATGAAGCTCTGCGGCCCCGCCTTCACCGTCAAATGCGCGCCGCGCGACAACATCATGCTCCAGGTGGCGATCAACTACGCGCAGCCCGGCGACATCATCGTCGTCTCCGCCGGCGAGTACGAAGAAGCCGGCTCGTTCGGCGATGTGCTTGCCAATGCCTGCCTCGCCAAGGGTATCGGCGGACTTGTAACCGATACGGGCGTGCGTGACACGCTGCAGCTGCGCGATCTGGGCTTCCCGGTCTTTTCGCTAAGCGTTTGCATCAAGGGCACCGTTAAGGAAACGCTCGGCGCCACTAACGAGCCGATCCTGATCGGCGACGAGATCGTTCACCCAGGCGACATCATCGTCGGCGATGCCGACGGTCTGGTTGTCGTGCGTAAATCGGAGGCCGTCGAGGTCGCGAAACTGGCGCAGGCCAGGGAAGATGCCGAAGCGGGCTACATTGCGGCCTACAAAGCCGGAAAGTCGGTCGTTGAGGTCAGCAATCTCGAAGCCGTGCTGAAGGCCAAGGGTCTGGTAATCGAAGGCTGAGGAACAAAGCCCGCTGCCCACATAGGTGCGGCGGGCCTCATCCTATTCAATTAGCCGGATAACTATTTCTCCCACAGGTTGTGCATCGGAAGCATGCATCAGTCATGCATTGGTTCCCGGCAGCCCGAAAGCCTGTTGGAAATATCGTCTGAAGGCCAGCATCTGTGGCGAGAATTCGCTGTTGGCCCGCCACGCCAGTCCGACATCCATCGGCGGAATCGGATCCTGAATATTGACCGTCTCGATGCGCCGGCCTTCCAGCGACCAGGGCCTGTGGACCATATCCGAGAGGATGGCGACGCCGAGGCTGTTGGCAACCATCGATCGCACCGCCTCGATGGAACTCGTCCGCAACAGGACCTTGGGCTGATAGGCGGTGCCGCTCCAGTATTTCAGCGATGAGTGCGCCGCCTCGTCGACGGTCAGCATGATGTAGGGTTCTTCGGCGATCTCGCGAAGGCCGACGCCGTCGCGTCTCAGCAGATTATGTTGCGCCGGCACCCAAAGGCGGCGAACGGAACTCAAGAGTGTTTCCGTGGTCAGCATCGGGTTCAGGATATTCGAGGTCAGGAGCACGGAAATATCGTAGCGGTTGGACAGCAACCCTTCCTCGATGGTCTCGCGGTTCACTTCGTAGAGCTGGATGCGCAGCCGCGGATAGAGGCGTCGCATACGCTCGATGTGGAGAGGCAGGAAATATCCGATCACCGTATAGGTCGCGGCGACGACCAGATCGCCTTCGATATCGCTGCTGACGAGATTGAGATGGGTGGCCTCGTCTACCTTCGCCAATATTTCATAGGCATGGGAGAGAAACTGCCGGCCGGCGGCGGTCAATTCCATGCCCTGCGGTGTCCTGTTGAACAGCATGACGCCCACGGTCAGTTCGAGGTCCTTGATCGCTGCCGTCACCGCAGACTGTGAGATCGAAAGGTTCATCGCGGCATGCGAGATCTGCCCATATTCGGCGGTGGCGACGAAGTATCGAAGCTGGCGCAGGCTGAGGCTCAACGTCGTTCTCCTCTATCGGTTAATCTGAAAAATTCTCGAACTAAATCAGATATCGTCGTCGCAACTGCTGGTGAGCAACGATGTAATTCAATGCAATCTTCCTAACTATCTGAATCAAATTGAATAATTCTGGCGTCTTTTTGTGCGTCGATATCAATTTATCAGATAATTCTATATTGAAAATTGTATTTTTCAAATCCTGCTTTTCCTCCTAGCGTTTCGTTGCAGCCGCAGCTCCGAACATGCATGAGGAAATACGCTTGAAAGAAGTCGTCGACATCAATTGTGATATGGGAGAGGCCTTCGGCCGATGGCGCATCGGCGATACGCGCGACGAACATCTCATCTCGCTCATCAGCTCCGCCAATATCGCCACCGGTTTTCATGCCGGCGACCCGAACCTCATGGACGAGACTGTGCGTTTGGCTGCCGAACATGGGATCGGCGTCGGCGCGCATCCGGGCTACAATGATCTGCAGGGTTTCGGCCGGCGAAAAATCAGTGGGACCAGCAAGGAGATCATCAACGACCTGATCTATCAGGTGGGCGCGCTTCGCGAATTTGCGCGCCGTCATGGCGTGCCGGTTCAGCATGTGAAGCCGCATGGTGCGCTCTACATGGAGCTGGCGGCCAGCGCCGAGCTATCGCGGATTTTCATCCAGTATATGCGAACGGTGGCGCCGAATACGCCGGTCTTCTGCATGGCGGGCTCTGAAACCCATATCGCCGCCCTTGAGGTCGGACAGCCGGCGGTGCGCGAATTCTACGCGGATCGCGACTATGGCGACAATGGCTGGATCGTTTTCACTCGCGATGCTGGGCGCCCTGATCCCAAGGCTATCGCGAGGAAGGTTCTGCGTGCCTGCACCGAA
Organism: Rhizobium sp.; assembly: GCA_036383055.1. Lineage (GTDB taxonomy): Bacteria > Pseudomonadota > Alphaproteobacteria > Rhizobiales > Rhizobiaceae > Rhizobium. The sequence continues at coordinate 60,871 of DASVPC010000138.1, read as the reverse complement.
GGCAAGGTTCGCACGGTGACCGGAGCCGACATTGATATCGAGTTCGAATCCATCTGTTTTCACTCGGACACGCTGGGAGCGCTGGAGATCGCCCAAGAAATGCGCGCGGCCCTTGTCGCCGCAGGGCTCCGGATCGCACCCGTTTCCCAATTCCTGAACCTCAATTCCTGAAAAATGAGATAGCGCGGAGGCCACATGAGTAAGCATGAGATCAAATCGCCCCTTCCGGGAACATTCTACAGGGCTTCCTCCCCAGACGTGCCGGCCTTCAAGGCTGATGGCGATGCCGTTTCGGCCACTGACACGATCGGCCTTATCGAGGTCATGAAGACCTTCCAGCAAATTCCCGCCGGCCTTAACGGCAAGAACATCAAATTTCTTGTCGACAACGAAGAGCCCGTCATGGCCGGGCAAGTCATCGCGGAGGTCGAGGAATGACCATCCGGTCCGTGCTCATCGCCAATCGCGGTGAAATCGCCGTGCGGATCATCAAGGCAGCAAAGGCGCTCGGCATTCGCACGGTCCAGGTCCATAGCGCCGCCGACGTGGATATGCTGGCGGTCAGGCTCGCGGATGAAGCGATCGATATCGGGTCGCCTGCGCCGAAGAAATCCTATCTGAACATCGAGGCGGTCATCGCCGCGGCAAAGGCGGCCGACGTCGACGCCGTACATCCGGGCTATGGCTTCCTCTCCGAAAACGGCGATTTCGCCGATGCCGTTGAGGCGGCGGGTATGGTCTTCATCGGCCCCTCCGGCGATGCGATTCGCACGCTCGGCGACAAGGTGGCGGCGCGGCAGGTGGCGGCAAAAGCCGGCGTTCCGACGGTCCCGGGAAGCGACGGGCGGGTTGCCGGTCTCGACGAGGCGCGGGCGCTCGCGACAACGATCGGCTTTCCGGTGATGATCAAGGCGGCGGCCGGCGGCGGTGGGCGTGGCATTCGCATCGTCGCCGATATCGCTGAGCTGGAACAACAGTTTCCGCTTGCCTCGGCCGAGGCGCTCGCCGCCTTCGGCGATGGTGGTCTCTATATGGAAAAGGTCATCACGCGCGCCCGGCATGTCGAGGTGCAGGTCTTTGGTGACGGGCAGAATTTCGTGCATTTCTTCGAGCGCGAATGCTCGCTGCAGCGCCGGCGCCAGAAGGTCTGGGAAGAGGCGCCTGCCTTCCTGCTTCCCGCCGACGTGCGCAAGCAGCTCTGCGGAAGTGCCGTGGCGCTTGCCCGCGAGGTCGGTTATCGCGGTGCCGGCACAGTCGAATATCTCTACGACGACGAGACGGGCGATTTCTATTTCATAGAGGTCAACACCCGCATCCAGGTGGAACATCCGGTGACCGAGATGATCACCGGTTTCGATCTGGTGCAGGAGATGTTCAAGGTGGCGGGCGGCACGGCACTTTCGGTATCGCAGGACGATGTCAGGGCGAGCGGCCATGCGATCGAGTGCCGTATCAACGCCGAGGACCCATTCAAGGTGTTCCAGCCGTCGCCGGGAACGATCACGAAACTCTCCGTTCCCATGGGCGAGGGCATAAGGTTCGATACCATGCTCTACGAGGGCTACACGATCCCGCCCTTCTACGATTCCCTGCTCGGCAAACTGATCGTGCATGCCGAGACGCGCGACGCCTGCCTTGCAAAACTAGGCTCGGCGCTTCAGGCGCTCGCCATCGAGGGCGTGCCGACCACGGTGCCGTTGCATCTGGCGCTGGCGCGCGACGCGAGCGTCGCCAAGGGCGCATTCCATACCCGCTTTCTCGAACACTGGCTGGACAATGATTTCATTGCTCTGGCCGGCCGGACCCAGGAGGTTGCCTGATGCCTGCACGCTATACATTCGGAGGTGACGAACATCTCTTCGTCGAATGCAGCGATGAGATGTCGCTGGAGGCCTTCTTCAAGAGCCTGTCGATGGCAACCGGCGTTCGTGACAGCGCCATCAGGGGCGTCACTGAAATCTGCCCGGCCAATGCCTCTTTCCAGATCAAGTTCAACCCGGACCTGATCAAGCCCGACGACCTTCTGAAGGAGGTACGGGCGATCGAGGGAGCGGCCGAGAAGGTTGAGCCGGTGATCAAGACCCGCATCGTCGAAATTCCGGTCTTCTACAACGACCCCTGGACGCACGAGACCCTGATGCGCTTTCGTGAGCGCCATCAGGAGCCGTCCGGCACCGATCTTGACTATGCCGCTGGGATCAATGGCTACGGCGCGGTCGACGATTTCATCGCCGCCCATGCCGGTTCGCCCTGGTTTGTTTCCATGGTCGGCTTCGTCGCAGGCCTGCCGTTCATGTACCAGATGGTCGAGCGGCAGCGGCAGATTGAGGTCCCGAAATATCTGCGCCCCCGCACCGATACGCCACGGCTGACGGTCGGTCATGGCGGCTGCTTCGGCTGCATCTATTCGGTGCGCGGCGCGGGTGGCTACCAGATGTTCGGGATCACGCCGATGCCGATCTTCGACCCGATGCAGACGACGAGCTATCTGCGCGACTTCATGGTGTTCTTCCGCCCGGGCGATATCGTCAAGTTCAAGCCGATCGATCGCGACGGTTACGACAAGGCGGTCGAGGAGGTCGACAAAGGCCTATTCAGCCCGCCGACCCGCGAGGTCAGCTTCGATCTTAGGCAATACCAGACCGATATCGACGGCTACAATGCCAAGCTGGAGGGCGTGCTCTATGGCCATTAAGGTTCTTCATCATGGCCTGGCGACCACCGTCCAGGATCTCGGCCGGCCGGGCTATTTTCACCTGGGCATTCCCGTCGGCGGCGCGATGGATCGCTATGCCATGCGCGCGGCAAACCGTCTCGTCGGTAATGACGAGGGTGCCGCCGGCCTGGAAGCGGTGTTCATGGGGCCGCAGCTTGAATTCCTGGATGATGCCGTGATCGCGGTAACCGGTGCCGACATGCCGGCCAAGATCGACGGCGTTCCCCAGCCGGGATGGACGGCGCTAAAGGTCAAGGCTGGCCAGGTGCTGAGCTTCGATTTCCTGAAGTCTGGGGCGCGCATCTATATCGCAGTATCGGGCGGCATCGACGTGCCCGTGGCGCTCGGCAGCCGATCCACCTATCCGATCGGCGCGCTCGGCGGCTACAAGGGCAGGGCGCTGGCGGTGGGCGACGAGCTTCCGGTTGGGCAAGGCGCCGTTGTGCAGGAAGGCCGGTCGGTGGAGGAAGGCCTGCGCCGCAGGCCCGGAACGCCCGCTGAGCTGCGAGTCCTCCCCGGACTCTACTGGGACCGCCTGACGGATGAGGCGAAGGAGAGCTTCTTTGCCGATCCATGGAAAGTCGCACCCGAAGCCGACCGCATGGGCTATCGCTTCCGTGGTGGCCGCAAGCTTGAATTCGTCGAGCGTCAGCAGCCCTTCGGCGCCGGCTCCGATCCGTCCAATATCGTCGACAGTTGCTATCCATACGGCTCGATCCAGGTGCCCGGTGGCACCGAACCGATCATTCTGCACCGCGATGCCGTCTCCGGTGGCGGTTACTTCATGCTCGGCACGGTGATCTCGGCGGATATGGATCTGATCGGGCAATTGCAGCCGCATACGCCGACCCGTTTTGTCGAGGTGACGATGGAAGAGGCGCTTGTGGCGAGGGCCGAGCGGCAGGCGCTGATCGAGCGCATGCGCGCCTCCTTGAACTGAAGGGAAAAGCGATGATTGCCTTGCCTATCCCGCGTCCACGACAGAGCATGCAGCCGTTCAGCGGCCGCCTGCTATTCGAGAACGCGTGTCAGATAGGCGGCCGTCACGCTCGGGCCGGGAATGATCGCAACAATCTTCATCTGGGCGATCATGCGTTTCACCGAGGCGTCCAGATGGCTTTCCATCATCGCGGCGGCGGCGGTCACGGCGCCGCGCAGCAGCAGTTCCGTTACCAGGCGCAGCTCAGTGATGACGGCGGGATCGCCCGGCAGACCGAGCCGCCGCAACAGCCGCTCGGTCGCCGTCACCGGCAGAAGATTGTTGCGGATCGATTCCTTCAATCGCTCGTTCGGCGTCGCCAGAATGCAGATGTCGACGAAATCCGCATAAATGGCTTCCAGAGCCTTGAGATGATCGGCGATATCGTGCCTTTCCAGTTCGGACAGGCGCTGAAAAAGCTCGCCCAGCCCGGCACGGTCAACATGTTCCGCCCCGGCGATCAGCGCCTGAGGTTCGAGCATTCCGCGCAGCACGAAATGATCCTTGATCATCTGCGCGGTCAGCGGCCCGGCGATCCAGTGGGACGATTGGTTCTTGCGCACGAGGCCGCGCTCGCGCAGGCGCGTCAGCACGTCGCGCACTACGGTTCGGCTGACGTTGAAATGAGTGGCCAGCTCGATCTCGATGATGCGATATTGGCCGAAGACGACGCAGCCGGCCACATCGGCCTCGACGGTGTTGTAGATCCGCTCCCAGGAGGAGCGGCTTTGCAGCGCCTCGTCGGCATGGCGCGGAATGCTCAGGCCCAGCGTCTTGATGTCGGTGCGGTTCGGCTCGATCCCCTGATCGGCAGGCCCGACGAGATAGCCGCGGCCGTTGAAGCGATGCACGAGCCCTTCGCTTTCAAGGGCCTGAAGCGCTCGCTGCACGGGCGCGCGCGAAATCTGAAGGATTTCAGCGATCGGGCCTTCGAGAAGCACGACGCCGAGTGGCAGCGTGCTGTCCTCGATGTTGCTGCGCAGAACATCCTCCGCGATCTCATAGCGCTTCTGCGCGCTGGGTCGTGCGCCATATTCGGTCATCTGATTCAATGTGCCCATATCATTCCGATGCCTCACTCTTACGCTATTTATAGCGGTAAAATAGCGCAAAAATAAATGGTTATTGAATACAAAGTCTGATTTTTATGGAGTGCTTGTGCAGGTTGATGGCGCGGTCGCGTTACGATTCCGAGCAGGCATGTGCCCGATTTTATGGACTTTTTGCATGAAGATCGCGATTTGTCGACTCTTCTGTTGGCGCTGTATGCGTTGAATTCCGGTAAAATCACCGGCTGCGGTTCTTGTGGCTCGGTCTGCCGCGACGCCCGTTGTTCGGCGCTACGCAATTTTGATCATCGATGCATTTCGTTTTATCAGAAAAAGTCTATTGAATACAAAAATCATTTGTGTAATGCTTCAAGACATCAAGGCGCTCGTCAGAAGCGCTACAGGTGGAACTCGTTGAAACGCCAAGGAACATCTCTTTGAAGCGCATGTGATGCATGCGCGACGGCCGACGTCGAGCGCTCGGATCAATCCGATTCCGAGCTGCGGCGGAGCTTTGTCCGGGGGATGGTCCTTGCCTGGAACTGGTAGGAAATCGGTGTCGACCGTTCTTCAACTCAAGCAAGTCGCCAAGTCCTATGGCGGCGTACCGGCGCTGGCCTCGGTGGATTTTTCCTTGCCGGGTGACGCTTATATCTCGCTGCTCGGCCCCAGCGGCTCCGGCAAGACGACGCTGCTGCGCGTCATCGCCGGTTTCGAGGAGCCCGATTCCGGCTCGATCCTGTTTCATGGCGAGCGTCTCGACGGGGTCGAGCCGCATGCGCGCGGCATTGGTTTCGTCTTCCAGAACTTCGCTCTTTTTCCCCACCTCTCGGTCACCGACAACGTCGCCTTCGGCTTGCGCAACAGGAAGGTCGATCCGGTCACGGATCCCACCATCGTCGCCGCAAGGGTGCGCGACATGCTTTCCCTCGTCGGGCTCAAGGGGTTGGAGGATCGCGCCGTCACGCAGATATCGGGCGGCCAGAGGCAACGGGTGGCACTGGCGCGTACCTTGGTGACCGAGCCGAAGATGGTGCTTCTGGACGAGCCGCTTGGCGCGCTCGACGCCAATTTGCGCAGCCGCATGCGAACCGAGCTGAAGACGATCCGCGAGCGCTGCGGCGTCACCTTTCTGCATGTGACGGGCAGCGAGTCCGAAGCGCTCGCGATGGGTGACATGGTTCTGGTGCTCGATCAGGGCCGCATTGCACAGGCGGCGACCTCAGATGTGATCTACAATCGTCCGGCCTCGGCCGCCGTGGCGCGCTTTCTCAATTGCTACAATCTGTTTGCCGGCGCTGTCGTCGACGATCACTTCGTCAGCCAGACCGGACGTTTCCCGCTGAATGCCTCACTCAGGAAAGCGCCGCAGCCGGGCTATGCCATCCGCCACGATCGCGTCGCCATCCGTCCGTCGGACGCGTCAATTTCCACTGACGAGGTAAGCATCGACGGCGATTTCATTGCCAGCGAATATTCCGGCGCGGCCATCAATTCCTTCTTTGCGCTCGGTGACGGGCGCGTCTTCGAGGTCGAGTCGCATCTCAGCCATTCGCGACCGCCCGCCTTTGTCGAAAAGAGCCGCTATGCGCTGGTCTGGAAGAAGGAGGACGCCCTTGTCTTCGGCTGACGCGCGCTTCCTGCTCCGACCCCACGGACCTGCCCAGGAGAATGAGAGATGACCATGGTCGCAACGAGCGAGGATGCCGTGCAGGAGACGACGGTCACGCGCCGTCCATCGAGAAAGGCCCTGTGGCTGCTGGCGCCGGGCGTGCTCTGGATGCTGCTCTTCCTGGTGCTACCGCTCCTGATGATGGTCTATGTCTCCTTCTGGACCCAGACGACCTTCAAGATCGAGCCGACGCTGACCCTGCAAAGCTGGATCACCTTCCTGACGAGCCCGACCTATCTCGGCGCGCTCTGGACGACTATCCGCATCTGGCTTCTTGTTCTGTTGTCGACGCTTGTCGTCGGCTATCCGGCCGCGCTCTTCGTCGGCCTTCTCGTCAAGAACAAGACGTTGCAGACCGTGCTTCTCGTCCTCTGCGTGATCCCCTTCTGGACGTCGTTCCTGATCCGCGTTCTCGCCTGGCGCCCGATGCTCGGCACGGAGGGCGCCATCAACATGATCCTGATGAACCTCGGAATCATCCGTCAGCCCATCGAGGTGCTGCTGTTTTCCGAGCTGTCGGTGATCATCGGCATGACGCAGATCTATTGCGTCTTCATGGTCGGTCCGATCGCCTTCATGCTCGGCCGCATCGACGCCTCCGTCATCGAGGCCGCGCAGGATCTTGGCGCCGGTTTCTGGCGCATCTTCCGCACGATCATCCTGCCGCTCTCCCTGCCGGGCGTGGTTGTCGGCGCAATCTTCGTCTCGGTCATGGTGCTCGGCGAATTCGCCACCTCGGCGGCGCTGTCCGGCCGCAAGGTCAACCTCTTGGGCAACATCATTGTCACTCAGGTCGGTTCGTTGAAATGGGCCTTTGCGGCGGTGGCCGGCGTCGTGCTGACGATCATCATGGGTGCGGTCGTTGCCGTGCTTCTCAAGATCGTCGATCTGAGAAAGGAGCTCTGATCATGAACGCAAGCGGCATCAAGCTCGGCCTCGGCGTCTACACGACCCTCTTTCTTGTCTTTCTCTACGGGCCGCTGGTGGTTCTGGCGATCCTGTCGTTCCAGACCGGCCCCGAGGGCGGCCCACAATTCCCGATCATCGAATGGTCGACCTATTGGTACCGGCATCTGTTCGGCCTGACGCCGCCCTCGCGCATCGCGCCGCTGCCGATCGATCAGTCCTTGATCCGCTCGCTCGTGCTTGCGGTGATGACCATGATCGTCTCCACCGTACTCGGAGTGACCTCCGCCCAGGCCTTCCGGCGCAAATTCCGCGGCTCGGGCGTCGTCTTCTACCTGATCGTCCTCGGCATGATGGTGCCGGGGGTGCTGGTGGGGCTCGGCATGGCGCTGGTTGCCAATACATTCGGCATCGACCGCCATTGGTGGAGCACGGCATTCGTCCTCCACGTCGTCTATACCTTCCCCTTCGCCTTCCTGGTGATGTTGGCGATCTTCAACAGGTTCGATCCGAGCATGGAGGAAGCCTCCTGGTCGCTCGGCGTGACGCCGGCGCGGACCTTCCGCAAGGTCACCTTTCCGCTGATTTTTCCCGGTGTGCTCTCGGCCATGCTGTTTGCCTTCACGCTCTCCTATGACGAGTTCTCGCGCACCTTGTTTGCGTCCGGCCGCGAATTGACGCTGCCGCTGGCGATTTACGGCACTTTCTCGGTCGAGGTGCATCCCAACGTCTTCGCCTTCGGCGTCCTGACGACCCTGTTTTCCTTCGCGCTGCTTGGCACCTACGCCACCCTCATGGGGCTGTCGGTTCGCCGTGCCCGGCGTGTCCGCGTTCAGGAGGACGCATGATGACGAAAAAACCTTCGGCGATCGTGACGGGCGCGGGTTCGGGCATCGGCCGGGCGATCGCGCTCAGGCTTGCCGCTGACGGCTATGCGGTGCTGGTGAACGATCTCTCGCTCGATCGTTCGCAGGCTGTTGCTGACGACATCGGCAAGGCGGGTGGCTTGGCCACGGCTGCAGCGGGCGACGTTTCCCGGCCCGAGGATGTGGCCGTGATCCATGCGGCTGCCGTGACGCGACATGGTGAGGTCGATCTCCTCGTCAACAATGCCGGCATTGTGCATCAGGCATCCTTCGAAAATCTCGCGCTTGAGGATTTCGACCGAATGTTTGCCGTGCATGTGCGCGGCACGTTCCTGATGACCAAGGCGGTCCTCCCCTCGATGCTTGAGCGTGGCGAGGGGGGCATCATCAATGTCGCCTCCCAGCTCGGTCAGATCGGCGGCATCGAGCTGGTTCACTATTCCGGCGCCAAGGCGGCGATCATCGGCATGACCAAGGCGCTTGCCCGCGAGGTTTCTGGTCGCGGGGTGCGGGTCAACGCCGTCGCTCCCGGGCCGATCAATACGCCGCTGGTGCTTGGCCTTTCGGATGAATGGCGCGAACGCAAGAAGCGCGAACTGCCGCTTGGTCGGTTCGGTGAGCCGGAGGAGGTGGCCGCGACGGTTGCCTTCCTCGCGTCTCCCGCCGCCAGCCTTTTCGTCGGCCAGACGCTCGGGCCGAATTCCGGCGATGTGATGCTCTGAAAGGAAGATGGATATGACAGTTACTGAAAAACGCATCGTGATCGTCACCGGCGCCGGCATCGGGATCGGTCAGGCGACGGCGAAGGCCTTCGCGTCTCTTGGGGATCATGTCGTCGTGACCGATATCTTGGCGGCGGAAGGCGAGGAGACCGTCCGCGACATCGTCGCCTCCGGCGGCTCGGCCGAATTCCAGTTCTATGACGTCCGCTCGACCGAGGCCGCCAATGCGCTGGTCGCGGATCTGGAGGCGCGGTTCGGCAGGATCGACGTCATCGTCGCAAATGCGGGCATCGCCCATCGCACGCCGCTCGAAAACCTCAGCGACGACAAATGGGATCTGACATTCGACATCGATCTCAAGGGCATCTTCAGGCTGGTGCGCGCCGCCGCAACCGGCATGAAGCGCCGCAAATCGGGGAGCATCGTCGCGCTCTCCTCCATCATGGGCGTCGCTTACGGCTGGGATGAGCATGTGCATTATTCTGCCGCGAAATCGGGCGTCGTTGGGCTCGTGCGCGGGCTGGCGGTGGAACTCGCCAAGGACGGCGTGCGGGTCAACGGCGTCGCGCCTGGCTACATCCGCACCGCGCAATTGCTGTCGGAGGAAAATTCGCTGGGTGCCGAAGGCGCCGAGAAGGTTCCAGAATTGGTCCCCTTGGGTCGGATCGGCGCTCCTGACGATATCGCCGACGTCATCGCATTCCTTGCCTCGAACAGCGCGAGATACATGACCGGCCAGGTTCTGGTCGTGGATGGCGGCCTTCTCGTGGGCCGTTACTGATCGCGGAGATCCCGGCGGCAACCTGCTGCCGGGCGGCTGGCGATAGGACAATGAAAGAAGCCCACAGCGGCTTCAGGGAACAGCAAACAACACTGGAGAACAGAAATGTCCAAAATGGAAATGAATAGACGCTCTCTGTTGAAGCATTCCGCCGGCGCGATGGCACTTGCCGCCATCGGCGGGGGCACATCCTTGCTCTCGTCGCGCACCGCCTTCGCGCAGGCCGCCAATCTTGCCAGTGAGCAGCTGCGCACCATCGGCCTGTCGGTCACCGTACAGGAGCGCATCCTCGCCGACTTCCGCAAGGCAAGCGGCGTCGGCCAGACCTCCGGCACGGCGGCGACCTTCCCGGATGCGCAGACGAAGATCTTGTCGGGTTCGAAGGATTACGATTGCTGGGAGATTATCGCCGAGCGCCTGCCGTCGATCGTCATGACCAACAATGTCGAGCCGGTCCCGGCCGCTTCGCTGAAGAACTGGGCCAACATCCGCGACACCTTTACCAAGCCCTCCGACAAGTGGGGCGCCAAGCAGCAGATCGTCGGCCAGATCTGGGCCGATGACGCCCAGACCACGCTGAACATGGTTCCGGCTGTCTATAACTACGACTCCATCGGCTACAATCCCGATGTTCTCAGCGCCGAGGAAGCCAATAGCTGGGCGGCACTCTTCGATCCGAAATGGAAGGGCAAGTCGGGTCTGAACACGGATCCGCTGATCGCCTTCGGCCAGGCCATCATGGCGATGAACACGCTCGGTCTGTTGAGCGTGAAGAACCCCGGCAATCCGAGCACGGCTGAAATCGATGAAGCCGCGAAGTTCCTCGTCTCCAAAAAGAAGGACGGCCAGTTCCGCGCCCTTTGGGGCGATTTCGGCGAACTGGTCAACCTGATGGCCTCCGGCGAAATGGTTGTCTGCGACGCCTGGCAGCCGGCCGTCATGGCCGTCAAGGCGCAGGGCAAGCCCTGCAAATACGCCGTGCCGAAGGAAGGTTATCGCGGCTGGGCGATCGGCCCGTCGATGATTGCGGGCACGACCAACAAGGACGCCGTGATCGCCTATGCCGATTACTGGCTGTCCGGCGAGCCTGGCATCACCGTCTCCGAGCAGGGATACTACTCGCCCTCCACCAACATCAAGAACGTCATGGCGCCGGATAAATATGCCTTCTGGTACGAGGGCAAGCCCTGGGTCGGTGCGGCGGAGCGCGGCATCAAGGAAGGCGATCTGCGCGATGGCGGTTCGCTGGAAGAACGCGCCAAGAACGTCGCCTACTGGCACCAGTGGCCGGACGAATACGACCATCTCGTCCAGAAGTGGGACGAGTTCCTGAACGCCTGAGGCAATGCCGGAGCGGCTTGCCGCTCCGGACCTGAAACGCGAGGAGACCGGCTGGCGGTCTTCTCGCTCGCGCCTGGAGAATGGTTATGATTTACGACCTGGAACTCATCAATGTCGGCAAGGTCTATGACAACGGCACGCCGGCTGTCGCCGATTTCAATCTGGCGGTCACCAAAGGCGAATTCATCGCCTTCCTCGGTCCGTCCGGGTGCGGCAAGACGACGACCCTGCGCATGATCGCCGGTTTCGAGACGATTTCCTCCGGCGACATGATGATCAAAGGCGAGCGGATGAACGATGTCCGGCCGCAGAACCGCCCGACCTCGATGATCTTCCAGAATTATGCCCTCTTTCCGCACATGAGTGTTCGCCGCAATGTCGGTTACGGCCTTGAGGTCAAGGGTGTCGCGAAGGCCGAGCGCGATGCCCGTGTCGACCGGATACTGGCGACGCTCGGGCTGGAGGATATTGCGGAGCGCAAGCCAGACAGGCTTTCGGGCGGCCAGCGCCAACGCATCGCACTTGCGCGCGGTCTCGTGGTGGAGCCCGATGTTCTCCTGCTGGACGAGCCGCTCGGAGCCCTCGACGCCAATCTGCGCAAGGCGATCCAGAACGAACTGAAACTCCTGCAAAAGAGGCTCGGCGTGACCTTCGTCTTCGTCACTCATGCCCAATCCGAGGCGCTGGCGCTTTCCGACCGGATCGTGGTGATGAACCAGGGCCGGGTCGAACAGATCAGCCCGCCGCATCAGCTCTATACGCGGCCGAATACACCGTTCGTGGCGCAATTCATCGGCCGCAACACGATCTTTCACGGCGAAGTAGCCGGCAGCGAAGGAGACAACACCGTCGTCAACACTCCGCTCGGCCTACTGTCAGGTCGCCCGAATGGTGCGGTTTCCGGTCAGGGGAAGGTCGATATCGTCATCCCGTCGGAGGCGATCGAGGTGCATGCGAGCGAAGGTGCGGACCGCCAGCGCATCGCCAGTGCCTTCGGCGGCAACGTCGTCGGCGCCCGCATCGAGCGGTTCGACGTCGTCGGCCACATCTCGCATCTGACCGCCAGTCTATCCGATGGGCGCTCGCTCGCGCTCGAGGCGCATGTCGACAAATACAGGCCCGGTGCCTTTGCGGTCGGCGCCGGCGTGTTGCTCGCCTGGAACCCGGCGGAAGCGACCGTCATTCCCGCTTACTAAAACACCTAGAAACCCAAGGAGGTACTTCCCATGGCGAAAGAGATTTTGTGCAGTTTTGGTGTCGACGTCGACGCCGTGGCCGGTTGGCTCGGCTCCTACGGCGGCGAGGATTCGCCGGACGATATTTCCCGTGGCCTTTTTGCCGGCGAAGTCGGCAGCCCGCGTCTGGTCAAGCTGTTCGAGCGCTTCGGCATCAAGACGACCTGGTTCATTCCCGGCCATTCGATCGAGACCTTTCCCGAGCAGATGCAGGCGGTGGCGGATGCCGGCCATGAAATCGGCATCCATGGCTACAGCCACGAAAATCCGATCGCGATGACGCGCGAGCAGGAGACGGAAATCCTCGACAAGTGCATCGAGCTTGTCACCAAGCTCTCCGGCAAACGCCCGACCGGCTATGTCGCGCCTTGGTGGGAATTCTCCAACGTGACCAACGAGCTGCTGCTCGAGCGCGGCATCAAATACGATCACTCGCTGATGCATAAGGATTTCACGCCCTATTATGTGCGCGTCGGCGATAGCTGGACGAAGATCGACTATTCGAAGAAGCCGTCCGACTGGATGGTGCCGCTGAAGCGCGGACAGGAGACCGATCTCATCGAGATTCCGGCCTCTTGGTATCTCGACGACCTGCCGCCGATGATGTTCATCAAGAAGGCCCCGAACAGCCATGGCTTCGTCAATCCGCACGATATCGAGCAGATGTGGCGCGATCAGTTCGACTGGGTCTATCGCGAGATGGACTATGCCGTCTTCCCGATTACCATCCATCCCGACGTTGCCGGTCGTCCGCAGGTGTTGATGATGCTGGAGCGGCTCTATGCCCATATGATCAAGCATCCCGGCGTGAAGTTCGTTACCATGAACGAAATCGCCGACGACTTCGCCGCGCGCTTCCCGCGCAAGAAGTAACAAGCGACAAGGCGCGTCAGGAGGTAGACACCATCATGTGCTCGCTCTGCGGTGTTCTCGGCGGCAATGAACACTGGACCGACGCTGCGGCGCGGCCAGGGGTGTTTACGCGCAATGACAGCCGTCTCGACCGGCGGCGGGAGCGGGCCAACCGCGTCGCCGCCGCCAATCGCATGCTTTCGGCCTTCGGCCTTGTCCTGTCGGACTGGCAGGGCGCTTCGTTCGTCCTCTCCACGAAGACCGGCAAGAGCGAGATCGTCGAGGATTTGGGACATCTCTGGCCGGCGGCCGAGCGGCTCGTCGGCCGGCCCTGCGATCCGCTCGATCCCGGCTTCATCGCCCGCATGGAGGTCAACCGTGACGCATGAAGAGCCCGGCTTCGTGACCGTCAATCTCCTCACCGGCTTTCTCGGATCGGGAAAGACGACCTTGCTCAGGCGGCTGCTGGCGGAGGAAGCCTTTGCCGATGCCGCCGTGCTGATCAACGAATTCGGAGAGATTGGGCTCGATCATCACCTGATCGAGCGGATCGATGACGAGATCGTGCTGCTGCGCTCCGGATGCGTGTGCTGCACCGTTCGCGGCGAGCTCGCCGAAGCACTCAAGGATCTCTATTCCAAGCGCGAACGGGGGCTGGTCCCGCCGTTTCGGCGCGTCATCATAGAAAGCACCGGGCTGGCCGATCCCTTTCCGGTCCTCTCGACCATCAAGGCTGATCCGATCCTCCGGCATCATTTTCAGCCCGGAAGCGTCGTGACGGCGGTGGACGCCGTCAACGGACAGCATCAGCTCGATACCTATATCGAATCCAACCGGCAGGCGGCGATTGCCGACCGGCTTGTGATCACCAAGACCGATCTTGCCACCGACAACGAGAGACATGCCCTGGAAAGCCGCCTGCGGCGCATCAATCCCGATGCGCGTCTCGTCTGTGCCAGGGATAACGATCTGGATTTGTCCTCGCTGTTGCAGGACGCGGCCGCGATGCGCGGCGATCACGTCCAGTCGCCGAGCGGCTTTTATTGCGAGGAGCCGGTCTGGCTTACCAATGCCGATGGCGCTCCGCATCGCGCCGCGATCTCCTCCGTCACCATGACGGTAGACCGCCCCATCGACTGGACGGCATTCGGCATATGGCTGACCATGCTGCTCAATCGTCACGGCGAGCGGGTCTTGCGGGTCAAGGGCATTCTCAATCTTGTCGGCGAGGAGCGGCCGGTTGCCATTCATGGCGTGCAGCATCTTGTCCACACGCCCGTTCACATGGAAGCCTGGTCTTCGGACGATCGAAGCTCCCGTCTGGTCTTCATTCTGGACGGGCTCGACGGAGAACTGTTGAAACGGTCCTTCGAGGCTTTTACGCTGGCGGGTGCAGATGTTAGGCCACCTCTGGCCATCCCGGCGGAATAGGATAAGTCATTCCTTCATGAACAAGCATCAGTCTCCGGCAAAGGCCACTTCCGCACCTGCGCTGCATCTGGCCGGCCGGCCGAAACTGCGTGTTCTCGGGACCGCCATTTCCCTGCTCGAGGAGCTGCGCATCCGGGCTGAGGATGATCTCGGCATCGAGGTGACGTTCGACAACAATGATTTCCTCACCACCCAGTACAAGGCGGCGAGGGAGCCCGAGACCTACGATATCTATGATCAATGCTTCCATAATCTCGATATCGTCTGGCATTGGCGCGCGATCCAGCCGATCGACACGAAGCGTATCGTCTTGTGGGACGAGATCAACGATCTGACCAAGACCGGCCATATCGGCCCGAACCCGCGACTGGGGCTCGGCGACGTGCCGGCGCGCAAGCTGTATGTGCAGCCGAACCTGGCACTCGGCGACACGCCCTCCCGTTTCATCTCCATGCTGCCGACGACGCATAATTTCGACAGCTTCGCCTATCGGACTGATTGTGTGGACAATGCCGTCGCCATGCATTCCTGGGGCGCTCTTTTCGATGAGCGATGGACGGGCCGGGTCGCTTTGGTGGACGAACCGGCCATCGGCATCTTCGATGCCGCATTGGCCGCCCAGGCTGCCGGTCTCATGTCCTTCGACGACATCGGCAACATGTCGATTACGGAAATCGATCGGTTGATCGACCTCCTGGAGGAGCGGAAGAAGGCGGGTTTCTTCCGTGGCTTCTGGCAGACGGCGGAGGATGCGGCTCGCCTGATGATGGCAGGCGATACGGCAGTTCAAAGCATGTGGTCGCCGGGCATCGGCATCTTGAATTCCAAGGGCGTTCCGGTCGAACAGGCGGTGCCCGCCGAGGGCTATCGTGCCTGGCACGGCGGCCTGTGCCTTTCGAAGAGCCTCAGCGGGCGTCTGCTTGATGTCGCCTACGACTATCTGAACTGGTGGCTTTCCGGCTGGCCGGGAGCAGTAGTTGCCCGCCAGGGCTATTATATCTCCACCCCGCAGCGCTCCCGCCAGTTCTTGACGTCGCCGGAATGGGATTACTGGTATGAAGGCCTTGCCGCCGCCGAAGATCTGCCCGGCCCTGACGGATTGACGCGCATAAGGGCGGGCTCGGTCAGGAGCGGCGGATCCTATTGGCAGCGTGCCAACTGCATTGCGGTCTGGAACACCACAATGGATGAGCATAATTATCTCGTCCGCCGCTGGATGCAGCTCGTCGGTCGATAAGGGAGAACAGGGTCATGGCATATTCACATCTGGGCAAGTCGATCGCGCAGCTGTCCGTTCTGATGCAATCGGGAGCGCTCGATCCCGTCGCGCTGGCCGAGGAGAGCCTGGACGCGATCCGGTCGCATAAGGATCAGGCCATTTTTATCAGCCTGCTTGAGGAGCGGGCGCGCGAAGAGGCTGCTTCCTCCTCGAAGCGGCTGCGGGACGGACGGTCGCGCGGGCTTCTTGACGGTGTTCCCATCGCCTGGAAGGATCTCTTTGCCATTCGCGGGCTGCCGACGACGGCAGGGTCCGCGGTTCTCGCGCGTGAAGCGCCGGCAGCCAAGGATGCCGCTGTCGTCCAGGCGCTGGCGGAGGCTGGCATGGTGAGCGTAGGCCGCGTCAATATGAGCGAATTCGCTTTTTCCGGCCTCGGCCTCAACCCAAATTACGGCACGCCGCTCAACCCGCTATCCACGGATGTTGAGCGGGTGCCGGGCGGCTCTTCATCGGGTTCGGCAGTAGCCGTCGCTGCCGGCCTCGTGCCGGTGTCGATCGGAACGGACACGGGTGGGTCGGTGCGTATTCCCTCCGCCTTCAATGGTCTGGTCGGCTACAAGGCAAGTCGTGGCCGCTACAGCATGGCCGGCGTCTTCCCCCTCGCGAGCAGCCTCGATTCGCTCGGTCCTCTTTGCCGCAGCGTTCAGGATGCCGTCTGGGTCGATGCGGCGATGCGGCGGCTTACTGCGCCGGAGGTTGTTCGCGCCAGCCTGACGGATATTTCATTGGTCGTGCCCGAAACGGTCGTCATGGACGATATCGAAGATGGCGTCCGCCACGCCTTTGACGCTGCCATCGGGAGATTGCAGCAAGCCGGAGTGCGGGTGCGCCGGGCAGCATTTCCGACGTTCAGCGGAGTCTTCGAGCTGATGGCGAAGCACGGACCGATGGTGACGGCAGAGGCTTACGCACTCCACTACCATAGGCTTTCTGGACCTGACGCCGCCGCCATGGATCGCCGCGTTGTGGCCCGTACCTCGCTAGGGGAGAAAATCGGCCTGGTCGATTATATTGCGCTTCTGAAGGGGCGCGAACGGCTGATCGAGGAATTCGCGACGACCATGGCGCCGAACGAGTTCATAGCCTATCCGACGGTCGCCCATGTGGCGCCGCCGCTTGCGCCATTGCGCGATGACGACGATCTGTTCGTGAAGACGAACGCCAAGACCCTGCGCAATACGCTGATCGGCAATTTCCTTGATGGCTGCGGCGTATCGCTGCCGTGTGGTACAGGCGACGGCGGCATGCCGGTTGGCTTCCTGTTGTCGGCTAAAAAGGACAAGGATGAAACACTGTTGGCGGCGGCCCTCGCCGTCGAGCAAGTCGTTCGTTCCAGCCCCTGATGGGTTATACGCCAAAGCGGCAATCGTTCGCCCACGGGAGCAGCAGTTGCTCAAATCTTGCTGCGCAAATCTATTAAAATTATCGCCTTTTTGATTTCCGCAACTTGCAAACTTGCCTTGCCACCGCAATCATGAGGAATGATCATCAGTCAAACTCGTTTTCAACCGCCGAGTGCCGGCAACGAACATGTCAGGCGCCGTGGCCTGTTGGCGCTGCTGCAACGTTCGGGGCTAAGGCGGTTAACCACGATCGTCGCTCCGGCGGGATATGGCAAAACCTCGCTTGCTGCGCAGTGGTACGAGATGTTCAAGAGCCAGAATGCTCAGGCGGTCTGGATTCCCCTTGATCCCGAGGATGGTGACCAGAGCCGCTTTCTTTTGGCCCTGCTGGAATCGCTTCAGAAGCTGCTTCCAGACGAAAGGAAGGGGTCCGATGCCAACAGCATGCCGGTCGCATCGCTTCTTTCGGCGCTGGTCACGCGGCTGCGCCGGATAAGGGAGCCGATCATTCTCTTCCTCGACGACTATCACTTCGCCCAGAACGATGCCACCGAATCGCTGATGGCAAAATTGCTGGCCGCGAGCGACCTCGGGCATGTGAAGTTCGTGCTGATTTCGCGCAGCCCGCCCCGATTTCCGACGTCCGCCCTGCGGCTCAACAGCGAGCTGAAGCAGATCGGCGTTGCCGATCTCAGCTTCTCCGACATGGAGGCTCAAGAGTTTTTCGGGAGCCGTGCGAAGAAGCTGACAAGCGAGCAGATCAGCGAGCTCAACCAGCGCACGGAAGGCTGGGCGGTGGCACTGCAGATGGTTCGGGTTCTGGTCAACGACAATATGGACGGCAGCGCCATTCTTTCGTCGTTCGATGGCAGCAATGCCGAGATGGGCCGCTATCTCTCGGAGCAGGTCTTTTCCAGTCTGCCGGAGGATATCCGGCATTTTCTGACGGAAAGCGCGGCACTTCCCGCCGTCAGTCGCGCGCTCATCGGTGCTGTATCGGGCCAGGGGAACGCTGTGGCATTGTTCAACCGGCTTGGCGATTACGCACTGCCGATCGCCGTTCTTGACGGGCAGGGAACGTGGATCCGGTATCATCCGGTGTTCAACAGCTACCTCAAGGAGGAGGCGGAGCGTCTCGGCATCGATACGAGAGAGATATTGCGAAAGACGGCGCACTGGTTCGAGGCTGGCGGTGACTGCGATGCGGCGGTGCGTCACGCGCTCCTGGCGACGGACGCGACGCTTGCCGCCCAGATCATCGAAAGAGCGGGTGGATGGCGGCGTGTCTATGCGAAGACACGCGGCGGCACGGCGCTGTTCCAGACGCTGATCGCCAAGGCGGCCGATATCAATCTGGCGGACTT
Organism: Rhizobium sp.; assembly: GCA_036383055.1. Taxonomy (GTDB): domain Bacteria; phylum Pseudomonadota; class Alphaproteobacteria; order Rhizobiales; family Rhizobiaceae; genus Rhizobium. The sequence goes on along the minus strand of DASVPC010000138.1, from coordinate 42,335 downwards.
CCCCCTGACGACATTGGGATTGTCGGTGATCAACGCCAAGGCGGGCCAGCTCGATGCCGCCAACCACTATCTCGCGCTTGCCGAGCGCACCGGCGCCACGATGAGCGAAAAACTGGCGCAGGACCTGCGCGTGGTTCGCGTGCTGCTGTCGCTCTATACCGACAGGTGGGCAACATCCGCCGATCTCTTGGCGCTGGAGGCGGATCTGTCCCAGGACAGTGGCATGGAGCTCATTCATCGGGCGCTGGCGCTCAACATGCTGTCCTATAATTTCCTGATCCGCACGGACCTGGAACGCGCATTGCATTATGGCCAGCTTGCCCTGCGCACTTTCCGCGACGCTGGTGCGGATTTCGGGGCATTGCACCTTTACACCCATATCGGACAGGCCGCCTTCTTCAGCGGCGATTGCGCCAGTGCCGCCGATGCCTATCGAAGTCTCATCACCGAAGCGCAGGCCAATATCGGCAAGGGCAGCGATCAGGATGCGCTTGGGCAAGTGCTGGAGAGCGAGCTGCTTTCGATGCGCGACGAACGCCAGGCCGCCTCCGTTATTCTTGCCTGGGTGCTGCCGCATCTGGAGCGGCATGACACCTGGTTCGACCTTCTCGCCGCCGGCATTATGGCACAACAGCGCATCTTGCGGCTGAACGGTGAGATCATGGCGGCCCATGCGGCGATCGATAGCGCGCGTTCGGCGGCCAAACGGCGTGGATTCGATCGCCTGATCCGGTTGATCGATGGTGAGCGGGCAGCACTTCTTCTTGCATCGGGCGATATCGATGAAGCGGTGCGTTATGCCGAAGCCAGCGGTTTCGGTGCCGAGAGTGTCAAGTCCGACAGTGCCAACGATTTTGCTGTTAATCTGCGTGGCAACGTGCCGGCCCTGTTGTGGACGCGGATCTATCTAGCGCAGGGCGCGACTGCGCGCGCGCGGGAGGTCTTCGATCGCCTGATCACAAGCCAGTCGCAGAAACTGCATGTCCCGCGGCGCATCGAATTGGGTTTCCTCGATATACGCCTGTTGCTCGCCGAAGGCGATGAGGCGACAGCCGCTGCCAGGCTTTCTGAGATGATGCTGTCATTGCCAGTGGCGGACTACCGCGCCATTCTGCTGATCGAAGGCCCGGAATTCGGCAACCGCTTGTGTCTGCTGGCCGCCAGCCGAGGCGTGCCTGATGTCGTGATGCAGCGGCTCGAGCGCCTGCAGGATGTCGTGGTGGGGCCGAGTGCACAAGACAGTGATCTGCTCTCCTTGCCAACTGCCGTCACCGGCGGGCTGACCGACCGCGAGCGCAGCGTCATCCGGTTGCTCAGTGCCGGCCTCAGCAACAAGGAAATCGGTCGCAAGCTCGACCTCAGCGACAACACGGTCAAGTTCCACCTGCGCAATATCTACGCCAAGCTCAACGTCACGACTCGAACGGCGGCAGTAACCATGGCGCGCGATTCCGGCATCCTTTTCTGACTTCGACCCTACCCGAATGGGTAGGGTTGGCAAAGCCTACCCACCCTTCTGGCAGGCTACCTGCCTCCGGGGATCCCGCCTAGTCTGCCCGCGACATCAATAGGGGTGACTGAGACGATGACCATTGAGGAAATTCCCGTCGATCCCGTGACTCAGGAAATCATCGAGGGCAAGCTGACCGCGGTCGTCGACGAGATGGGGATCGTCATGGCGCGCACAAGCATGAGCCCGGTGATCTACGAGGTTCTCGATTTTGCCTGCGGGCTTCTCACCTCCGAGGGCGAACTTGTCGCACAGATGAACGGCATCACGCTGTTTACCGGCACCTTCGGTGTCCAAGTGAAGGCGCTGATCGAGAAATCCGCCGGCAATCTCTCCGATGGTGACGTTCTCCTTTCCAACGATCCCTACGCCGGCGGCACGCATGCCTGCGATTTCGCCATCGTCAAGCCGCTGTTCGTCGATGGCGAAATTCTCGGTTACGCCATCAATGTCGCTCATTATCTCGATGTCGGCGGTTCGGTCCCTGGAAGCCTGGCACCGAATGCCACCTCCGTTTTCCAGGAGGGAATACGTCTGCCGGGCGTGAAGATCGCGCGCTCCGACGTTTTTTCGAATGATATCCTCAGTATCATTTGCGAGAATGTGCGCCTGCCGGAAATCGCGCTCGGCGACCTCAATGCGCAGGTGGCGACCGTTCGGGTCGCTGCGCGGCGTCTCACCGAGCTCGCGGCGAAATACGGCTCCGATGTCGTCAGGGCAGCCTTCGCCAACCTGTTGACGGCCAGCGAGAAACGTAGCCGAGCAGCGATCGCTGCTCTTCCGGACGGTCGTTACGAAGCGAGCGATATCATCGACGGCGACGGCATTACCGATGAGCCGATCCCCGTGCAGGTGGCGGTCACCATCGACGGTGACAGCATCATCGCGGATTTCACCGGTTGCCCGCCGGCCGTGCCTGGCCCCATCAATTGCGCGCGCGGCGCCTTGCAGTCGGCGGTCAGAACCATCGTCAAGGCATTGGTCGGGCCGCAGGAGCCGTCCAACGAGGGATGGTTCCGGCCGCTGACCGTCATTGCGCCGCCCGGCACGATCTTCACCGCGGAAAAGCCTTCGCCGACCGGCTGGTATTATGAAGGGTCGGTGCATGCGTCCGAGCTCGTCTGGAAGGCGCTTGCGCCCCTGGTGCCGTCGCGCTTCTCCGCCGGTTCCTATTCCAGCCTATGCGTCGTCTACATCTCCGGCAAGGATCGCAACGGCCAACCCTTTATCCACATCGAGCCGCAGCATGGCGGCTGGGGTGCGAGCGAAGAGGCCGATGGTGCTGGCGCGCTGATAGCGCTGACGGATGGAGACACCTATAATTATTCGGTTGAAGCCATCGAGGCGCGGTTCCCCTTGCGGGTGAAGAGTTATGGATACAATATCAATGCTGGCACTGGTGCCGGGCGCAGGCGAGGAGGGTTCGGCATCGTGCGTGAGTATGAAATCCTCAGCAAGGATGCAGCCGCCTATGGTAGTTTCGGGCGCACCCGCACCCGCCCCTGGGGTATGGATGGCGGCGGCAGCGGAACGGTGAATGCGCTGCAGATCGCATCCGCCAGCGATGGCAGGGTGCGGACTTACGGCAGGATTGCTCATATCGATCTCAATGCCGGGGATATCCTGCGCGTTATCACCGGCGGCGGCGGCGGGTGGGGCGACGCGCGCCAGCGCGAACCGGATCTGATTGAACGGGATTTGCGTAACGGCTTCATTACCGAAGCGCAGGCGGTGAAGCTTTACGGTTACCAAGCGAAAGTGGCAGTATGATCAGGCTGGCAACGGATGTCGGTGGCACCTTCACCGACCTCGTCGGATATGATGAGCGCAGCGGCGAATTGTTTACGGCCAAGAGCCTGACGACGGTGCCCGACCAGTCTATCGGAGTCCTCGACGCGATCACCTCGGCTGAAACCAAAGACGGGCTTCGCACGAGGGACGTCACCTTCTTTGCCCATGGCGGCACAACGGTTATCAATGCCATCACCGAGCGCAAGGGTGTGCGAACCGCGCTGGTGACGACCGCGGGCTTTCGAGATGTTCTGGAAATCGGTCGCGGCAACCGTCCCGATCTCTACAATCTGCGCTTCCGCAGTCCTGCCCCCTTTGTTCCCCGCAGCTTACGCTTCGAGGTGCGCGAGCGGCTCGACGCTTCGGGAAAAATCATTACGCCGCTGCACGTCGAAGACCTCAAGCCGATCATCGCCCAGTGCAAGGCTGAAAAGATCGAAGCGGTCGCGATCCTCTTCCTCCACAGCTACACGAATCCCGAGCACGAGATTCTCTGCGCCGATATTCTGGCCGATGCCTTGCCGGATGCGACCGTCTGCGCCAGCTATGAAGTCTCGCGTCAATGGCGCGAATATGAGCGTTCGAACACTGTCGTGCTCAATGCCTATGTCCAACCGATCATCCGCCGCTACTTCGCGCGGCTGGAAGATGCGTTGATGCGGCGGGACCTGACGTGCCCCTATTACGCGATGCAGTCGAACGGCGGCATCGCCACTTTCGAACAGGCGGTCGGCAGCCCGTTGACGCTGGTCGAATCCGGGCCAGCGGGTGGTGTTGCTGGTGCGGCGCGGATCGGCACTGCTCTCGGCGAGAGCGAAGTCTTGTCGCTCGATGTCGGCGGCACGACCGCCAAGTGCTCGCTGATCCACGGCGGGCGCCCGACGCTGAACGTCGAGTACAAGCTCGAGCATACCCGCATCGAGCCGGGTCATCCCATTCAGGTGCCGGTGGTCGATATTGTCGAGATCGGCTCTGGCGGCGGCTCGATTGCCTGGCTCGACGAACGCGGCGTCCTGCGTGTCGGCCCGGAAAGCGCCGGATCGATGCCGGGTCCGGCCTGCTACGGTCGTGGCGGCACGAGACCGACGCTGTCGGATGCCATTCTCACGATCGGGGTCTTCGACCCCACCAATTTCGCCGGCGGCTCCATGCATCTCGACAAGCAGAAAGCAGCCGAGGCGATTGCCACCATCGCCGCGCCCCTCGGCTTGAGCATTGAGGATGCCGCGATCGCAATTATCGATATCGCTCACGCAAGCATGATCAATGCGCTGAAACTGGTGACGGTCCAGCGCGGGCATGATCCGCGCGAAGTGGCTTTCGTCATAAGTGGTGGCGCCGGCCCGGCGCTTGCAACCAGGCTCGGACGGGATCTGAGCGTCAAGTCGACGGTCGTCCCGCTTCATCCGGGCCTTTTCTCCGCCTGGGGCATGCTTGCCGCCGAACCGCGCGCCGATTTTCGCCATACCTGGTTTTCGGCACTGACGGCGGAGGCGATCAAGGCGCTGCTTTCGCGCTTCGACAAGCTCGAAGAGGAAGCGATTGCCTATTTTGCCAAGGGACAGGACGCCGATATCCGCTTTACCTATCAGGTCGAGGCGCGCTATCGCGGGCAGGAACACGGGGTTTTTGCCCAGTTCCACCGCGGCGACGATCGTGAGGTCTTTGCCGAGCGCTTTCATGCCGTCCATGAGCGCGCCTATTCATTTCGCCTGCCGCACGCGGCCATCGAGATCACCACGCTGCATCTCGAAGCGGTTCTGAATGGCCCTGTGATTGCTCTGCCGGCCTTGTCCAAAAATGGACGCAGTCTCGAAGCTGCGTTGACAGGACGGCGCAATGTATATTTTGGTGCTGTTCTCGGCTGGGTCTCTTGCCCGGTCTATGAGCGCAGCCTGCTGGCGCCCGGTCAGTCGATCGAGGGTCCGATGATTATCGAGGAGGCAACGGCGACGACGCTCGTACAGGAGAAACAGCAACTGAGCGTCGCCGATAATGGCGTCCTGATCATTCGCGAAAGCGTCTCCGAGGCAGGCTAGTGGCTATATCCATTCAGATCGAGAAGGTCAGCAGGGAATACGGGCCGGTCAAGGCTCTCGACGATGTAACGCTCGATATCGCCGCCGGTGAATTCTTCACGCTGCTCGGGTCGTCGGGCTGCGGAAAGAGCTCGCTGTTGAAGCTTATCGGCGGCTTCGACCGGCAGACCTCCGGCCGTATTTCCTTCGACGGCAAGGATATGAGCGACGTGCCGGCCAACAAGCGTCCGGTCAATACCGTCTTCCAGAGCCTTGCGCTTTTCCCGCACATGACGGTCGCGCAGAATGTCGGCTACGGCTTGCGGCTGCGGGGGGTGTCGGGCGGTGCATTGGCGGCCAGGATCAACGATGCTCTCGATCTCGTCGAGCTCTCCGGTTTCGGCCCGCGCGACGTCAATCTACTTTCCGGCGGCCAGCGTCAGCGTGTCGCCCTTGCCCGCGCCCTGGTCATGGAGCCGGGTATCCTGCTGCTCGACGAGCCGCTGACCGGCCTCGACGAGCGTTTGCGCCAGCAGATGCGCGACGAATTCGGACGATTGCACAAGCGTACCGGCGCGACCTTCGTCCTCGTCACGCACAATCAGGATGAGGCGCTCAGCCTCTCGGATCGCATGGCGGTGATGCACAAGGGGCGCATCGAGCAAGTGGGTGCGCCCGCCAGCTTCTTCGAGGCTCCGGCCAATGCTTTCGTCGCCCGTTTCGTCGGCATCGATACGCTGGTGCGTCCGGAGGAGATCGCGACGTCCGACGGGCAGACTTACGCGATCATTGCCGGGCAAAAGGTGCCGGTGCGTGTTGCCGGGCCGACGGACCCGCTTCAATCCGTCGTTGCCATTCGTGCGGATAGGCTGTTTCTCGCCGCTGCGGATGCATCCGGGACGCTGATGCTGACCGTGGTCGAAACGACGTTCCGCGGCTTGTATCACGAGCTCAAGCTCGCCTTCTGGGATGGCCAGACATTGACGATGGCGATTGAGGAAGAGGCGGGATTGGGAGCGCTCGAGGCCGGAAGATCCGTTCGTGTCGGCTTGAAGCCGGATGCCGCTATTCTGATTTCCAATGCGGGACTATTGCCTATGAGCTGAATGGCTGCTTTGTGGTGTGTTGCGAGTAGTTGGTGATTCAACCTAGCCACGAAGGGGAGTGACAATGGCAAAGCATGGTGGAATATTTTCATCTGCGCAGCACAGCAATGTGCAAAGGCGCGAGTTTTTGAAGCTTATGGGGGCAGGAGGTGTCGCCCTTTCTGCCGGTAGTCTAGGTTTGGCCTCGAACGCCGCCGCGCAGGGTGCCGCGACGGTCGCCTTCTGGGCAACCGCGACGCTGGATATCGGCGACAAATGGAAGGCCTTCGCCGCCCAGAACGGCGTTGCTCCCGAGTTCACCGACAACGGCAACGATATCGGCCCCGTCATTGCGCGCCTTGCCGCCGGCAACGCCAATGATCTTTTCGACGTTGGCGGGTTCCAGGGCGGTGCCGAGAAGGAACTGGCACGCCAAGGCGTCATCATTCCCTGGGATCTGACGAAGATCCCGAACTACGAAAGCGTCTGGCAATGGGCCAAGGACATTCCTTACCTCAAGCATGACGGCAAGCAGTACAGCATCCCGACCGTCGTCAATGCCGACTCGATCATTTACCGTCCCGACAAGCTCGGCAAGGTCGATAGCTACGGCGTAATCTTCGATCCCAAGCTCAAGGGTCGCGTGGCCATGGAGGATGCCTGGATCAACAGCGCCATCTTCACCGCGATGTATCTGAAGGAGAGCGAAAACAAGCCGATCGTCGAGCCGGGCAACCTGACCGAATCCGAACTCGGCCTGGTCATGGAATTCCTGATCAAGCACAAGAAGGACGGCCAGTTCCGCACCTTCTGGAACGGCTGGGAGCAGGGCGTCCAGCTGGTGGCCGATCAGGAAGTCGACGCCATGACCGGCTGGGAGCCGATCGTCTACGAAGGGCGCAAGCGCGGCCTTCAGGTCGAATATGCGGCGCCCGTCGAAGGCTATGAGGCCTGGGGCAACAATACGGTGCTTCTGAAGGGCGCTGGCGATCGCGGCGTTACCGATGCCGCGCATAAATTCGTCAATGGTCTGCTCGGCGGTTTCTATGGTTGTGAGCTTGGCCAAGCCCGTGGCTATCTGGTGCCGACCGACAACAATCTGACCTATGCCAAGGCTCATCCGGATCAGTACAAGCCGGACGAGGTCGAGAAACTGGCCGAGCACGTCAAGGCCAAGTTCTCCGGCAAGGTCTATTGGCAGAATACCCGGCCGGATAACTTCCAGCTCTACGAAGAGTGGTGGCAGAAGCTGCGCAACGCCTGAGTTTCCAATTATCGGCAGCGGCGATTTTTTGCCGCTGCCATCAGTCCCTTGAAGGCCCAATATGTCCAGAGTACGCTTGCCGATTTCGTCGATGCTGATGGCGCCGCCGCTGCTGGCGATCCTGGCGTTCGGGCTGGTGCCCTTGACCATTGTCGTCGTCTGGAGCTTCTGGAGCTGGGATCCGGTGACATACTGGATCAAGCCGGACCTGAGCCTTGTCGGCTATGCCGGTATCCTCGAGGCCGGGCGCTGGACGGTCATCGTCTCGACCTTGATCAAGGCGTTCGGCACCGCGCTGCTATGCCTGCTGATTGCCTATCCGACCAGCTATGCGATTCATTTCCTGGCCGGGCGGCGGCTGAACGTCATGCTGCTGGCGCTGATTACCATTCCTTTTTTCACCTCCTATCTGATCCGGTCTTTTTCCTGGCGACTCGTGCTTGGGCGCACCGGAATTATCAATGAGTGGCTGCAGGCTATCGGTATCGTCGATGCGCCGCTTGACTGGCTGCTGTTCAGCAATTTCGCCGTCATCGTCGGGCTGGTTGCTTCCTATCTGCCGTTCGCGATCTTTCCGCTGCTGCTGTCCATGCGCCGGGTCGATCCAACCTACCTGGCCGCTGCGCAGGATCTCGGCGCTGGATTCTGGAAGAGCCTGACGACGATCCTTTTGCCGCTGACGAAGTCGGGCATTTTCGCCGGTTTCCTGTTCGTCTTCGTCATGGTGGTGGGCTCGTCCACCGAAGTGCAGATGCTGGGCGGGGCGGGCGCGTCGATCGTGTCGGTGATGATCAACGACGTCATGCGCGTTGCCAATTATCCGATGGCTTTCGCCATTTCGACCATCGTGCTCGTCGTGATCTTCGGCCTCGTACTGGTCGGTAACCGCATCTTCGGCCTTGCGTCGCTATTCGAGGACCAGTCGCCATGATGCTGCGCGAGGGTCTTGCCAACCGCATTCTGCTTTGGGCCGTCACGATCGCCGGTCTGCTTGTGATCTATGCGCCGCCGCTCTATCTGCTGGCGATCTCGTTCAATCCTGCCTTGCAGCCGGGCCTGCCGAGCCTCTCTCAACTCAGCCTCAAATGGTATGCATCGCTGCCGCAGGAGACGGCACTGATCGGTGCCTTGGAGCAGTCGCTGATCATCGCCACGGTGACGGCAGTTCTCGCGACCTTGATGTCGCTGCTGGCGGCGCTCGCCTATTTCGAATTGCGCTCGCGCCGGACGGCATGGTTTCTGACGGTGATCCTGCCGATGTTCGTACCGGGCGTGATTCAGGGCCTGGCGCTGTCGGCGGTGTTCGCGCGCGCGGGCGTCAAGGCCTCGATGCTGACGGTCATCGCGGGTCACTTGCTCTGGGCCATGCCTTTCGCCTTCATCGTCATTCTGACGAGCTTTGCGGCCGTGCGGCGATCCTATCTTGTCGCGGCGGCCGATCTGGGGGCGGACTGGTGGCATCGGTTTTTCGATATCATCTTTCCGCTGATCCGCCCCGGCTTGATCAGCGCCTTCATTTTTTCCTTCCTGCTGTCGCTCAATGAATTCACGCGCGCCTTCTATCTGGCGGGACGGCAGAACACCCTGCCGGTGGTGCTGTTCGGCAAGATGAACTCCGGCGCGTCGCCGGTGATCTACGCCATGTCCGGCGCGATCTTCCTGATCTCGGTCCTGTGCGTTGCTCTGATTGCGCTCCGTTTCCTGTGGCAGGCCCGGATAGAGGATTCCGCTCAGCGCAGCGGCTGAGTTTGCCAACACCTGGCGGATGCTGAGGCTCCCATAGCGGTTCGCCAGAACGGTAAGCCGCGCCCATTTCTCCATCGGTAACTCTCTCGCCCCGACCTTCGGAGTCTCGGCATGATCCCGCTTGGCTTGTCTGCCGGACGGGCTGCACGCCCATTGGGCGAAGGCTTTTCCGTGCGGCTGGCGCCCGACATATTGCATCTTCATTTTGGTAACTTGACATTTGTCGATATAGAGTCGAATAATGTAAAAATACGCCAACTGAGGAGGCCGTGGGTATCTCTGGATCCTATGTTTCGGGTTGCGCTTGAGGAGGCGAAGTCGTGGAATTCCTGCTTGAGGTAGATGGGCTCCAGAAGTCCTTTGGTGGCGTCGCGGCATTGCGCGATGGTCGTTTTCAGCTGCGGGCGGGCTCGGTGCATGCACTTTGCGGCGGTAACGGTGCCGGCAAGTCGACCTTCCTCAAAATTCTGATGGGTATTCATGCGCGTGACGCCGGCCTGATCCGCCGTCGCGGCAAGGAGGTCGACTATGCAACCCCCGCCGAAGCGCTGGCCGCCGGCATCGCCATCATCGAGCAGGAGCTCAGCCCCATCCCGCACATGACGGTGGCCGAGAACATCTATCTCGGCCGCGAGCCGTCGGCCCGCTTTGGCGGCATCGATTTCAAGACGATGAACCGCAACGCCCAGGCCCTTCTCGATCGCCTGGAGTTCAATATCCGCGCCACGCAATTCATGATGAACCTCTCCGTCGCGCAGGTGCAGCTGGTGGAGATCGCCAAGGCGCTCAGCCATGATGCGGAAGTGATCTTCATGGACGAGCCGACCTCCGCCATCGGCGAAAAGGAGGCGCAGCATCTGTTCTCGACGATCGGGCGCCTGAAGGCCGAAGGCAAGGGCATCGTCTATGTCTCGCACAGGCTGTCGGAGATCTTTCAGATCGCCGATTCCTACACGGCGTTCCGTGACGGATCCCACGTCGGCAGCGGCGCCATCGCCGATGTCGACAGGGCGGGCCTGATCCGCATGATCGTCGGCCGCGAACTCGGCGAGGAATACGTCAAGACCAATACGCCGACCGCCACTGCCGGCTTCGAAGTCTCCGGCCTGACTGCTCCCGGCAAGATCGACGATATCTCTTTCGTCGCGCACAAGGGGGAAATCTTCGGCATCTACGGTTTGATGGGCTCGGGGCGAACCGAGATTTTCGACTGCATATTCGGCCTCGATGCACCGACGGGCGGCAATATGAAGCTTGCCGGGCAATCCATATCGGTCAGAAAGCCGGCCGAGGCGATGCAGCACGGCATCGCGTTTGTGACCGAGGACCGCAAGCTGACGGGGCTCAATCTCAACGACAGCGTCCGCAACAATATCTGCCTGGCCAGCCTGCCGGAAATGAGCCCCCAGTTTGCGATGGACCGGCGCGCGGAAGCGGCCGCCAGCACGGCGATGATCAAGCGCTTTGGCATCAAGGCGGCGCGCGACAGCATGGCGGTTTCGGGCCTTTCGGGCGGCAACCAGCAGAAAGTCGTGCTCGGCAAATGGTTCCTGCGCAAGCCGAAGGTGCTGTTGCTGGACGAGCCGACCCGCGGCGTCGATGTCGGCGCCAAGCGTGAGATTTACCGGATTATCTGCGACTTCGCCGCCGAAGGCGGCACGGTCATCATGATCTCATCGGAGATCGATGAGGTTCTCGGCATGTCCGACCGCATCCTGGTGATGCGTCAGGGGCGCTCCGCCGGAATCCTTGAACGGAAAGAGGCCGACGCACAAGCGCTCGTGCATCTGTCGACATGACTACGACAGGCAACGACGAGCGACAGGCCAGCGTCCGGCAACAAGAGGTGTTTCATATGTCCGCCACAGACAATAATCAGTCCAGCGCCTGGTTCAGTTCGGATCGGCGCCGGCTCATCATGCAGGAATACGGGATCTTCCTGGCATTCCTGCTGCTTGCCATCATTCTGTCCGTCTCGAACCAGTATTTCCTGACGGCCGGCAACATATCGAATGTGCTGTTGCAGACCTCGATCAACGGCGTCCTGGCGATCGGCATGACCTTCGTCATCCTGACGCGGGGCATTGATCTCTCGGTCGGCTCCGTCGTCGCGCTCACCGGCATCATCAGCGCGAGCTTTGCGACGACCTCCGCCACAGCGGGGATCGTGGGTGCGCCCTATCCGCCCTATGTGGCGCTCGCCGTCGGGCTGCTGGTCGGTGTCGCCTGCGGGGCGGTGGTGGGGTTGATCGTCTCGCGCTTTGCCGTTCCGGCCTTTGTCGCAACGCTCGGCATGCTCTCGGCAGCCCGTGGTCTGACGCTGATCTATGGCGGCGGCAAGCCCGTTCCGGCACTGACCCCCGATTTCCGCTGGATCGGCACCGGGTCGGTGTTCTCCATCCCGATGCCGGTGATCCTGCTTGCCATCGTGTTCGCCGTCTCCTGGTGGGTGCTCAATCGCACGCGATTTGGCCGGTATATCTATGCCGTCGGCGGTAATCCGCATGCGGCCAACACGTCGGGCATCAACGTCACCAGGCTGCGCTTCCTCGTCTATGTGATTTCCGGCGGTCTTGCCGGTCTCGCGGGGATGATCCTTTCGGCGCGCACCGGCTCCGCGCTGCCTCAGGCCGGCATCGCCTACGAGCTCGATGCGATCGCCGCCGTCGTCATCGGAGGCACCAGCCTCTCCGGCGGTGTCGGGCGCATTACCGGCACGCTCATCGGAGCGCTGATCATCGGCGTCATGAACAACGGCCTCGATCTGATGGGGATCCAGTCCTACTACCAGCAGGTCCTCAAGGGCGCGCTCATCGTGGGGGCGGTGATGCTCGACCAGAAGCGTAATCTGGGCGGTTGAGCCCGACGACATTCGGGTGCCGAGCACCCGGAAACCAAACGGCGCGCCACAATGGTCGCCGGAATTCCAACGGAGGAGATTTACAATGAAGAAATTACTGATTGCGCTTGCCGCCGCGACCGCGCTGCTGGCTTCACCGTCCCTGGCGCAGGACAAGAAATTGAAAATTGGCGCTGCCCCTTACGGCCTCAACGCCGAGTTCATGCAGATCTGGTCCGCCGCGCTCCAGCAGCATCCCGCCGTCAAGAGCGGCGAAGTCGAGCTGACGATCTTTGACGGCCGTTACGACGCTCTCGTTCAGCAGGAGCAGTTCAACACGATGATCACGCAGAAGTTCGATGCCATCATCTTCGCGCCGATCGACATCGAAGCGGGGGCGACGGCGGTTCAGGCGGCGCATGACGCCGGCATCCCGGTCGTGGGCTCCAATACAAGGGTGAATTCCGACCTGCTGTCTGCTTATGTCGGTTCCGACGATACCGTGTCCGGCTACATGGAAGCCAAGACCGTGCTCGACAAGATCGGCTGCAAGGGCAACGTCGTGATCATCGAAGGTCCGATCGGCCAGTCGGCGCAGATTTCCCGCCTTCAAGGTAATAAGAAGGCGCTTGCCGAGTGCCCCAATGTGAAGGTCATTGAGGATCAGACCGCGAACTGGTCGCGTGCCGAGGCGCAGACGCTGATGGAAAACTGGCTGACGTCGCATCCGGGACAGATCAACGGCGTGATCGGCCAGAACGATGAAATGGCGCTCGGCGCGATCGAGGCGATCAAGGCGGCAAAGCTCAATGTCGGCGATTTCGCCATCGCCGGCATCGATGGCATCACCGATGCGCTTCACGCCGTCAAGCAGGGCACCATGACGTCCATCCTGCAGGACGCCACCGCGCAGGCGCAGGGTGCGCTGGATCTGGCGATCTTCAACGCGAAGAAGGGCAACTACAAGCCGGAATCCCCGATTTGGGCCGCATATCCGCAAATGCCGTTCAACGACGGCAAGGACAAGAACTACAACGTTCCGTGGACCCCGGTGACCACAGAGAACGTCGACAAGCTGCTTGAAACCCGTAAGTGAAATCGATCGGGTGGGGCGAAAGCGTCGCCCCACCTTCCACCCTCTCGAGGCTTGAACAAGATGACCGATAAAGCTCCAGACATTGATTTGAATTTCCCGCTCTCCGGCAAAGTCGCGGTCGTGACAGGCGGTGGATCCGGCATTGGCGCCGCGGTCGCGGCCGCCTTTGCCTCCAAGGGCGCGAAAGTCGCGGTTCTGGACATCAACACGGATATTGCCAGCACAAAGGCTGCCGAACTCGGCGGCGATGCCAAGCCGTTCGCCTGTGATGTTGCAGATGCAGCCTCCGTCAACAAGGCCATCGCCGACGTCCTGTCGCACTTCGGCCATATCGATATCGCGGTGAACAGCGCAGGCGTGGTTTTCCTCGCCCCGGCTGAAGACCTGTCGCAGGATCACTGGGACAAGACGATCAACATCAACCTCAAGGGCACCTTCCTGGTAACCCAGGCGGTTGGCCGGGCGATGATCGCGGCCGGCAAGGGCGGCAAGATCATCAACCTCGCCTCGCAGGCCGGCACCGTCGCGATCGAGGAGCACGTTGCCTATTGCGCCTCCAAATTCGGCGTCATCGGCATGTCCAAGACCTTTGCCGCCGAATGGGGTAAGCACGGCATCTGCGTCAACACCATCTCCCCGACCATCGTCCTGACCGAACTTGGCAAAAAGGCCTGGTCCGGCGAAAAGGGCGAGGCGGCGAAAAAGCGCATTCCTTCGGGCCGTTTCGCATTTCCGGAAGAGATCGCGGCGGCCGCCGTTTTCCTCTCCTCTTCAGGAGCAGACATGATCAATGGCGCCGATCTCTTGATCGATGGCGGCTACACAATTCTCTGAGCGCAGGCGCTCGGGCATCCTACAGGAGACATTATGCAACGGTTCATCAACAATCCCGATGAAGTCGTCGAAGACACCGTAAGGGGCTTCGTCAAGGCGCATTCGGGGACGGTACGCCTTGCCGAAAACCCGCGCGTCGTCGTCGCGAAGAACGTGCCCCATGCCGGCAAGGTTGGCGTCATCACCGGCGGCGGTTCCGGTCATGAGCCTGCCTTCATCGGCTATGCCGGCAAGAACATGCTCGACGCCGTCGCCGTCGGCGAACTCTTCTCTTCGCCGACGGCCAAGAGCTTCTACGATGCCGTTCGCGAAGCCAATGGCGGTCGCGGCGTGATCTGCCTCTACGGCAATTACGCCGGCGACAACATGAACGTGAAGATGGCGATCAAGCTCGCGGCCAAGGACGGCATCGAGGTTGCGACCGTCGTTGCCAATGACGATGTCTGCTCGGCCCCGCCTGAGGAGCGCGAGAAGCGCCGCGGCGTCGCCGGCGAAATCTTCATGTGGAAGATGGGCAGCGCCAAGGCTTCGATGGGCGCCAGCCTCGAAGAGGTGCGCGCCATTTCCCAGAAGGCGATCGACAATTGCCGCTCAGTCGGCATCGGTCTCGGCCCCTGCACATTGCCGGCCGTCGGCCATCCGAATTTCAGGATCGAGCCCGGCACCATGGAAGTCGGCATCGGTCACCATGGCGAGCCGGGAGTTCGCGTGGAGCCGCTGAAGACAGCCGAGGAAATCGCCAAGACCATGAGCCAGATCGTTCTGGACGATCACAATCTCGCCGTCGGTAGCGAGGTGGCGGTCCTGGTGTCGGGTCTCGGCGCGACGCCGGTCAACGAGCTCTACATTCTAAACGACACGATCGAGACGCAGATCACGGCGCGCGGCCTTAAGATCTACAAGACCTACGTCGGCAATTATTTCACCTCGCTCGAGATGGTCGGCGCGACACTGACGGTGCTGGCGCTCGACGACGAGATGAAAGAGCTTCTCGACGTTGAAGTCCAATGCACGACGTTGCTTTGAGGGAGACAGGTTCATGCAGACATTTAGCAACGCAACGGCCGGCGATATCGTCCTCGCAATGGCCGGCCGGATCGTCGAAAATCGTGCCTATCTCAGCGAGATCGACGGCAAGATCGGCGACGGAGACCACGGCGTCAACATGGCCAAGGGCTTTGGCCTGGCCGCGGAGCGCATGAAGGGCAAGTATCTGTCGCTTTCCGCATCCCTGGATACGTTAGGCACCGTCCTGATGACCGAGATCGGCGGCTCGATGGGGCCGCTCTACGGCGTGATGTTCACCGAATTCGCCGAGAAGCTGGAGGGCATCGACGCCATCGACAGCGCAACCTTTAGCCGGATGCTGCATGCGGGCCTCGAAGGCATCCAGGCGATCGGTTCGGCGAAGGTCGGCGACAAGACGCTCCTCGACACACTCGTTCCGGCGATCGAAGCCTTCGATGGCGCGATTGCCGCGGGCAAATCGTTTGCAGACGCACTCGATGCGCTGGTGGCCGCCGCGGATGCGGGCCGGGATTCGACGCTCAATCTGGTGGCGAAGATCGGCCGTGCGAGCCGTCTCGGCGAACGTTCGCTGGGCGTGCTGGATGCAGGGGCAACCTCCTGCGCGATCATATTGAAAGAACTCTCTTTCGGTGCGCGTGATCGCCTTCAATAGTTGAGGGCTTCGCAGCCCGTACAAGGGCCTCCCAAGGCTGCGCGATCCCTTTGTTGTCGATAGGATCGCGCGCCGCCCCTTTCTCTGAAGAAGCATTTGCAAACATGCTCTATTGCTTCCATCTTCGGACGACAAAAGGGAACCGCGGACAGTCATGACAGGCAAGACATCTTCAGTCGGCAAAACGGGTGCAGGCAAGGCGAGCGTGCCGGAAACGTCCGACGCCATGCCGCTGCGCTACGGCGACGATCCCTACGTCTGGGCCTGCTGGCTCTATTATGAGGATGGCAGGACGCAGGGCGATATCGCCGAGATCATGGGCATTTCGCGCGCAACGGTGAACAGCTATCTGGCAGACGCCCGCAGCCGGGGGATCGTGAACATCTCCCTCGAGCCGTCGCGCCTGAGTTCGCTCTCGATCGCGATGGAGCTCAAACGTCATTTCGGACTGCACGACTGTCTGGTGGTTCCCAGCGACGACGGAACGCGGCCGTTGATCGATCGTCTCGGAACGGCGGGCGCCCAGGCGATCGCCAAGCTTCTGAAATCCGGGGATACGCTGGCCGTTGCCTGGGGGCGAACGGTCCTGGCGATCGCCGAGCAGGCCTCCGTGCCCAATCTCCAGGATGTCACCATCGTCCAGGCGACCGGCGGCACGCGGGCGCGCTTTGCCTATACGCCGGAACTCTGCGCGGCCGCTTTTGCCAACGCTGTCGGCGGAAAACTGATCAATATCACCGCGCCGGCCATCGTATCGACCGGGGAGGTGCGCGACATCCTGCTGCGCGAACCATTGGTGGAAGATCAGTTCGCAACGCTTGCCAAAGCCAACAAGGCGCTGTTCGGCGTCTCGTCGTTGCGCCCGAACTCGACAATCCACAGCAGCGGCTTCTTCGAATCCGTCCCCCTCCAGGACTATCTGGCGAAGAACGCCGTCGGGGTCGTTGCCGGCCGCTTCATCGACCCGAAGGGGGAGCCGGTTTCCGGTCCGCTTGACGACCGAACCATAGGCATATCCCTCGACATGCTGAAGGCGATCGGGCTGCGCATCGCGGTTGCGGGCGGTTTCGACAAGGTGCCCGCGATCCTCGCGGCGCTGCGTGGCGGCTATATCAATGTCCTGATCACCGATGCCGCCACCGGCCGGGGTATCCTCAACGCCGACGGCGTGACCGAGATCGACCAGAAGATTTCGCAGCGCTCCAGAACGGACAATACCGTGGCGCTGCCCAGCGGCTTTCGCACCCACATCAAGAAGTTCCTGAACAACCCCGACGACGTCGTCGACGAGATGCTCGACGGTATCGTGAAGGCGCATGCCGATCACATCGCGCCCATCAAGGGATCCAACCGGGCGCTCGTGGCCCGGACGGGACCGAGGCCGGGTAAGGTCGGCCTCGTCATCGGCGGGGGCACTGGCCATGAACCCTGCTTCCTCGGCTATGTCGGCAAGGGCCTTGCCGATGCGGTTGCCGTCGGCAACATCTTTTCGTCGCCGCCGCCCACGCCGATCCTGCAATGCGCCAGGGCCGCGTCCGGCGGCGAGGGCGTGCTCTTCGTCTATGGCAACAACACCGGTGACGTCATGAACTTCGAAATGGCCGCCGAGATGGCGCAGGACGAGCAGATCATGGTCCGCACTGTTCTTACGACAGACGATATCGCCTCCTCCCCGGTCGAGGACAAGGAAGGCCGCCGTGGTGTCGCGGGAAACTTCTTCATCTTCAAGATCGCCGGAGCCGCCTGTGATCGAGGGCTGTCGCTCGACGCCTGCGAGGCGGCGACGCGCAAGGCCAATGACCGGACCTACACGATGGGCGTGGCGCTGGAGCCCTGCTCCTTGCCGCAGACGCGACGGCACAATTTCGAGATCGGACCTGATGACATCGAGTTCGGCATGGGCATTCACGGCGAGCGTGGTGTCATCCGCGAGAAGATGATGAGCGCGGATGAGATCACCGACCGGGTGATGGACCGCATTTTCGCGGAAATGAAGCCGGCGCCCGGTGACCGTGTCGCGGTGCTGATCAATTCCTTCGGCGCAACGCCGCTAATGGAACTTTACATTCTGTTCAGGCGCGTCGAGCAGCGGCTGAGCGCGAAGGACATCAGGATCGAAGCAAGCTGGGTGGGGCATTACTGTACGTCGCTCGACATGGTCGGCGCGTCCATATCGATTTTGCATCTCGATCATGAATTGACCGAGCTGCTGTACCATCCTTGCGATACCGCCGCTTTGAAGGTGGGATGAAGATACGAGACGCGCGCCGGAGAAAACCGGCGGCGATCTCCTGACTGGGAGGAAGATTATGCCGGAAAACGCGGCGCGACGTTTGAGCAGCATGTTTCAGCGCATATCCATAGCGATTACCGCGGAGAAGGACCATCTCTCGGAGCTCGACGGCGCGATCGGAGATGCCGACCATGGGATCACCATGGCGCTCGGCTTCATGGCCGTGAATGCCGCACTTGCAAAAGTCGATCTGGAGCAAATGCTTCCCTCGGAGATCTTTACCGTCGCGGCCTCCGCGTTTCTGGACGCCGTCGGCGCCTCCACCGGTCCGCTCTATGCGACCGCCTTCCGAAGAGCGGCGCAAGCCCTCAAGCCGGACGAGTCCCTCTCGGTCGCAGGCCAGGTTGCGATCGTCGAGGGGATGACGGCCGGCATAAAGGAGCGCGGCAAGGGGCAGCGCGGCGACAAGACCATGCTGGATGCCTGGATTCCCGCCGTGGAAGCGGCCGTCAATGCGCGGGCAAGGCAATGTGGCACCCGGGAACTCTGGAATAGCGTCGTGGAGGCCGCGGAAACCGGTGCGAACTCGACCCGCTCGATGATTGCCGCGCGCGGCAGGGCGGCAAGGCTGGGAGAGCGCTCGCTGGGGCATGTCGACCCAGGCGCGGCGTCGGCTGTGATCATCCTGCGTGCGATGAGGGATAGTTTCTCCACGGGGAGCTGACCTGGCAGATCGTGCCGGCTGGCGCCGGCTTTGGCCACGGTTTGGTCACACGGCATTCACCCATGGAAATATGCGGAACATATCCGCGCCAACAGCCGGGGCTAGAGAGCGGTCCACACATGACGCGACAGCTTTCCCCGGAGTATCCGCGTTGCCGAACCGCGACCAAACCTGTTACAGGCGTCTTTGCCTGTTGATCATCCTGCTTCTTCCCCTTGCGGGCTGCGTGACCACATCGCGCCCGCAATACCGCGCCGACCAATCCTCGGCTGCGGAGGTTCCTGGGTTTCCGGGGGTAAGATCCTATCTGGACGAAGGCTCCAAGTCGTGGGAGGAGTCCTTTGACTGGCAACCAGCCGCCGCGCAGGGAGACGTCAACTACCTGATGATCTCGGGAGGCGGGGCTGGAGGCGCCTTCAGCGCTGGCGTGCTGTCGGCATGGACGAAGACAGGCAAACGCCCGCGCTTCGACATCGTCAGCGGTGTCAGCACCGGCGCGCTCATCGCTCCCTTCGCCTTTCTTGGATCATCCTATGACGATCTGATCGCCCGGCTCTATACGAGCGGCGTTGCCAAGAACCTCGTCGATCGCAGGCTGCTGCCAAATCAGATGCTCGGAAAGAGCCTTCTGCGCGGACGGACGCTTCGCAGCATGGTGGATCAGTACATCACGCAGGACGTCCTCGACGCGGTTGCGAGAGAGCATCAAAACGGGCGCCGGCTCCTGGTTCTCACCTCCAATCTCGACTCGCAAAGAGCGGTGGTCTGGAATATGGGCGCGATCGCGGCAAGCGGCCGGCCGGGTGCCCTTCAGCTATTCCGGGACGTACTTGTCGCCTCCGCAAGCATTCCCGGCGTATATCCGCCAGTGCTGATCAAGGTGCAGGCGGGAGACCGGCATTTTCAGGAGCTCCATTCCGACGGCGGCTCTTCTTCGCAAATTCTCACCTTCCCGAGCACGGTGCTGGCGTCGGCATCCCATGCGCCTCGATCAAAGGCCCGGAAACTCAATATTTTCGTGCTCGTCAACAATGCGCTCATGCCGGAATTTTCCAATACATCCGAGCGGACCTTGCCCGTCATGGCGCGAGCCTATGCCACGCTCATCAAGGCGCAGGAGCGTGATGCGCTGATGGCGCTGTACGGCTGGGCACACCGAACCGGCGCAACATTTCACGTTGCGTCGATCGATTGCCAAATTCCCTACGACATCGCCGACCCATTCAACGATCATTATATGCGGACGGTATTCACTTTGGGTGCGCGCGAGACATTGAACGGAACCCTTTGGAACGACGTTCCGCTCTTTACCACCGCCACGTCGAATCCCGAGTGCCAATCAGTGCCCATTCAATTGTTAAATTTTTAGGTAAGTCATTGAAATGAAAATGGAAAGGTCTTTCGTGGGTTGGGAAATCCGAATGCCATGTCGTCAAAATGTTATGATGCTGATTTTAAAGGAAAATTCGGTCGTGGAACTTCCCCATGCTGCCGTCAAAGCCGGCTGAATCAATATGACATGCCATTCATCGATTGATGGATCGTTATTGGACGAAAGGCAGACGCTACCATGCCAGGTTCAAATCCTGCGCTCAGCAGTCATAGCCGATGCGCAGGGTAAAGATCCTGTCGAACCGTCGTCGGAAGGCCGAAATTGCGTGCGCAGAGGGCTTCTACCTAAATTGCGGGCAGGCGCCTTGTCCAAGCGTTGATGAAACGGCGTGACATCGCGTTCGGGACTGCTGTGAAGTGCCTTACCAGCCATAGCTGAAGGTAGCACCGCTGCCGTTATCCCCATCCTGCACCACGTCGGTTTCAGTATTTCGCCCATACTGGAAAATGCCATAAGCATTGTTGTTGCCGTTTTGCCGCAAGGTTGCGGAATGACCATTGCCCCGCTGCTGGATGAAGCCGAGATTGCCACGGCCGGCCTGAGCGATGCCGGCCGCGTTACCCCGGCCCAGCTGCCGAATGTCGGCGTCTTTCAGGCCGCGGTAGAGCGAATAGACGCGCAGTCCGGTTGAGAAAAGACCCGCATCCTCGGCATTATCCGGCGCGAGGTTGAACGAGATCCGGCCGCCGGCATAGGCCGGCACGGACAAGGCTGCTTGTCCGAGGCTCCCGGCAAGAAGAGTGACGGTAAGGATCTTAAACACGTTGTGGGTCATCCTGATCTCCATTTGCCGGCTGCCTTAGCCGATGATCAACTTTCGCATCTTGCAGCTGAACCCAGTCGGAATTGCCTGTTCAGTTGTCGTTCAGTCGTTTCGGCCTGATCGAAAGCAAAAGGGCGCCAGAATTGGGCGCCCTTTTAGAGGGATTTGCAGAAAGTGGAGGCCGATTAGTTGCCGCCGATCTGCTTCGTGCAGCTGAAACTCTTATCCCCGATCACGCCATCCAGTGTCGCCTTGTATTCGGTTCCTTTGGAGCCGAGCGAAACGGAACTAAGGACTGCCGCATGTCCAGCTATGGCATCAAAATCGCCACTCTGGTTGATCGTGGAGCTTCCACCGTCTCCTGATTTCTCGACATGGAAGGTGTACGTTCCGCCGACATGCTTGTCGGCGTGGACGAGCGCATCCAGTCTCACCATACCTGCTCCAGGCGTTGCTTTGATTTCGCAAAGCTGCGCTTCGTCAGATTGGTTGGCAGCCGTCATGGCCGCAACGGCGCCGACGGGAAGCAGGACCAGCGCGAGAATCGCCACCAGGCGGCGTGGATGTTTGACGCTATTTGGCATGAGTCGTCTCCCCTAATGGTCTGCTGTTGCGTTTCTGACCTCTTTCATGTCATCGAGCAGCCGCTTACGGGCACGCCTGGACGAAGGCCGCGACATTGCCGTTGCCGCCCTGACTGACATTGGCATTGCAGCCATGGCCAACCTGGACGCCAGCGGCGATGTTGCCATTGCCGTCCTGGGTAAGGATGGTCGTGTGGCCGGAGCCAAACTGGCCGATGCCGGCTACGTTACGGTCGCCGTTCTGATAGGTAGCGCCATAGTTGTCATTGCCTTCCTGACCGACAGCCGAAAGGTTATGGCGACCATATTGATGGCCGACAATCCGGTTGTAGCCGCCGTTCTGGTAAGTTCTGATCCGGTTTCCGTAACCTTCCTGCGCACCACCGGCAGAGTTCGACCAGCCATATTGTTCGATACGCACATCGTTGGCCATGGCGGGGGCTGCAGCGGTAAGGCCAACGAGAGCGACGAGTGCGGTAGCAATGAAAGACGTACGGATCATGACTGTGTCTCCTCAGGCGGATAAGACCGCGGTTGAACGTCTTTCTTTTAGACGCTCCCTTTGGAACAGAAGCTGAAGGCATCATTCAGTCGGGGTTCATTCTCAGGGGTCGGCGCCGCCTCTTCGCAATTCAACCGGTAAACAGGCCTATCCAAATTCGATGCTCCAATGGGCGCTTTCGATTGTTCATTTTCACATGCCCGCACCAAATGCGTCTCCGTGACTGAAACTGTTGATTATGAAACTCCTCTCGCGAATTTGACCTGGCGATTTCATACTCGGGCGGGGGGAGGGCCTCTCTAAGCCTCATGGCTGTTGAATTCCGCCGTGATTTGGCCCGTATTTCCACCTGGCGCTGACCCTGCTAGACGCAGATAGGCCCATGAAGTGCTTCACTATTCTGGGCCAATTGCGGGTGATCGTAAAATGGCAAAACGGGGTGAGTTTCGTATGGAATTCAACACGCGGTCATACCGGCCCAGACAGCAGGGCCGGATGGCGCCACGCTAAATCCGCAATGCCAGCTTAAAAAAGCGCGGCATCCAGATCGAGATCCTCGGTCGCGCTGACATCAGCGGCACCGTCATTGATATTCGCATCGAAGATCTGTGCGTGGACCGTGCGCTCCGCAGCCATCGTGTAGATCTTGGCGATCATCGGGCCGATGTCCGCCATCGCCTCCTCGATGCCCGTCAGGTCTGCATGGGGCGGGCCAGCAAGCAGGCTCGCCTCTTTCGTGCAATCGTTCAGGACATCTCCGAGTCCCGATTTGAAGTCGAGCCTTGAGAGTGATGACAGAACCTTGGTGCCGACATCCTGCCCACAGGTGCGAAGCGTATCTATGTGGTCCTCCATTCGGCCGGCGATGCCGTCTATGGAAGAAAGAGCGTCATTGAGCCGGTCTCCGAGGGGGACTTCGGACACCCCATTTGCAGCGCTCTCTCCAAGCTTGCGCGCATCCGCTTCCAATCCCTGCAATTCTTCAATGACACGCTGGGCCGAGTCATCAAGATTTGCGGAAAACAGACGCAACTCCGATGTCACGACGTTGATGGCTCGACCTTCCTCTCCGAGCTTGCCGCAGCGCAGATTGGTATTGAGGGCCATATAGTGGATATCGGTCCGCACCTGCTTGATCGTCGCGATCTCGTCGAGAAGGACGTGGATCGTCTGGATCGTTTCTTCGCTTAACCGGTTTGCCTCACCGGCCGCCTTGTCGATATCGCGGACGATGCCGTGAACGGACGTAATATCCGCACCCACCAGTCGCATGGCGCTTGCAGCGGTGGTGCCGTCCTGCCGATTCATCCGTTCATGGAGAAGGAGCAGCGCCTCGATATCCGCATTGAAGCTTAGAAGCGTACTGACGACAGTGGCGCATTCCCGATCGAAATCACTTGTCAGCTGCGTCAGCTGCGCGTGCACGAGATTGTGTACGGCGCCCCTGAGGCTTTCCTGCTGCTCCTCATCGAGGGCACTGTCCCTGGAAGCGGCGAGATAATCGTCAAGGATGGCGATCGCCTGCTGGCAATGCTCGATGCGTTGGCGCGTAATATCCCCGATCTGCATCGCTGAAAGGGTGATGCCGATCTTCGTCTGCACCTTGCGGGTCTGGGCGTTGACTTCGACCGCAAGTTTGGAGAGCTCGCCCTGGCGTTCGATAAACTCCGCTATATTCCCGTTTAATCGGCCGACCAAGGCGGGAACAGCCTGCCGGTAATCGTTCAAGGTCTGTTGTCCGCTCGTCGAAGCACGGCCAAGAATGCCGTCGAGTGCCGAAATCGTATCGGAGAGGAAATTGATGTGTTTGGTGCCCTGCTGTACACGCTTGATGATCTCGTCGGCAAATGTCGAGAAATCCGGGATGCGTGAACCGGTGATCTTCGCGGTGGTCGCAAAGGTTCTCAGGTAGCGCAATGTCTCCTGCATGTCGGCGACATGCGTACCGAGCGCCTGCTCGCATTTGGCGACCGTCGCGACCCGCAACTGCCGTTCCTGCTCAAACTCGGGCAAGGCGGATACGTCGTTGACGGTGCTGCCGAGCTGCTCGAGGCTCGAACGCGCGGCCTCGTCGTCGAGCAGCTTGGAAAAGTCGTCAAGAGCGGAAATCAGCCGATTGAGGACGTCGAGGACGGATAGAAACGTGCCTCCGCCATCGAGAAAACGCTCCTCGATCCGCGAGCGTACGCCGTCGAGGCGATCAGCAAGCGATGTCTCGGCGGAGGGGTGGGGAAGATACGCAATACCAGATTTGCCAGCCACGTTTTTACTCTCGACAGAGGTCCAGACACCGGACACTACCCGCCATTTGAGAATGGCCGGTAAACAATATCGAGGATTCTGCTTTCCTGTCGCGATTTGATGCGAACACCGTCAGGAATTTGCGACATGACCGTTGCGAGCGTGTTTTTGTTAGCTGGGTGTTAACCTTAACATCCTAGCTTGAAACCGACCCACCATGCCCGAACGGTGGCGCTCAGAGCGATGATAAGGCTCGATAATTCCTGTGGAGCAGGGACGATGCCCGTCATCACATTTGCGAACACCAAGGGCGGCGCGGGAAAGACCACCGCAGTTCTGCTGATCGGCATCGAACTGGCGCGAATGGGACATCGGGTAACGATACTCGATGCGGATCCGCAGCAATGGATCACGCACTGGAAGGAAGCGACCGCCGAGGGCCTCGCACACATCAACGTCATTCCATACGTAACGGTCGCCAATATCGGCCAGCATATTCTCGAGGAGCGCCAGAGATGCGACTACCTCCTGATCGACCTGCCGGGCGCGCGCAATACTCTTCTTGCGACGGCGGTGGGCTATGCCGACCATGTGCTGATCCCGATCCAGGGATCACATATGGATGCGCAAGGCGGCGCCCATGTCATCGAGCTTCTACAATATCTTCGGGAAAAATCCGGCATTCGGATCCCATTCTCGGGAATCCTCAGCCGCGTTAATCCGATGGTAACGACGCGCGCACTCGGCGCGGTCAAGGACCTCCTCAGCGAGCGCGGCGTGCATATTCTCGATACGCCGATCATCGAGCGTGCTGCCTACAGGGATGTCTTCGGCTCCGGCGGCACGCTCTACACAATCGATCCCGGCAAGACCAGCAATCTCATCAAGGCGCAGGACAATGCCCGTATGCTGTCTCTCGAGGTAGCGCGCCTCGTACCCGTGCAGAATTACGTGACTGAGTTGAGCGGTGAGCCGTTCTCGTCGGCAGCGTAGATGGAATTGGCGAGCCCGACGCTCGCCGCGGAATTCTCGTCCCGAAAGCGAACCATCTCCCGCCGGAAACGGCAGGCGACTATTTCAACGGCTGCCCATGGCGGTAGCTCACGCTGAACCCGCAATGCATCTGCGGGAAGCGTACATCCCTCGGTGTGAGGGACGGATTGTGGGAAAGGCAAGGAATTGAGCACGGATTATCAAACACTGCTTTTGACCGGTGACCTGACGATAAAGTCGTCGACGCAGACCAAACAGCGCGTCGAAGAGGCGCTTGCCGGCGCCGCGATCGGCACGGCGACGCTGCTGGTCGATATCACCGATGAACATGACGCCGATCTGACGCTGGCGCAGCTGTTGCTGTCGGCGAAGAAAACGGCGGAGCGGGCGCAGGTCGCCTTTCGCCTGAAACGCCCCGTGGCCGGTAGCTTGCTCGCTGTGTTGACGCGCGGCGGCCTGATCGGCGCGGGCGCCCCTGACAATGAGTTTTGGTTGCATGAAGGAGTAACGCAATGACCGCCAGCATTCTCACCGTAGACGATTCCGCAAGCATCCGGCTGACGACGAAGATCGCGCTGTCGAACGCCGGTTATACCGTCACCGAAGCCGTCGATGGCGCCGATGGACTGGCGAAAGCCAAGGCCGGCCGGTTCGACATCATCGTGACCGATCTCAACATGCCGAACATGAACGGCCTGACGATGATCGAGGAGCTGCGCAAGCTGCCGGCCCATATGGGCGTTCCGATCATCTTCCTGACCACCGAGTCGGACGCCGCGCTCAAGAGCCAGGCGAAGGCCGCCGGCGCAACCGGCTGGCTCACCAAGCCGTTCGATCCGGAAACCCTCGTAAAAATTGTACGGAAAGTGCTGGGGCGATGAGCACGCTTGACCCGATTGCCGTCTTCCGCACCGAAGCTGCCGAACTCTTCGAGCAGATCGAGGCAGGCCTTCTCGACCTCACCCATAGCCTGGATGACCGGGACCTTGTCGACGCCGTCTTTCGCGGCCTGCACACCCTCAAGGGCTCCGGCGCGATGTTCGGTTTCGAGGCGCTTGCCGCCTTCACCCATCATTGCGAAACGGCCTTCGACCGC
Organism: Rhizobium sp.; assembly: GCA_036383055.1. Classification (GTDB taxonomy): domain Bacteria; phylum Pseudomonadota; class Alphaproteobacteria; order Rhizobiales; family Rhizobiaceae; genus Rhizobium. The sequence goes on along the minus strand of DASVPC010000138.1, from coordinate 15,942 downwards.
GTCCGAAAGGGCGAGGTTCCCGCAACAGCTGAACTTGTTGCCGCAGTCCTTGCGGCACAGGATCACATGCGGGCTCTGGTTGACCAGCCGAACGCGGATCATGGCGATACGGGTCAAACTCTTCTCGCCCAATTGCAGGCGGCGGTTAGCGGTAAAGGCGAGCCTCGGCCCGCGACTGTGCCTGTTCCCCCGGCTGCCCCACAGCCGCCTGGCAAACATTTGACCGGCTGGCGAATTCGCTTCAGCCTTCCCGCCAACAGCATGGTCAATGGCACCAATCCACTCGGTCTTCTCGACGAACTGCGCGATCTGGGAGACTGCACCATTCGCGCCGACACGGCCGTCGTGCCGCTGCTTGATGCGTTCAATCCCACCGAACTCTATCTGGCCTGGGACGTCACGCTGACGAGCGAACAGGGCCGCTCGGCGATCGACGATGTCTTCATCTTCGTGCTCGACGATATGGTGCTTGACGTTCAGGAGGAAGACGCATCGCCGCGTGCCAGCATCGAACCGCTCGCCCTCCCGGCTGCGCCGCAGCTCGTGGCGGCTGTCGCGATACCTGACGTCAGCGACGTCGCCGTTCCCAAACGCGAACCGCAGACGGCGGCAGTCGAAACCCGCCAGACAAAGGCGGCGGAAAACGTTCGCGTTCCCGCCGAACGTCTCGATGAGCTGATGGATCGTGTCGGGGAGCTCGTTATCGCCCAGTCCCGCCTCAGCCAGCTTGCGAATGCCGGTGCTGATCTTGCCCTGCGTGCCGTATCGGAAGAAATCGAACGGCTGTCGGGTGAGCTTCGCGACACGATGATGGTGTTGCGCATGGTGCCGGTTGCGACCTTGTTCAGCCGCTTTCGTCGGCTCGTTCACGATCTGGCGCGTGAGACCGGCAAAGTCATTGAACTCGTCACCGAAGGCGAGAACACCGAGGTCGACAAGACCGTCATCGAACGATTGGCGGATCCGCTTATCCATCTCGTGCGCAACTCGATCGACCATGGTCTCGAGACATCGCAGGACCGTGTTGCGGCCGGCAAATCCGAAGCCGGCACCGTGACGCTGTCGGCCAGTCAGGCCGGCGGCGAGGTCATTATCGCGATCAGGGACGACGGCCGCGGCATCAATCGCGAGCGGGTCCGCGCCAAGGCCGAGGCGTCAGGCCTCATCCAGCCGGGCCAATCGCTTTCCGACGCCGAGCTTCTGCAACTGATCTTTGCACCGGGGTTTTCGACCGCTGCCCAGATCACCAATCTTTCCGGCCGCGGCGTCGGCATGGACGTTGTCAAAAGGACCGTCGAAGCTCTGCGTGGTACGATCGACATTGCGAGCGTCGCCGGCCAGGGATCGGAAGTCACGCTGCGCATCCCGCTGACACTGGCGATCATCGATGGTTTGCTCGTGCGCGTCGGCGAGGGGCGGTATGTCATCCCGCTATCCGCCGTCGAGGAATGCCTCGAGCTGTCGCTCGAAGAGGACCTGCGCTCGCGCGGCCGCAGCTTCATCTCGCTGCGCGATGCCCTCGTTCCCTTCCTGCGCCTGCGTGACCTTTTCCGCACCGGCACAAAGCCGGATGTCCATCAAAAGGTCGTCGTCATTTCGACCGGGGCGGAGCGGGTGGGGCTCGTCGTCGACCAGATCATCGGCAACCATCAGACCGTGATCAAGTCGATGTCGAAACTGCACAGCGACGTCGCCACTTTCTCCGGCGCCACGATCCTCGGCGACGGTAGCGTCGCCCTGATCCTCGATGTCGGACACCTTGTCGTGGCCGGCCAGAAACAGGAGGCGCAATTGCGGGTGGCGGGATGAACAAGATAGCTGCTGAAAGAGATGTCAGCCATTGGCACTATCCCGAGGAGGTCGAAGTTCTGACCTTCGACCTGAATGGAGAAACCTTCGCCCTGGAGGCGGTTCTTGTCCGGGAGATCCTGGATCTGTTGCCGGAGACCACGGTCCCGGGAAGCCAGCCGTTCGTCGCCGGCGTCATCAATTTTCGTGGAAAGGTTATCCCGCTTGCCGACCTGCGCCTGGCTTTCGGCATGGAGGCCACGGAGACGACAAGCGACAGCCGCATCGTCGTCATCGAACTCGATCTCGATGGCGAGCCGACGCTGGTGGGGTTGCGAACAGACAAGGTGAACGAAGTGACCACGCTTGCAAGAGCATCAAGCGAAGCGCCGCCCCGCATAGGGATGCGGTGGCGTGCCGACTATATCCGCTGCCTGGTCAGGAACGGAGGCGAATTCATCATCCTCCCAAATCTCCAAGCCATATTTGCCGCCCGAGACGATAGAGCCTTGTCCGCCTAGTCGCTGTGACCTGTGAAGAACGAGAGGATTTTTGCGATGCGCCTAACCATCAAAACTAAACTGGTCGGGGCTTTTGCCTTCATTATTCTCATGCTGATCGGCACCGCCGCTTACGGCATCCTGAGCCTCAGCGCGTTCAACGATACGATCAGCGATGTGCTTGAAGGACCGGCAGCGCGCCTCGAACTCACCCAGCAGGTCAATATCTCGCAGCTTCAGGTGATCCGTCAGCAGAAGAATCTCCTGTTGGCCCTCACCGATGACGACGCAAAGGCCGCCATTGTGGCTGGCGATAGCGCTCGCGCGGCCCTGACGAACGCCCTGACCGCCGTCGACAAGATCGCCACGGGAGAGAACCGGGCGCAGTGGACCGAGATCGAGACCACGGTGACCCGTATTTTCCAGTCGGATGACAAGATCCGCCAGTTGCTCAATGCCGGCGATAAGGCTGGCGCGAATACCGTTTCGGTCACCGATGCGCGCAAGACGGCCAACGATATTGACCATGCGCTCGGCCAAATGCTGGCGATCGAAAAACAGAAGATGAAGGATGCCGACGATAACTCGGATGCTCAATATGCGAACACCCGAAACATGATGGTGGGCGTGGCCGCGGCCGCGCTCGCAATCGCCGCCATCACCGCCTACTGGATCGCCAGCACTATCAGCAAGGGACTGGCGCGCGCTAATACCGTGATCCGGGAGGTTGCGGAAGGCGATCTTACAAAAACGGTGCAGATCGCAAGCCAGGACGAAATCGGCGAAATGCTCGGCAACGTCAACGTGATGATCGAGCGGCTGCGTGGTGTCGTTGCGGATGCGCTTGGCGCGTCCGACAATGTCTCCTCCGGCAGCCAGCAGCTGTCGGCAAGTTCCGAGCAGGTCTCTCAAGGCGCCACTGAGCAGGCAGCTTCAGCCGAGGAAGCCTCCGCGTCCATGGAACAAATGGCCGCCAACATCAAACAAAACGCCGATAATGCCGCTCAGACGGAGAAGATCGCCCGTCAGTCCGCGCGCGACGCGGAGGCGAGTGGTGAGGCTGTGACCCGTGCGGTCGGCGCCATGCGTACCATCGCCGAGAAGATCGGCATCGTTCAGGAAATTGCCCGCCAGACGGACCTTCTCGCCCTCAATGCGGCGGTTGAGGCCGCACGCGCTGGGGAGCATGGCAAGGGGTTCGCGGTCGTTGCCTCGGAAGTACGAAAGCTCGCTGAGCGCAGTCAGTCGGCCGCCGCCGAAATCAGTGCGATGTCGAGCGATACGGTCAAAGCAGCCCAGGACGCCGGGGATATGCTCGGTCGGCTCGTTCCCGACATTCGCAAGACCGCGGAGCTTGTTTCCGAGATCAGCGCCGCTTGCCGGGAGCAGGATATCGGCGCCGCCCAGATCAACGAGGCGATCCAGCAGCTCGACAAGGTGACGCAGCAGAACGCCGGCGCGTCCGAGGAAATGTCGGCGACCTCCGAAGAGCTGGCGGCGCAGGCCGAGGAGCTTCAGGCGTCGATTGCCTTTTTCAAGGTGGAAAACGGCAACAAGGCCGCCAATCGCGTGGTTGCCGCCAAACCGATCGTGCGGGCATCGGCAACACCTGCTCGGGGCAAGACCATCGTTAATCAAGCGAACACTGTGAGCGGCCAGCAAGCGCGACTGAAAGGCTACGCCCTGGATCTTTCCATGGGCGGCCCCGACGCGAGCGATGCCGAATTCAGGGAAAGCGCCTAGCGCTGTCCGCACGAACTGATGCGTCGGTCTGCTCCGGTGGACCGGCTGACCTTAACTGCCCGGGCATTCTATAGGGTGCCCAATCGGAAATATCCTGCGCATGTAGCGCTTTAGAGATTCATGACGAGTCCCGTTCGACAGCAGCGGTAAAGCTGTCGCAATGATCATGAATTCTCCGGAGGGGAACCTCCAAACAGAGGGCAACCAGATGCGGCTCACCATCAAACTGAAACTGGCATTGGCATTCGGATTGATCATCCTGATGACGTGCGGCATGTCGGCGATCGCGATCGTCAATCTTTCGTCGCTGAACGATGCAATCAGCGACATCGTCGCCGGGCCAGCCACGAACCTGCGCCTCTCGGGCGACCTGTCCGATGCGGTCTATCTTTCGATCCGTGCTGAAAAGGACGCGATTATCAATACGGACGCCAAAGAAATCAGCAGCTATGTGGACGAGATACAAAAGCAGCGCGCTGATATAACGGACATACTCGCCAAGCTGGACAAAGAGACGAACCCCGCCATAAGGGCAAAATTGGCCGACTTCCGCGGCGCCTATCCCGACTGGATGAAGATGCAGGACGGCATCATCTCCCTGGCGAAACAGAATTCGGCGGAGTCGAATACACAGGCAGGCGTCCTCTCCATGGGGGACGGAGCGAAGATAACAGCTCGACTGCTCAAGGCATTGAACGAACTGAACGCCGAGGTCGTCGCCGATCTGCAGCAGACGGACCAGCTGACCAATGTGCAATACGACACGTCGAAAAACATCCTGATTGGCGCGGTTGCAGGACTGCTGCTCTTCTCGGCCGCTATGGCGCTGTGGATTTCGCTCAGTATCAGCCGCGGCCTGAAGCGCGCCGGCGAACTTGCCGATGCGGTGGCGATCGGCGATCTGCAGAAAGAAATCGAGCATAAGACGAACGACGAAATCCGCGATCTCGTCAACGCCATGCGCCAGATGACATCCAATCTGCGCAACACTGCCGAGATTGCCAACAAGATCTCGAACGGCGATCTGACGATCTCCCCGAAGCCACTGTCGGACAAGGATACGCTCGGCATCGCGCTGCAGCAGATGGTCGAACGCCTGCGTGGCGTCGTGGCCGACGCCCTGTCGGCCTCGGACAATGTTTCTTCGGGCAGCCAGGAGCTTTCATCCAGTTCGGAACAGGTGTCCCAGGGCGCCACCGAACAGGCATCGGCCGCCGAGGAAGCATCGGCCGCGATGGAGGAGATGGCAGCCAACATCAGGCAGAATGCCGACAACGCAGCACAGACGGAAAAGATCGCCCGCCAGTCGTCGAAGGACGCCGAAGCAAGCGGCGAGGCCGTCAATCGCGCTGTTCATGCGATGCGGATCATCGCCGAGAAGATCGGCATCGTTCAGGAGATTGCCCGCCAGACCGATCTTCTCGCTCTCAACGCTGCAGTCGAAGCGGCCCGCGCCGGCGAACACGGCAAGGGCTTTGCGGTCGTCGCTTCGGAAGTGCGCAAGCTTGCGGAGCGCAGCCAATCGGCCGCGGCCGAAATCAGTGCGATGTCGGCGAACACCGTCACGGCGGCGCAGGACGCCGGCGACATGCTGGGCCGCCTTGTGCCCGATATCCGCAAGACGGCGGAGCTTGTCTCCGAGATCAGCGCCGCCTGCCGGGAGCAGGATATCGGTGCCGCCCAGATCAACGAGGCGATCCAGCAGCTCGACAAGGGGACACAGCAGAATGCCGGGGCATCCGAACAGATGTCGGCGACCTCCGAAGAACTGGCGGCGCAGGCCGAGGAGTTACAGAGCTCGATTGCCTTCTTCACCGTCGAAAACGCATCGGGCCGGCCCGCCGCAAGGCAGGTCGCCCGCCCGGTCCAGGTCAAACAGGCCCCTGCGACCGTGACCGCAGGGCGTCCCGCAACGGCCCGCCAGCCGACAGCCAACACCGTATCGGCCCAGCAGGCGCGATTGAAGGGCTTCGCGCTCGATCTCGCCATGGGCGGACCCGATCAGAACGACGACGACTTTCGTGAAATGGCGTAGCCGCGACAGGCGGGGTGCAACGGCGCCCCGCCCTTCCCCCTGTCGGGATCGCACTCTCACTCCTGCTATGGAAAAGGCCAATGGAAACAACCTCTCTGGAAGCTCAATTTGTGACCTTCAGCCTCGGTGAGGAAATCTTTGCTGTCACGGTGGACGTGGTTCGCGAGATTCTCGATTACGCGGAAGCCTTCAAGATACCGAACGGGCCGGATTATCTGCTCGGTCTTCGCGACGTGCGCGGCCAGGGCGTCCCGACGATCGATCTTCGCCTGAAGCTTGGTATGTCCAGGACGGTTCCGACGCCGCACACCCGCGTCCTTGTCCTCGATATTCCGATCGAAGGTCGCATCCTCACCCTCGGACTTGTCGCCGATCGGGTTTTCGAGGTGACGCCGTTCCGGCAAGACCAGATCGAGGCGGCACCCGACATCGGCGTTCGCTGGCGATCCAATTACATCGAGGGCGTCGTCCGTCGGGATAGCGGCTTCGTCGTCATTATCGATCTCGCCCAGCTTCTGTCTCACGAGGATATCTCGCTGCCGCAGTCGGCGGCTTAAACTGGAGTGCTGCGTTCATGAGTGCTGTGATGGCGGAGATCCAGCTGCCGGGCGATCGTATAAGCCAGCGTAATTTCGATCTCCTTTCCCGTTTCATATACGACTATAGCGGCATCAAGATGCCCTCGAGCAAATTGACGATGCTGGAGGGGCGGCTGCGCCGGCGCCTTCGCGCGATGCATTATTCGACCTTCGACGACTATTGCGACTTTCTCTTCAATCACGGCGGGCTGGAGCAGGAAGGAATCCATCTGATCGACGCGGTGACGACGAACAAGACCGATTTCTTCCGGGAAGCCAAGCATTTCGACTATATGCAGACCGTCGCCCTGCCGTCGCTCGTCGGCAGGGGAGCAAGAGTTATCCGGTCATGGAGTGCTGCCTGCTCGACGGGGGCCGAACCCTATACGATGGCGATGGTGCTTGCCGAATTCGCTGAGGGTCGCAGCGACGTCACCTATAATATTCTCGCAACCGACCTCAGCACCGATGTTTTGAAGGTGGCGCGCACCGGTATCTATGCGGAAGATCTGCTCGCACCGGTCCCCAATGCGCTTTACCGCAAATACGTCATGACGGCACGGCATCCCGAAAAGCGCGAGGTGAGGATCGTGCCGAAACTGCGCAGCCGCATCGGTTTTGCCCGCATGAACCTGATGGACAGCAAGTACCCGATTGGCGAGCCGATGCACATGATCTTCTGCCGTAACGTATTGATATACTTCGACAAGCAGACGCAGGTGCGCGTTTTGTCCCGGCTGTGCGATTGCCTGGCGAAAGGGGGGTATCTGTTCATCGGCCATTCGGAATCGGTTGCTGGTTTCGACTTGCCCCTGGTGCCGGTTTCGAACACCGTCTTCCAACGCGTTTGAGATAGGCTGACATGGGTAAGAAAATCCGCGTCCTCATCATCGACGACTCCGCCAGCGTCCGGCAGACCTTGAGCCGGGTGCTGACGGAGGATCCGGATATCGAAATCATGGGCGTGGCCTCCGACCCCTTCATGGCGGCACGCAAGATCCAGGAGGAGATCCCCGACGTCATCACGCTCGATGTCGAAATGCCACGCATGGACGGGATCACGTTCCTGCGCAAACTGATGTCGCAGCGGCCGATCCCGGTCGTCATGTGTTCGTCTCTCACTGAAACGGGTTCGGAGACATTGCTGCAGGCGCTCGAAGCCGGGGCCGTCGATATCATCCTGAAGTCGAAGATCGGCGCGGCCGATAGTATTGCCGACGACGCGATGCGGATACGTGAAGTGGTGAAGAGCGCTTCGCACGCCCGGCTCGGAGGTGCGCGCCATGCACCAGGTACGGTCCGGACCGCCTCTGCCTCCGTTCCGACTGCCAAGCTGACCGCCGATGTGATGCTGCCGCCCCCGACGGGACGCGCCATGGCAAAGACGACGGAAATGGTGACCTGCGTCGGGGCCTCGACGGGGGGAACGGAAGCTCTACGGCAGTTTCTCGAAGCCTTGCCTGCGAACGCACCGGGCATGGTGATTGTCCAGCATATGCCGGAGAAATTCACCGCCGCCTTCGCCAAGCGCCTCAATGGCCTCTGCGCCGTCGAGGTCAAGGAGGCCGCCGACGGCGATCCGGTGTTGCGCGGTCACGTTCTGATTGCTCCCGGCGACAGGCATGTGCTGCTAGAGCGTCAGGGCGCGCGATATCATGTGGCGGTCAAAACCGGTCCGCTCGTCTCTCGTCATCGCCCCTCGGTGGACGTTCTCTTCCGCTCGGCCGCACGCGCGGCCGGGGCGAACGCCATGGGGATCATCATGACCGGAATGGGGGATGACGGCGCTCGCGGATTGCTGGAAATGCACCAGAGCGGCGCCTATACGGTCGCCCAGGACGAGGCGACGTCCGTTGTCTTCGGTATGCCGAAAGAAGCGATCGCCAAGGGCGGCGTCGATCGTGTCCTGCCGCTCGATCAGATCGCGCGCGAGGTGCTGATCACCCAATCGAAGTTCCGGGGAGAGTAGTCGAAATTCAATTTCCGATCTTGGAAAAGATCGTACGGGGCTTCTCGAGTTCCCGGGCGGCAACGGGGTAGAATCGGTTATCCGCATTGTCGATGCCGAGCTGGCGAGTCGGCAGTGGGTTGCAAGCGCCGGCGCCGACACGGCGATTTTACCATCGCATTTTCAATCTTTTTCTTGTCATCCCTTCGGGCGCGAGCCTCGCCTAGCGCAGCGGCGTCGAGCGCAACGAAACGCGACCCTGGACGACATCATTGTGGCCGTGCGGCAACTCGTTCTTATTGCCAATGACGACGTGATCGGCGTCCCCAATCGCTAGGGGGTTGACGACCGGCAATGGCAATCTTTGGACATGTGAGCGGATCACTGCGCCGAGGTCATATCGCAAGATTTTGGTCTTCCGTCTCCAGATCGATCCGGCCTAGCGGATCTCTTGGCTGAAGCGTTTCGGCAATTCACTCGCCAAGGCGTCGATCGCCAGCCTCGAGCGCAACGGCAGATGCTGTGCCGCTGGCCAGACTACGTAGGATTCTACCGTAGCGTTTGGCCTGTCCGCCCAGAGTTCGACCAGATCGCCTGCGCGTATGCGGTCGCTGATGAGCCAATAAGGAAGCCAAGCAAGCCCCATGCCTTCGATTGCGGCATCGGTAATTGCCTCAAGGTCGTCAAAACGCAGCCGGGAAGTGACAGGCACGTCTACGAGGTTGCCGGACAAGTCGGGAAGCTGCCATGGCAATGCATAATCGTTGCGCCAGTAAACCAGCGTGTCGCGATCTCCGAGATCGGCAAGGGAGTGCGGCTGTCCGTGCGTCGCGATATAGGCCGGAGAGGCACACAGCACCTTGCGTTGGCTGACAAGCCGCCGTGCACGCAGCGAGGTTCCATTGCCGAGTGCGCCATTGCGAACGGCGAGGTCGAAGCCATCGGCGATCATATCGACCTGGCGGTCATTGAAGCTGAGCTCGAGTTCAAGCTTCGGATGCTGGCGCGCATAGGCACGCAGGATGGGCGCGACGCAGTAGCGGCCGAACAACACGGGCAGCGATACGCGAAGTTTGCCGACGACTTCGCGCCGTCCAGTTTCTAGCAGGGATTCGCCCGTGCGCAATTCCTCGATGGCGCGCACGCATCGCTCGTAATATTGCTGGCCGTCTTCAGTCAGACTTTGCGTGCGGGTCGTTCGTTGAAACAAGCGAACGCCAAGTCGCTCTTCCAGACGCGCAATGGCCTTGCCGACGGCCGAAGGTGTGAGGGAGAGCCGATCGGCTGCTCTTTTGAACCCCCCAGCTTCGACCGCTTCCACAAAAACCTGTATCCCGTCAAATCTGTCGCGCACGGAGAAACCTTTTCAGACGCCTTTATGACGCGATTGCGGAATTCAGGGAAATAAACAAGTGAAAAACAATCGCCACTGCTGAATGCCATTCTACGATATCGATGAGACCAAGCAAGTGACAATTTCAGGACGACCAGAGCTAGTCAGCTCAAATCGTCCTCCCGTCATGCGTAGTTTCGTTGCAGGAAGGCGATCAAGTTGTTGATTTCAATCGTATATGACAGTGGCTTTGGCCACACCGCGCGCGTCGCTGAAGCTATCGCGGCCGGAGTGCGCGAAGTACAGGTGGCCGAGGCGAAACTTATCGCCGTCGCGGACGGCCCGATGGATTGGGAGGCGCTGGAGCGGAGCGATGCCATCATCTTCGGATCGCCGACCTATAACGGCCTGATTAGCGCCAAGCTCAAGCAATTCTTCGAAGATTCGACCAAGGCGGCCTGGTCGGCCCAGAAGTGGCGCAACAAGATTGCCGCCGGCTTCACCAATTCTGGAGCCCAGCACGGCGACAAGCTGAACTCGCTCATATCGATGGCACTGTTCGCAGCCCAGCACGGCATGATCTGGGTCGGCCTCGACTTGATGCCGGGCAACAGCAGCAGCACCGGTAGCGTAGAGGATCTCAATCGGCTGGGAAGCTGGCTGGGGGTCATGACCCAATCGAACGTGGATCAGGCCCCCGACGTCGCGCTGATCGGCAGCGACCTGAGGACGGCTCAGTATCTCGGCCGGCGTGTGGCGGAGACGACGAGCCGGTTTCAGTCCGCCTAACCACAAACCCAAACCAAGGAACCTGACCATGAAATTGCTTTGTCTCGACGTCCCACAGCCCGGCGCTTCGCTGGATCAGTATCAGCCGCATATGCAGGACGAGGCTCGCCACGCCTGGCAGATGTACAAGGGCGGCATCATCCGCGACATCTACTTCCGTCAGGACCGCCCCGGCGTTGCCATCATCGCCGAAGCAGCGACCGTCGAAGCGGCCAAAACGGCACTCGCCGAGTTTCCTCTCGCCAAGGCCGGCCTGATCGGCTGGGACGTGATCCCGCTCGGCCCCTTTATCAACTGGGAATCGCTGTTCGCCCCCGGCAACGCCTGATCCCTCGCTCGCGCTTGAGCCATCGGGCGCGTGGCAGAGCCGTGCGGCCGTCAGCCAGCGTCGCTGGCCCGACAATTCGGAGTAAGCATCATGAACGCACTGGGCTTCGCAGCTCAATCGGCCACTGGCCCGCTAGAACGCTTCGCCTTCGAACGGCGCGCGCCACGGCCGGATGACGTCGTCATCGATATCCTCTATTGCGGCGTCTGCCATACGGACGTCCATCTGGTCCGTGATCATTTTGGCTTCACGGCCTACCCGATCGTGCCCGGTCACGAGATCATCGGCCGGGTGCGTGAGGTTGGAGCGGGCGTGTCGCGCTTTAAGGCTGGCGACATGGTCGGGGTCGGCTGCATGGTCGATTCCTGCCAGCATTGTAAGCCCTGTCTCAAGGGCTGGGAGCAGGACTGCGTCGAGGGGCCGACCTTCACCTATAACGGTAGCGATCGGCAGGATGGTAGCATCACGTACGGCGGCTACTCGGATTCCATTGTCGTTCGCGACAAATTCGTGTTGTCGCTGCCCGACGGGCTCGATCCGGCGGGCGCCGCTCCGTTGTTGTGCGCGGGCATCACGACCTGGTCGCCGCTGCACCGCTGGAACGTCGGCAAGGATAGCAAGGTCGCGGTGATCGGCTTGGGCGGGCTCGGCCACATGGCCCTGAAGCTCGCCAAAGCTCTTGGCGCCGATGTCACCCTGTTCACACGCTCGGCCGGCAAGGAAGAAGACGCCTTCCGTCTCGGCGCGGACCATGTCGTGCTGTCGAGCGATGTGGAGCAGATGAAAGCCGTCGCCGGCCGCTTCGACGTCATCATCGACACGGTTCCCTACGATCACGACGTCAATCCGTACATGCCAACCTTGGCGCTGGAAGGCATACTTGTCCTCGTCGGCTACCTGGGGCCGCTCGGCACGCCGGTAAATGCTGGGGGTGTCGTGCGCGGCCGCCGGGCGATCTCAGGCTCCTTCATCGGAGGCGTGCCGGAAACCCAGCAGATGCTGGATTTCTGCGGAGCGCACGGCATCGTCTCGGACATAGAGATCATTCCCATCCAGAAGATCAACGAAGCCTATGAGCGCATGTTGAAGAGCGACGTGAAGTATCGCTTCGTCATCGACATGGCCTCGCTTAAATTCTGAGGAACCCCAAATCCATGACAAGCACGATCAAGCCCATCCTGTGTGTGGTGACCAGCCATCCGATCCGCGGCGACAGCGGCGAGCCGACCGGCTTCGCGATGGTCGAATTGACCCATCCGCTCGACGTCTTCGACAAGGCGGGGATCCCCTATGAGATTGCCTCGATCCGGGGCGGCCACCCGCCGATCGACTTCTTCGATCTGTCCGATGCGGCTAACGCCCATTACTGGAGGGACAAGGACTTCCGCAGCGCACTGGCGGACTCGTTGGTTCTGAGGGATCTCGATCCATCGCGCTACTCGGCGGTCTTCTTCGCCGGCGGCCACGGTACGATGTGGGACTTTGCCGACAGCTTGGCCGTGCAGACGGTCATCCGTGACATCTGGGAAGCCGGCGGCATCGTCTCGGCGGTCTGCCACGGCCCGGCCGCGCTGGTGAACGCGACACTCTCCGACGGCAGCTATCTCGTGGCGGGCAAGAAGCTTGCCTCCTTCACCGACGAGGAGGAGGCTGAGGTCAAATACACGAATGTTGTGCCTTATCTCCTCGCGACCACTCTCAAGAAGCGCGGCGCATTGCATCAGGCAGCGCCCAATTGGTCCGAGAATGTCGTGACCGATGGCCGCCTGGTTACGGGGCAGAATCCCGCTTCCGCGCACGGCGTCGGTCAAGCTCTTGTCGATCAACTGACGACGAAGGGCTGAACGACAATTTCCGGATATCTTCGGCTCCGCTTTGGCGGAGCTACGCTTCCTACGAGAGGCGAGGGCTGAAGTGACCGAGGATAAAAACGTACAGGAGTTCGGCCAATGAAGACCGTTGCGGGTATGCGCAAGCAGGCCAATGCCGAGGTGATTGGCCGATTGGAGGGTGCTTGGCACCTCTTAACGATCGAGCAGCCCGATGCGAACGGAGCGATGAGGACGGCCAAGGTGGAAGGTCTCCTCGTCTTTACGCGTGATGGCCACATGGCGGTCCAGGTTCGCAACCTCGACCCCGGTCATGCCGACAGCGCGTATAACCGTGGTGGATACGAAGCGAGCTACGGTACGATTACACTCGACCCCCTGAACAGCATCTTCGTCTATCGGGTCGACGGAGCGTTGGTTCGCGAGCTTGTGGGACAGGATTTACCGCGGGCATACAGCTTCGTCGATGATCAGCTGATCCTCACATCCACGCGAAATGATGAAACGTGGCGCGTCGTTTGGCGCCGTCGATGACACGGATTTTAGGATTTCAGAGATGAAGATCATCGCGATCGAAGAGCATGTCCTTCCCGATGAGGTGAAGCATGCGTGGAATACCATACCCGGCGCCGATGACGGGACGCTTGGCCTCAATCCGGGTGTGATCGGCGAACGGCTCGCCGATCTTGGAGAACAACGGCTGGCCCTGATGGACGAGACTGGTGTCGATATTCAGGTTCTCTCCCTGACGACGCCGGGCCTCAACAATCTGGGTCACCGTGGCATCGATCTCGCTCGCCGCGCGAATGATTTGCTGGTGGGGGCTGTGGCTGCCAATCCGTCTCGTTTTCAGGCGATGGCAGTGCTGCCATCCGCAGAGGCTGACGCCGCGGCGTTGGAGTTGCGGCGATCTGTCAAGGACCTTGGCTGCAAGGGTGCCGTTCTTTTTGGGCGGGTCGGCGACAAAAATCTGGATCATCCGATTTTCGAGCCGACATTCGCCTGCGCGGCTGAGCTCAATGTGCCGCTGCTGATCCACCCGCAAATTCCGCCGAGGAGCGTGCGCGACTCCTATTATGCCGGTTTCGGCGCGCCCATCGATCTCGCTCTGTCCACATTCGCCCTCGGATGGCATTTCGAGGCGGGTATCCAGTTCGTGCGCCTGATCCTGGGGGGCGTCTTCGACCGTTATCCCAAGCTTCAGGTGATTCTGGGCCACTGGGGCGAGCTGGTGCTCTTCTATCTTGAGCGGCTTGTCATGCTTGATCGGGTGTCCAAGCTCCAGCGGCCATTCATCGATTATATCCGCAACAATCTCTATCTGACCGCAAGCGGCATGTTCAGCGCGGCCTATTTGCAGCGGGCCATCGATGCCGTAGGCTCCGACCGCATCCTGTTCTCGACCGACTATCCGTATCAGTACCGCCCTGGAGGCGAAGCGCGTCGTTTTGTCGAGGGACTCGCGCTCAACGCTGCCGATAAGGCAAAGTTTGCACATCGGAATTGGGAGCGCTTGATCGGCGGCGGAGGCCAGGATCTGGCCGCAACTGGACCCGGGCGCCCTTGACGAGCGGGAATGAAGACCTCGCGCATCGACGCAGTCACTGAATCGGAGAGTCATCTCAAGCGGAACTGTAGCGAAGATTCCCTGAGCAGAGATTCTTGTTCACCTGTTGAGGCCGGCCTCTGGCATTCAAACAACCGCATCGACGGTTCGGTAACGTTCAAGAGCGGTCATTTGGGGTCGGGATTTTACACGATCGAGATCGTGCTATTGCGGCGTGGTGCGCGATGTGTGGAGAGTGAACTTGTTTGGGTGCGCCTCTATGTCAAAAGGGATCGAGTTGACAAACTTTGCCAAGTCCAGCTAGCTCAACACAATCTGGAGGTTCGAATGGCTACGATGAACGTAGCTTTACCAGATCCAATGAAAGATTGGGTCGAGGCGCAAGCCAAGACCGGGCGGTATTCCAACGCCAGTGACTATGTCCGCGACCTGATTCGAAGAGACCAAGTGCGCAATGATAAGATTGCTGCCATGCAACGCTTCGTCGATGACGGTCTCAAAGGTGGTGTTGGCAGCCGGTCGAAGGACGAACTCTTTGCTGCGGCAGTCGCACGCGGGGAAACGACGCGCGGCGGCAGATAATGCGTTTTATCCTTTCTGTCGAGGCGGAAGAGGACATTATTGCGATCGCTGAGCAAGGCGTCCGCATATTTGGATCCGATGAGGCGGGTAGTTTTGGCTCAGCTCTCATCGCTTGTCAGCATGCTACACCGGCCTAAACCTCTACTCTCATCGATCCGATCAAGGCTTCTCTCGATGCAAGGCTCGTCATTGCGCGCTCGCCCATTTCGCGGGCCACAAGATTAAGCAGGCCTTCGCAGAACACGATGTAGGCGCCCATGCTGTTGCTGAAAAAGCTGCTCGCATGGGGCACGAAAAATGCGTGCCGGGAGGGGCCGACGAGAGGGGAGGCGCGTGTGTCCGTCACCGCTACGACGATGAGGCCGAGCTTGGCTGCGATTTCGGCCACGTTTGCGACGCTGCGTGTGTATGGCGCGCAGCTGGCAACGACGACAACATCCCCTTTTTCCAGTTGAGCCAGAGCTTCGGCGACGCCAAGGCGAGGTGCGTCCAGGAGAGAGACATCGCTCCGCAACATTCCCAGCCCGTAGGTCAGGAAACTCGCAAATGCATGAAACTGACGGACGCCATGGACCCTGACACGGCGGGCGTTTGCAAGCAGATCAGCGGTTTCCAGCAGCGAGTTTGGCTCGAGCTGCGCCAGAAAGCCGTCGATGTTGCTCTTGGTCTCCAGGCCAAGCCTGTCGAAGATGTGCAGCTCTTCCTCGCTGTCCTCTTTCGTGGACAGCAGACGACCCGCCTGGCGGCTGTAGAAGTAGCGGTCGCCGGATGAGAATGCCTGGCGGAAAACACTCTGGAAATCGCTGAACCCGGCAAAGCCGAGTTTTTGCGAAAGTCGCGTCAATGTCGAAGCATTCACCCCGAGAGCGTCGGCCAATTCGGATATGGTTCGAACCGCGGTTTGCTCCGGTGTGTCCACCAG
>DASVPC010000137.1:0-44028 GCA_036383055.1 Rhizobium sp. | reverse complement strand
CCGGTCTTCGTGATGGGCGTCAACGCGATCGACTATGCCGGAGAAAACATTGTCTCGAATGCCTCGTGCACGACGAATTGTGTCGCGCCGCTCGCCAAGGCGTTGAACGACGCTTTCGGCCTCGAAGAGGCGCTGATGCTGACGGTCCACGCGACAACCTCGAGCCAGAACACGGTCGACGGCGTGGCGCGCAAGGACTGGCGGTTCGGGCGCGGCATCCTCGAGAACATCATCCCGGCGACGACCGGCGCGGCGCGCATGGTCGGCAAGGTAATCCCCGAACTGAATGGACGGATCAACGGCATGGCGGTGCGCGTGCCAGTGTCGGACGTATCGATGATCGATCTCACATGCCGGCTCAGAGAAAGCGTGTCCTATAAGGACATCTGCGCGATGCTCCGCGAGCAGGCGGCAGGCGCGATGCACGGTATTCTTGCCTATTGCGACGAGCCCGTCGTCTCGACCGATATGCGCGGCAATCCGCATTCTTCGATCGTCGACGCGCTCGCCGGCATGCAGATTGGGGGCGGACTGACCAAGCTCGTCGCCTGGTACGACAACGAATGGGGTTATGCTTGCCGTTGCCTTGACCTGGCAGCGCATATTTCGCGCGCCAGGTAGAGGGAGACATCAATTTCTGTCTGGAACGTCTGCAGGGGTGATTTCGGCAAAGGACCGGTTCTCGGCCCGGATGAACACATCCAGTTGGTCTCCGCGACGGTCTTCATACTGCCAACAGATCTGCCGATTGCCGTAATGTTCATGACGTAGCCGGATGCTCTCATCATCTCCGCACTACCCGCGAAAAGGTGATTGGCGTTCCGGTTCGCGCGAGGCTAGTAAGACGGCTGAATGACATCGCCGGAGTCTATCGTGTCGCTTGCCGATATCTCGCTTCTGAGTGCCTTGCTCGCCGGGGCACTTTCCTTTCTGTCGCCCTGCGTCCTGCCGTTGGTGCCGCCCTATCTCTGTTACATGGCCGGCATTTCCGTCGAGCAGTTTCGCGGCGGCGGAGCGGCGGTGGCGCGCGGGCCGAGTGTCCGCGGCAATGTGCTATTTTCAGCACTGTTCTTCACGCTCGGCTTTGCGACCGTCTTCATCGCGCTCGGCGCGGGTGCCTCGTCGATCGGCATGCTGCTGCGCCAGCATCTCGATATCCTCTCCAAGATCGGCGGCCTGATCATCGTCATCATGGGCTTGAATTTTCTCGGTGTTTTCCAGCTCGGCATCCTTGCGCGCGAGGCGCGTTTCCAAGGCGGCGGCAAGCCGGCGACGCTGACGGGCGCCTATGTCATGGGCCTTGCCTTCGCCTTCGGCTGGACGCCCTGCATCGGTCCGGTGCTCGGAGCGATCCTCGGGGTTGCGGCGTCGCGCGAGACGATCGGCGCCGGTGCCGGGCTGCTCGCCATCTATTCGCTGGGGCTCGCCATTCCTTTTTGGATCGCTGCCGGCTTTTCCGGGGCCTTCATGAGCTTCCTGGTCCGCTTCCGCCGCCATCTCGGCACCGTCGAGAAGGTCATGGGCGGGTTTCTGGTGCTCACCGGTTTGGCCTTCATATTCGGCTATGTCAGCGATATGGCGATCTGGTTTCAGCAGACCTTTCCAATCCTGATGAAAATCGGCTAAGCCGGACGTCATCGTCCGTTCCTGTTTTCATCATCAGAGTGGAAAATGCCCGATGGCTGACCCCGATGGCTGACATTGTCGGTCTGTTGCTGCCGTTCTTCGGCCTGATCCTGATCGGCTACATCGCCGCACGCATCACGAAACAGCCGGCAGAGGCGCTCGGCTGGCTCAATACCTTCATCATCTACGCAGCACTGCCGGCCCTGTTCTTCAAGCTGGTTTCGCAGACGCCGATCGAGCAGCTGACGCGCGTCGACTTCATCGTCACCGACATCGCCGCGACCTATTCGATCTTCCTGCTGGTGTTTCTGGTCGGGCGTGTCCTGCGCCGTAACTCATTGGCCGATAGCACGATCCAGGCCTTTGCCGGTGCCTACGGCAATATCGGCTATATGGGGCCGGGTCTGGCGTTGCTGGCGCTGGGAGAGAAGGCGGCCGTTCCCGTGGCCCTCATCGTCTGCTTCGAGAACGCGCTGCATTTCATCGTCGCGCCGGCGCTGATGGCCATCGAAGGCGGCGACAAGCGTTCACCGGGTCGGATTGCCATCGATATCGCCCGGAAGGTTCTGCTGCATCCCTTCATCCTGTCGACCGCCTTTGGCTTTGCCGCTGCCGCTTTTTCGGTCCACCAGCCGGTCGCTTTCCAGCGTTTCGTCGATTATCTCGCCCAGGCCGCCGCGCCTTGCGCGTTGTTTGCCATGGGCGTGACGCTTGCCCTTCGTCCGCTAGAGCGCATTCCGGCCGAGATCGGCTATATCGTGCCGGCAAAACTCATCCTGCATCCGCTGGTGGTCTATCTCGTGCTGCAGATGGTTGGGGGCTTCGATCCGATCTGGATCGAATCGGCGGTGCTGCTTGCCGCCTTGCCGACGGCAACCAATGTTTTCGTCATCGGCCAACAATATGGCGTCTGGCAGGAGCGGGCCTCCGCAACCATCCTCATCACCACGGCATGTTCCGTGGTGACGGTGTCGCTGCTGCTTTACCTGATCAAGTCCGGCACCTTACCGGCGCAGCTTTTCCCGTAGCATCGAGGTAAAGCCGCGCAGGCTGCCGCCGGGCTCAATGCCCTCGCGCATGACGACGTTGCGCAGCGGCGGGATGGCGGAGAGGACGTGCAGGCCGGCGGCCCGGAGCATCTGCACCGGCAGGAAATCGGATAGCAGCGAGCGGTTCAGCAGATCGACGCTCGCCGTCCGGCTGAGGATATCCGTGCGCCGCTTGCGATCGAAACTATCTCCGGCGGAAGCGGCAATCGGCTGATCGGCGCGGTCGCAGAGAACATCGGTCAGCGCCAGGATGTCGCGCAGGCTGAGGTTCAGGCCTTGCGCGCCGATCGGTGGGAAGACATGGGCGGCCTCGCCGATCAGCGTGGCGCGACCCTTGCCGAAGCGATGCGCCGTCATACCGGAGAGCGGCCAGACCTGCACATTATCCTCGACAGTGACTTTGCCGAGCATCGATTGCATGCGCTCCTCGATCAAAAGACCGAGCTCTTCCAGCGATTTCTCCGCATTGGTGGCGGCCTCCGCCGGCTTTTGTACCCAGACGAGACTGGAGCGGTTGCCGGGCAAGGGAACCTGCGTGAACGGCCCGCTCTCGGTGTGGAATTCCGTCGAGATGTTCTGATGTGGAAGGGAATGCGCGAAGTTCAGCACCATGGCCGATTGCGGATAGGACCAGCTCTTGACCTTGATCGCCAACGTTTCCCGCACCATCGAATTGCGCCCATCCGCACCGACGACGAAGCCAGCTTCAACCGCATCTCCATCTTCAAGCGTGATGCTGACGCCACCGTCGCGGATGGCGACCTCGGAAGCGGTCGTCTCGATGAGCGTGATATTGCCTTCCGCCTTGACAGCTTCGCTGAGGCTGTCGAGCAGCACGGCGTTGGGGATATTGTAGCCGAAGGCGTCGAGGCCGATTTCCGAGGCGCGGAAGGAAACGGTCGGCGCGCGTAGCAGCCGGGTCGTGCCGTCGATGATTTGCATCGTTGTCAGCGCGGCGGTGGACGGCGCGATCTTCTCCCACAGCGCCAAACGCTCCAGGAAGCGAATCGATTGATCCATCAGCGCCGTGGTCCGCCGGTCCGTCTTGGTATAGGGCGCAGCCACCAGAGCGACGGATCTTCCGCCACGCGCCAGCGCAATTGCCGCCACCATCCCTGTTAGGCCGCCGCCGATGACAGCCACTTCAACCTGCTTCATATCCATGCCTCACTTGTCTTCTTCCTGAAAATAAGCGCTTAGCCTGTTGAAATCCATGGGATGAAACATCGCAATGGGTGAAAATGACGGCTACACGCTATAGCGTGCACTGGAAATAAAGCTTTTGCGCTGGCGGTACCGGGCAAACGATGCATATTAGCGAGAAAAATCACCTGCCGGGGCAGGTGAATAAACAGGCGAGCAGTGGGGCGGATGAAAGTCTTCAATTACAAACGGGTGCCTTATGCGGAGATTCGTGCCTTCTCCGTGCATATATTGACGGCATCCGGCTCTTTTCTCGCCTTTCTCGGCGTTGTCGCGGCGGCAGAACATCGCTTTGTCGACATGTTCTGGTGGCTTGGTCTGGCGCTGCTCGTCGATGGTATCGACGGGCCGATTGCTCGAAAGGTTCGCGTCAAGGAAGTTCTGCCAAATTGGTCCGGCGACACGCTCGACAATATTATCGATTATGTGACTTACGTATTGCTGCCGGCCTTCGCGCTCTATGAAAGCGGCATGATCGGCGAGCCCTGGTCCTTCGTTGCCGCCGGCATGATCGTTGTTTCCAGCGCTATCTACTACGCCGATACCGGCATGAAGACGGATGAATATTTCTTCTCCGGCTTCCCCGTCGTCTGGAACATGGTGGTCTTCACGCTGTTCGTCATCGGCGCCAATGCGACGACCGCCATGATTATCGTCGGCGTCTCTGTCGTCCTCACCTTCCTGCCGATCAATTTCCTGCATCCGGTGCGCGTCAAGCGGCTGCGGCCGCTTAATCTCGGCATCTTCCTGTTCTGGTCCGCGCTCGGCGTCTATTCGCTGCTGATGCATTTCGTCATGCCGCATTGGGCTGTTGTCCTGTTTGTTCTCAGCGGCATCTATCTCTATTGCATCGGCGGCGTGTTGCAGTTTTTCCCGTCCCTCGGACGTCAATAGGATTTGCGCGTCATGAAAAAGACCCAGGCCATTCGCATCCATCAAAACGGCGGCCCTGACGTCATGAAGCTGGAGGAAGTGGACCTGCCGCCGCCGGGCGCCGGCGAGGTGCAGATCCGCCATGTCGCGATCGGGTTGAATTTCATCGACGTCTATTTCCGTTCGGGCCTTTACAAGGCGCCGTATTTTCCGTTGCCGCTCGGCAAGGAAGCAGCCGGCACGATTACTGCTGTCGGCTCGGGCGTGACCGACTTTGCCGTTGGCGATCGTGTTGCCTATGTCGGCAGCGACGGCGCCTACAGTGTCGAGCGCAATATCGAGGCCCG
This sequence comes from Rhizobium sp., assembly GCA_036383055.1. Classification (GTDB taxonomy): domain Bacteria; phylum Pseudomonadota; class Alphaproteobacteria; order Rhizobiales; family Rhizobiaceae; genus Rhizobium. Next base: position 38,930 of record DASVPC010000137.1, on the reverse strand, counting down.
CCATCTCGTCAAGGTTCCCGACGATATTCCGCTCGAAACCGCTGGCGTGATGATGCTGAAGGGGATGACGGTGGAGTATCTGCTCAACCGTACCTTCAAGGTTGGTCCCGGAACGGTACTGCTGTTCCATGCTGCCGCCGGCGGTGTCGGATTGATTGCCGGACAATGGGCAAAGGCGCTTGGCGCCACCGTGATCGGCACAGCCGGCTCGCCGGAGAAGGTCAAGCTGGCGCTTGAGCATGGCTATGATCATGTGATCGACTACAGCCGCGAAAACTTCGCCGATCGTGTCAAGGAAATCACCGGCGGCAAGGGTGTCGATGTCGTTTATGACTCGGTCGGCCGGGATACGTTTCCACAGTCTCTCGATTGCCTGAAGTCGCGCGGCCTGTGGGTAACCTTCGGTCAGTCCTCTGGTCCGATAGAGAATTTTAACCTTGCCATCCTCAATCAAAAAGGCTCGCTTTTCGCCACAAGGCCCAGTCTGTTCGCCTATATCGGCACGCCTGAGGAGTTAAGAGCCAGTGCGGACGCATTATTTGCTGTTGTGCAAAGCAGCAAAGTGCGTATCAATATCAGCCAGACCTATCCGCTGAGCGATGCAGGGCGCGCGCACTCGGATCTGGAATCAAGAAAAACGAGTGGAACTACGCTGCTGATCCCATAGATCCAAAAGGGCGGATTGTTGGGAAAGAAATGAGGGGAACGTGTCGTCATCCGATATGCCGGCAGCCGGTGCGTTATTGTCGGTTCGAAAACTGACGAAGCTGTTCGGTAGCTTTGCTGCCTGTAATGAAATTGATCTGGACATCCAGCCGGGCGAGATCCACGCTCTGCTGGGTGAAAATGGCGCAGGCAAATCCACTCTCGTGAAGATGCTGTTCGGCGTTTTGGAGCCGACCGCGGGCGAGATCGTCTGGCAGGGTAAACCCGTGTCCATCGCTTCGCCCGGCGACGCGCGCAAGCTCGGCATCGGCATGGTGTTCCAGCATTTCTCGCTGTTCGAGGCGCTGACGGTCGCCGAGAATATCGCGCTTTCTCTTGATGACAGCGTTCCGATCGGGAAGATCGTCGAGGAGGCCGCCAGCCTGTCGCGCGCCTATGGCCTGCCGCTCGATCCGCACGCGCATGTCGCCGATCTTTCCGTTGGCGAGCGCCAGCGCATCGAAATCGTGCGCGCACTGTTGCAGAACCCGAAGCTGATCATTCTCGACGAGCCGACCTCGGTGCTGACGCCGCAGGAAGCCGATCGCATGTTCGAGACGCTGTTCCAGCTCAGGGATGAAGGCCGCTCGGTCCTCTATATCAGCCATCGGCTGGAGGAGGTGCAGCGCATCTGCTCGCGCGCCACTGTGCTGCGCCATGGCAAGGTGACCGGCGCCTGCGATCCACGACAGGAAACAACCGGCTCGCTCGCGCGCATGATGGTCGGCAGCGATGTCGCCAGCGTTCAGCATGAGGGACTTGGCAAGAAGGGTGATATCCAGCTGGAGGTCGCCGGCCTTACGGTTCCTGCGCGCACCCCGTTTGCCATTTCGCTGAAGGATATTTCGTTCCGCGTCCGTGCCGGAGAAATTCTCGCGATTGCCGGCGTGGCCGGCAACGGGCAGGGGGAGCTGTTCGATGCCATCTCCGGTGAGCATACCGTGATATCGGACGATTTGATCCATGTGCGTGGCCAGGCGGTCGGCACCAAGGGTATCAACGCGCGCCGTCTGCTCGGTGCCGGTTTCGTGCCGGAGGAACGCCAGGGCCATGCCGCGGTGACGGGCCTGAAACTGTCGGACAATCTGGTGCTTGCCCGCGCGCAATCGGATCGCAAGGCCTTTCTCGGCGGCGGTTTCCTGAAGGTGATCCGTCACGGCGCGGTCAAGCAGGCGGCCAAGCGCATTTGCGAGGCCATGGATGTGCGCAAGAGCGGCGAGGATCCGGCTGCCGGCGCGCTTTCGGGCGGCAATCTGCAGAAATTCATCGTTGGCCGCGAACTGGACCGCCAGCCGACCGTGCTGGTGGTCAACCAGCCGACCTGGGGCGTCGATGCAGGGGCCGCGAGCCGCATCCGTCAGGCGCTGGTCGACCTCGCTCGGAATGGTTCGGCCGTGCTCGTCATCAGCCAGGATCTCGACGAGATTTTCGAAGTGGCGACTGATATTGCGGTGATTTCCGAAGGGCGGCTGTCGCCGGCCTATCCGGCGAACGACCTGACGCGGGAGAAGATTGGTCTGCTGATGGGCGGGCTGCACGAATCCAAGACCCATTTGGAGCCCGCGCATGCGAATTGAACTCGAAAAGCGCCCGCAGGCTTCGAAGCTATACGGGTTCGTATCGCCGCTGCTCGCGCTGGTTTTGATGCTGATCGCCGGTGGCATCATGTTCTGGATGCTCGGCAAGGATCCGCTGGACTCGCTCGAGGCCCTCCTTATCGAGCCGCTGTTCGATCCCTGGTCGCTGAACGAGCTGGCGAAGAAGGCTGGTCCGCTGATCCTGATCGCTGTCGGCTTGTCGGTCTGCTATCGCTCTAACAACTGGAATATCGGCGCGGAAGGCCAATATAGCGTCGGCGCCATATTCGGCTCCATCATTCCCGTCTATTTCTACGATTGGCATTCGCCGCTGCTGCTGCCGCTGATCATGATCTGTGGCGCTATCGGCGGAGCGCTCTATGCTGCGATCCCAGCCCTTCTGAAGACGCATTTCAACACCAACGAAATCCTGACCAGCCTGATGTTGACCTATGTCGCCCAGCTCTTCCTGGACTGGCTGACGCGCGGACCCTGGCGCAACCCGGATGGCCACGGCTTTTACGGAACGCGCGACTTCGTTCCGGAAGGCGTCCTGCCGCCGATCTGGGGTGACACCATCACTGCGCACTGGGGCTTCGTCTTTGCGATCATCGCGGCTGTTCTTCTCTGGTTTATGATGCGCTACACGCTGAAGGGCTTCGAAGTTGTGGTGCTCGGGCAGTCGGAGCGGGCAGGGCGTTTCGCCGGCTTCTCGCCGAAGAAGATGGTTTGGTTCGCGTTTTTGCTGTCCGGCGCGCTTGCCGGTCTCGCCGGCATTTCCGAGGTTTCCGGCACCATCGGGCATCTGCAACCGTCGATCTCGCCGGGCTACGGTTTCACCGCGATCATCGTCGCCTATCTCGGCCGCCTCAATCCTCTCGGCCTCATCGCATCCGGCCTGGTATTGGCGCTGACCTATATCGGTGGTGAAGGTGCGCAGTTGACCATCGGCGTTTCCGACAAGGTGACCAGCGTCTTCCAGGGCTTCCTGCTGTTCTTCGTACTGTCCTGCGACGCGCTGATCTATTACAAGATCCGCTTCGTCCGCTCGCGGGCACACGTCAAGGCTGGAGGTGCGGCATGACCTTTTTCGAAGCCGTCCTCCTGACGATCGTCACCGCGGCAACGCCGCTGGTCATCGCTGCTATCGGCGAGCTGGTGACCGAGCGCGCCGGCGTGCTCAATCTTGGCGTCGAAGGCATGATGATCATGGGATCGGTCGGGGCTTTCGTGGCTGCCCAGATCACCGGCAATCCCTATCTCGGCCTCCTTGCCGGCGTGGCTTCAGGCGCGCTGTTCTCGCTCCTTTTCGCCTTCCTGACTCTGACGTTGGTCAGCAATCAGGTGGCGACCGGCCTTGCGTTGACGATCCTCGGGCTTGGCGTGTCCGGCATGATCGGTGAAGGTTATGTCGGCGTGCCGGGCATTCGCCTGCTGCCGATCGAAATCCCGATCCTGTCGCAGATACCCTATATCGGCACCGTGCTGTTCAAGCAGGATATCGTCTTCTATCTGTCGATCATCCTGGTGATCGCGGTCAACTGGTTCCTGTTTCGCAGCCGTGCCGGCCTCAAGCTTCGCTCTATCGGCGACAATCACGCCTCGGCGCATGCGCTCGGCATCAATGTTATCCGCACCCGCTATCTCGCCGTCATGTTCGGCGGTGCCTGCGCGGGGCTCGCCGGCGCTCAGCTATCGCTGATCTATACGCCGCAATGGACGGAAAGCATGTCCGGCGGCCGTGGCTGGATCGCGCTTGCCTTGGTCGTCTTCGCGTCCTGGCGCCCTTGGCGCATCCTCATCGGTGGCTATCTCTTTGGCGCCGTGACTATCCTGCAACTGCACGCACAGGCATTCGGCATTGGCGTGCCGTCACAATTTCTCTCGATGCTGCCGTATCTTTCCACGGTTGTCGTTCTGGTCATTATCTCTCAAAATCGGCGTGCGACGTTGATCAACACGCCAGCATCGCTCGGCAAGTCTTTCGTGCCGGATCGATGAACAATCAAAAGACGGGCTATCGGAAACCTTCCAACCAACAGGGGTTACTATGAAAAAACTAGCACTCTCACTCGCCGCCACCGCGGCCCTGATCGTCGGTATCGGCGCCGCCACATCGGCGGAAGCTGCCGCCAAGACGAAGATCTGCTTCATCTATGTCGGCTCGAAGACCGACGGCGGCTGGACGCAGGCCCATGATAAGGGCCGCCAGGAACTGCAAAAGGCATTCGGCGACAAGATCGAGACGCCGTTCCTCGAAAACGTTCCGGAAGGCCCGGATGCCGAACGTGCCATCGAGCGCCTGGCTCGCTCCGGCTGCGCCATGGTGTTCACCACCTCCTTCGGCTTCATGGATCCGACGATCGCCGTCGCCAAGAAGTACCCGAAGGTGAAGTTCGAGCATGCCACCGGCTTCAAGACGGCCGACAATGTCGCGACCTACAATTCGCGCTTCTATGAAGGCCGCTACATCAGCGGCGTCATCGCCGCCAAGCTGTCGAAGACCGGCACGGCCGGCTATATCGCCACCTTCCCGATCCCGGAAGTGGTGATGGGCATCAACGGCTTTGAAGCAGGCGCCAAGTCGGTCAACCCGAACTTCAAGATGAAGGTCATCTGGGTCAACACCTGGTTCGATCCGGGCAAGGAAGCCGACGCCGCCAAGGCGCTGATCGATCAGGGCGTTGATATCCTGACGCAGCACACCGATACCACCGCGCCGATGCAGGTTGCCGAACAGCGCGGCATCAAGGCTTTCGGTCAAGCTTCCGACATGATCGCCGCCGGCCCGCACACGCAGCTGACCGCGATCGAGGACACCTGGGGCGCTTACTACATCAAGCGCGTCCACGCCTTCTTCGACGGCACCTGGAAGTCCGAACAGAGCTTCGACGGCCTGAAGGACGGCATTCTGACGATGGCGCCCTATACCAACATGCCCGACGACGTGAAGAAGCTGGCCGAGGAGACCGAAGCCAAGATCAAGTCTGGCGAACTCGCGCCCTTCACCGGCCCGATCAACAAGCAGGATGGTACGGTTTGGCTGAAGGCAGGCGAGCGCGCCGATGACGGCACACTGCTCGGCATGAACTTCTACATCGAAGGCATCGACGACAAGTTGCCGGCCTCGAAGTAAAAGCGGGCGAAAATCGCAAAAGTTGAAAAAGGGCGCTGATGGCGCCCTTTTTTGTTGCGCTGCATCAACGAATGTCGATTTACAAAAGTATTACTATATGATTTTTTCTCCATGGCCTCAGGAGATGGCCCTTTGGGAGGATATCATGAAATTGAAGACTGCACTGGTGAGTGCCACCATTCTTGCCGCCTGCATGTTTACGTCTGCATCGGCAAAGGATCTGGTCGTCGGCTTCTCGCAAATCGGCTCGGAATCCGGCTGGCGGGCCGCTGAGACAACCTTGACCAAACAGGAAGCCAAGAAGCGCGGCATCGATCTCAAGTTTGCCGACGCACAGCAGAAGCAGGAAAACCAGATCAAGGCGATTCGCTCCTTCATCGCCCAGGGTGTTGATGCGATTCTGTTGGCACCGGTCGTGGAAACTGGATGGGATTCCGTCCTGAAGGAAGCAAAGGAAGCCAAGATCCCGGTCATCCTGCTTGACCGTACGATCAATGCGCCGAAGGATCTCTACCTGACGGCCGTTACCTCCGACCAGATCCACGAAGGCAAGGTTGCCGGCGACTGGCTGGTGAAGAATGTCGGCGACAAGAAGTGCAATATCGTCGAGCTCCAGGGCACCACGGGCTCTTCGCCGGCAATCGCGCGCAAGAAGGGCTTCGAGGAAGCCATCAAGGGCCATGACAACCTGAAGATCGTCCGCAGCCAGACGGGCGATTTCACCCGCGCCAAGGGCAAGGAAGTCATGGAAAGCTTCCTGAAAGCGGAGAACGGCGGCAAGGATATCTGCGCGCTCTACGCCCACAATGACGACATGGCCGTCGGCGCCATCCAGGCGATCAAGGAAGCCGGCCTGAAGCCGGGCAAGGACATTCTGACCGTGTCGATCGATTCGGTTCCGGATCTCTTCAAGGCCATGGCCGCCGGCGAAGCGAATGCGACGGTGGAATTGACGCCGAACATGGCCGGTCCTGCTTTCGATGCGCTCGACGCCTATCTGAAGACCAAGAAGGAACCGCCGAAGTGGATCCAGACCGAGTCCAAGCTGTACACACAGGCTGACGACCCGGAGAAGGTCTACGAGGCGAAGAAAGACCTGGGCTACTGAGTTAGAAAACGGGTCGCATCGGCCGGGAAACCGGTCGGTGCGGTTTTTCGGCGCGGAATTGCCGATGCTCGAGGCGAACGGCAGTTCCGCGTTTTTTATACCGCTCAATCCAAGGAAATTCTTGCTCCATGGCTCACGATGTCGAGCGCCTTCTGACCGCGACTGGTTTCTGTAAATATTTTCCCGGTTCCACCGCCCTTGACCATGTCGATTTCACGCTGCGGCGGGGCGAGGTCCATGCGCTTCTCGGTGAAAACGGCGCCGGGAAATCGACGCTGATCAAATGCATGACAGGTGCCTATCGCCGAGACGCGGGCAGCCTTACTCTCGATGGCGCCGAGATCGATCCCCACGATACGCTGGCGGCACAGAAGCTCGGTATCGGCACGGTCTATCAGGAGGTGAACCTCCTGGCGAACCTGAGCGTTGCGGAGAACCTGTTTCTCGGTCGCCAGCCGAAGCGCTTCGGCATGATCAGCACCCGCGTGATGAACGCGATGGCCAAGGATCTGTTGTCGCAATACGGTATCGATATCGATGTCAGCCGCCAGCTCGACCGTTTTTCCGTCGCAATCCAGCAGGTGATTGCGATCGCGCGTGCCGTCGATCTCTCAGGCAAGGTCCTCATCCTCGATGAGCCGACCGCGAGCCTGGACAACCAGGAAGTCGCCATGCTTTTCGGTATCATCCGAAATTTGAGGCAGCGCGGATTGGGGATTGTTTTCATTACGCATTTTCTGGAGCAGGTCTATGAGATCTGCGACCGCATAACCGTTCTTCGCAACGGTCGTCTGGTCGGTACGCGCGATGCGGAGGGCCTGTCACGCCAGACCCTGATCGCGATGATGCTGGGTCGCGAACTCGCCGAAGTCGAGGCGGGCGCGAAGGAGGCGGTCGGCGAAAGCGGGCCTTCCAAGTACCATTTCACCAATTTCGGCAAGCGCGGCAAGATCAAGCCCTTCGACCTAGAGGTTCGCGTCGGCGAAGTGGTGGGCATTGCCGGCTTGCTCGGCTCCGGGCGCACCGAGACCGCCGAGGTCATGTTCGGCGTCGAGCGCGCCGACAGCGGCGAGGCGAAGATCGATGCGCAGACGGTAAGCCTTTCGTCACCGCGCGCCGCCATCAAGAACGGCTTCGGTTTCTGCCCGGAAGACCGCAAGACCGACGGTATCATCGGCGATCTTTCCATTCGGGAGAATATCGTCATGGCGCTTCAGGCCCGTCGCGGCTGGGCGCGCCCGCTGTCGCGCGGCGAGCAGAACGCGATCGCCGACCGCTACATCAAGGCGCTGGATATTCGCACCACCGACCGCGAAAAACCGATCCGGCTCTTGTCCGGCGGTAACCAGCAGAAGGCCATCCTGGCGCGCTGGCTGGCGACCAATCCGAGCTTCCTCATTCTCGATGAACCGACACGCGGTATCGATGTCGGCGCGCATGCAGAAATTATTCGGCTGATCGAGGATCTTTGCCGGCAGGGAATGTCGCTGGTGGTAATCTCCTCCGAGCTGGAGGAGCTCGTCGCCTATAGTTCCCGCGTCATCGTGCTGCGCGACCGGGAGCATATTGCCGAACTGACAGGCAGCGACATAACCGCCAGCCATATCGTCGACGCCATCGCCACGGCGCAGAGCAAGCGGGAGGACGCATGAGTTCCCAGATCAAGGCATCCTTGTTTCGATTGATGCCGCAGCTCATAGCCTTGGCTGCCATTCTTCTTTTGAATTTCATCATGTTCCCGCACTTTTTTAATCTGGAAGTGCAGAACGGCCGATTGTACGGCAGCATCATCGACGTCCTCAATCGCGGTGCGCCGGTGGCGCTTCTGGCGATCGGCATGACGCTGGTTATCGCCACCAAGGGTATCGATCTCTCGGTCGGCGCGGTGATCGCAATTTGCGGTGCCGTTGCGGCCTCGACGATCGTTACCGGAAGTTCGCTCGCCTATACGCTGTTGCTGACCATCGGTGTCGGGATCGCCTGCGGATTGTGGAACGGATTTCTGGTCGCGGTTCTCGGAATTCAACCGATCATCGCGACGCTGGTGCTGATGGTCGCTGGCCGCGGCATCGCCCAGTTGATCACCGAAGGTGTCATCCTGACCTTCAACAATGACGGGCTCATCTTCTTCGGCAGCGGATCCTTTGCGTGGCTGCCGATGCCCGTCGTCGTCTGGCTGGCGGTGGGGCTCGCGGTCATCCTGCTCGTCAGGCGCACCGCGCTCGGCATGTTGGTCGAGGCCATCGGGATCAATCGCCGCGCCAGCACGCTGTCCGGCATCCAGACGCCGATACTGCTGATCGCCGTCTATGCGCTGAGCGGCCTCTGTGCCTCTATCGCCGGCATCATCGTTTCCGCCGATATCAAGGGCGCGGATGCCAACAATGCCGGGCTCTGGCTTGAGCTGGACGCAATCCTGGCCGTGGTCGTCGGCGGCAATTCCCTTCTCGGCGGTCGCTTCAGCATTGTCGGCTCGTTGATCGGCGCGATGATCATCCAGTCGGTCAATACGGGCATCCTTTTGTCCGGCTTCCCACCGGAGTTCAATCTGGTGATCAAGGCCGTCATCGTCATCATCATCCTTGTCATCCAGTCTCCGGCCCTTCAGTCCGTCACGACGTTCCTGTGGCGGCGGCGTGGCGAGGCGCAGATGATCCATGAGGAGCAGGCAAAGTGAATTCGAAATATCTCCCGCTGCTTGCGACGATCGTCATTTTCATCCTCGCCTATACCGGCTGCGCGTTGCAGTATCCAACCATGCTGTCAACAAGAGTTGTTGGTAACCTGCTGACGGATAATGCGTTTCTTGGGATAGCCGCCGTCGGCATGACTTTCGTGATCATCTCGGGTGGTATCGACCTGTCGATCGGCTCGGTCATCGCCTTTACCGGCGTTTTCCTGGCGATCGTCCTGCGCGACACTTCGATCCATCCGCTGGTCGCCTTCGCAATTGTCCTTGTGATCACGACGGCCTTTGGCGCCGGCATGGGTGCGATCATCCACTATCTCGCCATGCCGCCCTTCATCGTCACGCTGGCGGGGATGTTTCTCGCGCGCGGTATCGCTTTTGTCCTATCGATCGACAGCATCCCGATCAGCCATGATTTCTATTCGCAGCTCAGCGATATGTATCTGTTGCTGCCGGGCGGCGGCCGCCTGACGGTAATCGGAGCGGTGATGCTCATCGTTTTTGCCGCGGGCATCCTGCTGGCGCATCGCACCCGCTTTGGCGCCAACGTCTATGCGCTGGGCGGCGGCGTGCAGACGGCGCAGTTGATGGGCGTTCCGGTCGCACGCACGACGATGCAGATCTACGCTTTGTCGGGCTTTCTGGCCGGTCTATCCGGAATCGTTTTTTCGCTCTATACATCCGCCGGATATTCGCTTGCCACGGTCGGTGTCGAACTCGACGCTATCGCCGCGGTGGTTATAGGCGGAACATTGTTGACGGGGGGAGCAGGGTTCGTCGGGGGGACTCTGATCGGGATTCTCATACAGGGCTTGATCCAGACGTACATCACCTTTGACGGAACACTTTCCAGCTGGTGGACGAAGATCTTGATCGGGCTGCTGCTTTTTGCGTTTATTTTGATGCAGAAGGGGCTTCTGTTGCTTTCCCGTTTCAATCGACGTTACGCCTAAGGGAAGGACAGAGCGGTTGCGCAGCAGATTGCTTGAAACACGGAAAGGCCAAGGAAAATCACGAACGAGCCATGCTCAGGTTGTCGATGACCTCGGCAAGGCAATTGTGTCGGGCGTCTTTCCCATCGGCGGTATCCTTCCAGGCGATAGCGACCTCCTGCAACGGTTCAAGGTATCGCGCACGGTTCTGCGCGAGAGCATGAAGACGCTGGCGGCGAAAGGACTGGTCGTCCCACGCGCCAGAGTCGGCACTCGCGTCACCGAGAGGATCCACTGGAACATGTTCGACAACGAGGTGCTGACCTGGCACTTCGAAAGTGGCGTCAACGAAGAGTTCCTGCTTCACCTTTATGATATTCGCCTGGCGTTCGAGCCGTTTGCCGCCAGTCTCGTCGCGGAGCGGGCCGGCGCGGAAGAAATCGAGTTGCTGCGGCGGCTGGCGCTGGCAATGGCCGCGCCGGAACATACGGCGGATAGCCTCGCACTCGCCGACCTTCATTTTCACCTGGCGGTCACCGAAGCGTCCCATAATCCCTTCATGCGTTCGCTCGGTGGCCTGATCGAGGCCGCTTTGGTCGGCATGTTTCGCATGAGTGCGCCTCCTTCCAGCAACGGCTTTGCCAATATTGCCGATACGCACATGGCCATTGTCGACGCCATCGCGGCTCGTGACGGACAGACAGCGTATAGAGCTATGGAGTTCGTCATTTTCGATGGCCGCCAGCATGTGCTGGAAGCCTTTTCGGCCCTTGCGGATGCCTGAGTCCCATATCTAAATTCGCCGTAGTTCCCCATTTAACTAGTTGCTAAGAGGAGACGAAGCCTGCATAGGCCTCGCCGAGTCGTATCTTTCGGAGCTTGAAATGGAACGCACCTGCCTCGCCATCATCCTCGCCGCCGGTGACAGCACCCGCATGAAGTCGTCGGTCTCCAAGGTGCTGCATCCGATCGCCGGCCGTCCGATGATCGCGCATGTGATGGAAGCGATCGCCAGGACCGATATTTCCGCCGCGGCCCTCGTCGTCGGCCGCAATGCGGAGGAGGTCGCTGCTGCTGCCGATATCGGTGGTATCGAGGTCGAGGCCTATCTGCAGAAGGAGCGTTTGGGGACCGGCCATGCCGTGCTGGCCGCGCGCGAGGCGATCGCTCGGGGTTATGACGATATCATCGTCGCTTACGGTGATGTGCCGCTCCTCACCGACGTCCCGCTTCGTGCTGCCCGAAAGGGACTTGCCGACGGCAACGATATAGTCGTCATCGGTTTTCACACGGAAAATCCGAATGCCTATGGCCGGCTGCTGGTCAAGGACGGCGAACTGATCGCCATCCGCGAGGCAAAGGACGCGACCGATGCCGAACTGGCGGTGACCTGGTGTAACAGCGGCCTGATGGCGATCAATGGCCGCAAGGCACCCGATCTGCTCGACCGCATCGGTAACAGCAACGCCAAGGGCGAATACTATCTGACGGACCTTGTCGAAATCGCCCGCTCGCTGGGGGGGCGTGCCGTTGCCGTCGATGCGCCGGAAGTGGAAATGACCGGCTGCAACAACCGCGCCGAACTCGCATTCATCGAACGCCTCTGGCAGGAGCGTCGCCGTCATGAGCTGATGCTTTCGGGCGTCACCATGATCGCACCGGAAACGGTGTTCCTCGCCTATGACACGGTGATTGGCCAGGACGCGCTGATCGAGCCGAACGTTGTCTTCGGTCCTGGTGCGGTTGTCGACGGTGGGGCAGTCATCCACGCTTTTTCGCATATCGAAGGCGCCCATGTCAGCGGCACCGCCACGGTCGGCCCGTTTGCACGGCTGCGCCCAGGTGCGGATCTTGCCGATGGCTCGAAGGTCGGCAACTTCTGCGAGGTGAAGAACGGCAAGATCGGCGAGGGCGCCAAGGTCAACCATTTGACCTATATCGGCGACGCCACCATCGGCGCCGGCAGCAATATTGGCGCAGGCACGATCACCTGCAATTATGACGGGGTCAACAAGCACGAGACCCATATCGGCGCCAATAGCTTCATCGGCTCCAACTCCTCGTTGGTGGCGCCGGTGCGGATCGGCGACAATGCCTATGTCGCCTCCGGCAGCGTGATCACCGAGGACGTTCCCGCCGACGCGCTTGCCTTCGGCCGTGCTCGCCAGGAGGTGAAACTCGGCCGCGCCAAGGTCATCCGTGAAAGAGCCCTGGCCATCAAGGCAGCAAAAAAGGGCAGCCATTAAGTATTTTGCTTGTGGTCGCGTAACGGTTGGAAACCGAAAGTGACCATCGCGGCAATTGTGAAAACTGTTAGAATCATTAGGACTTGCCTTCTTATTTGAGGCCAGACGGAGAATTGCATGTGCGGCATTGTTGGGATTGTCGGAACGAAGCCGGTAGCGGCGCGATTGGTGGATGCCTTGCGGCGTCTCGAATATCGCGGTTACGATTCGGCGGGTGTCGCGACCATTCATGACGGCGTAATGGATCGCCGCCGCGCCGAAGGGAAGCTCTTCAATCTGGAGAAGCGGCTTGAGGCCGAGCCATTGGCCGGCGTCACCGGCATTGCCCATACGCGCTGGGCGACGCACGGCGTTCCGAACGAGACCAACGCCCATCCGCATTTCGTCGAAGGTGTCGCCGTCGTCCACAATGGCATCATCGAGAACTTCTCCGAATTGCGCGAGGAACTGAAGGCCGAGGGTAAGGTGTTCACCACGCAGACGGACACCGAAGTCGTCGCGCATCTGCTGGCGAAATATGTAGGCGAAGGCCTCGATCCACGCGCGGCGATGCTGAAGATGCTGAACCGCGTCACCGGCGCCTATGCGCTCGCGATCATGTTTCAGAGCGATCCGGATACGCTGATGGCGGCCCGCTCCGGTCCGCCGCTCGCCGTCGGTTTCGGCAATGGCGAGATGTTCCTTGGCTCCGACGCCATTGCGCTTTCGCCCTTCACCAACGAGATCACCTACCTCGTCGACGGCGACTGCGCCATCATCACGCGCAACAGCGCCACGATCCTCGATTTCAACGGCCAGGTGGTCAGCCGCCCTCGACAGATATCGCAGGCGACCGCCTATGTCGTCGACAAGGGCAACCACCGCCACTTCATGGAAAAGGAAATCTACGAGCAGCCGGAGGTGATCTCCCATGCGCTCAGCCAATATGTCGATTTCGTCGGTCACCGGCTTCACCCGAATGCATCGGCGATCGATTTCAAGGGTGTATCCGGCCTTGCTATCTCGGCCTGCGGCACGGCCTATCTCGCCGGCCTGATCGGCAAGTACTGGTTCGAGCGCTACGCGCGCCTGCCGGTCGAAATCGATGTCGCCTCCGAGTTCCGGTATCGCGAGATGCCGCTGTCGCCCTCGCAGGCAGCGCTGTTCATTTCGCAGTCCGGCGAAACCGCCGATACGCTGGCGTCGCTGCGTTATTGCAAGGACAACGGCCTGAAGATCGGCGCCATCGTTAACGTCAAGGAATCGACCATCGCGCGTGAATCCGATGCAGTGTTCCCGATCATGGCGGGACCGGAGATCGGTGTTGCCTCGACAAAGGCTTTCACCTGCCAGCTTGCTGTTCTGGCGTCGCTGGCGATCGGCGCGGGCGTTGCACGCGGCACGGTGAGCGCCGAGGACGAAAACGCGATGGTGCGCCACCTTGTCGAGATGCCGCGCATCATGGCAAGGGTGCTGAACATCATCCAGCCGCAGATGGAAAGCCTCGCCCGCGAAATTTCCAAGTTCAAGGACGTGCTCTATCTCGGTCGCGGCACCAGTTTCCCGCTTGCCATGGAAGGCGCGCTGAAGCTCAAGGAAATCTCCTACATCCATGCCGAAGGCTACGCCGCCGGCGAACTGAAGCATGGCCCGATCGCGCTGATCGATGAGAACATGCCCGTTATCGTCATTGCGCCCTATGATCGCTTCTTCGACAAGACCGTCTCCAACATGCAGGAAGTGGCGGCTCGCGGCGGTCGCATCATCTTCATCACCGACGACGCGGGGGCGGCTGCCTCCACGTTGCCGACGATGGCGACGATCGTTTTGCCGGTTGTCGATGAAATCATCGCGCCGATGATCTTCTCGCTGCCGATCCAGCTGCTCGCCTATCACACGGCCGTCTTCATGGGGACGGATGTGGATCAGCCGCGCAATCTCGCCAAGTCGGTGACGGTGGAGTAGGTCGCGGCCCCATTTATTTTCGTGTGATAACGTCGTCGTGAACTGGGCCGATATCCGGGCCGGTGGCGTGGCTGCCGGGTTGTGCACTGCGCCGATTTCTGGCACGATTCATCAAGGAGGTGGTGGGGGAATTTGCCGGTTAGCGGTTGGCGACGGAACGGAGTTTTCGAACGGCGAATGACGGAAAAGCCCATCAAAATGTCCGTGGCGACGCGGCTCAGAAACAATTTCCTGGCCGGCCTCATTATCTGCGCGCCGATTGCCATCACGCTCTGGCTAACCTGGTCTGTCATCCATTGGGCCGATAGCTGGGTCCGGCCCTATATTCCCGCGCGCTACGATCCCGAGAGTTATCTGAACTTTGCCGTTCCCGGCACGGGCGTGGTGATCGCGATGATCTTCATCACCATCATCGGCTTCCTCGCCAAGAACCTCATCGGCCAGAGCATCGTCCGCTTCGGCGAGTCGATCGTCCAGCGCGTGCCGCTGGTGCGAACCATCTACAAGAGCCTGAAGCAGATCTTCGAAACCGTGCTGAAGGAACAGGGGACGTCGTTCAAGAAAGTCGGGCTGATCGAATATCCGAGCCCCGGTCTCTGGTCGATGGTGTTCGTCTCGACTGATGCCAAAGGCGAAATTGCCTCGAAATTCAATGCCATGGGGCATGATATGGTGGCTGTTTTCCTGCCGCCAACCCCCGTGCCGACAGCCGGTTTCCTGATCTTCGTACCGCGCGAGAAAATCACGCTTCTCGACATGAGCCCGGAAGACGGCGCCAAGCTTTTGATTTCCGGCGGCTTGGTCTCGCCCGAATATCGCGAGAAGCTGATTGCGGCCAAGGAGCTGCCGCCGCCCGTTCCGATGAAATCCCTGTCTTAATGCGAGATCGCGTGCTGGTGTGGTAGCTTGTGCTCCGGCCAGTCCCCGCGATGCAGCGCTTCTATCTGACGCTATTGAACATTTCGATCGCACTGTTGAAGCGGGTGACGACGAGTTGGTATTTGTCCGGCGTGGGGTCCTGTTTGATCTGGCGGAAGTCGCCGACCATTCCGGTCAAACTGTCGTTGATGCCATCAAGAAGAGGCGTATTGACGCCGCTGCCGCTTTCCTGCTTGGCTTTTGCCAAGGCGGCGCGCTGATCCTCCAATGTCTTTTCCAGATCGGTGATCTTTGTATCTATCTGGCTCTGTAGAGCAGGCTTGCCGGGATCTTCAGAACTATTGAGAAGATCCACAAGTTGTCTCGCCTGGCTGAGGGCAAGCCGTGTCTGATAGACCGACATGTCCCCGCGTTCCTTGATCTTGGCAAGCTCGGCCTGTTCCCGGCGATCGAGCTCCTGCTGCAATTGCTGATGGAACTCCTCCAATGCGGTGGCGGCGGCTTGGAAGTCGGCCAACATCAAGGGATCCTCGCGCTTTCCGCGCGCGAGCCCGTCTTCCATGTAAGCCTTGCTGGCATAGTAGACATCCAGGCCGGAAAGGCGGGGAACCAGCTGACCAAGCGCTGAGATCAGCTTGTCGGCGGCGGTATCAAGCTCTGTAGGTGCATCGCCCTTTGCGCCGCGCACGCTCTTCAATTTATCCGCGGATTGTTCGAGTGAGCCCTTGCTGACTTCGGTAATATTGTCGGAGGTCGTGCTCTTCGAAATATTGGCGCTCTGATAGGCCTGATATTGCGCCAGCAGGCCGGAATCCCCGATGAGATCGTTATAGGCCAGCACATAGTTGTTTAATTTCGCGCTATTCGCCGACTTCGCTGCCGTATCGGCCGAGGACTGATTGCTGGCGGCCGTGGAGTTCGACTGATCGTCGCAGGCCGAAAGGCCCAGGATTGCGGTGAATGCCATTGCGAGAATAGCGATAGATGCAGACGTCTTCACGGAATGAAACCCTTCGCTATAGTATGGCGTTAACGGTAATTGTTACGACGACATCGCAAACTTGGCTCACAGCAGGCTTAGGAAACGACCTACGCCAAATGTGGCACGGTTTCAATCTCTAGATGTCATGATGGGCAAACGTGACCTATGCTGGCGATCATCCGGCCGCCGTTCGCATCAGCCGGATCGAATTGTCATGTCCCTATCATATTGCCGTTCTAGACCGGTTGCCGGAAGGGCAGGCGGGCACATCTCATAGTCGAACGTTCGGGCTTCAATGAAGCCGGCCGGACACTATCGTTCGACGCGGTTTTCGACCGATCGGAAGATGAACGCCATTCCAGCACAAAGAGTTTTCATCAGGAGGATATTGCCGTGGGAAATTTGCGTTCAATGAGTTTGCCGCTGCTATCGGCAGCGCTCGCCACTTTCGTTTTCGCCATGCCGGTCGCAGCCTTCGCCGATAGTTCCGTCACCGTCGGCGGCGTTACCCTGGTCAACAAGGGCCTCGTCGCTGTCGGTCGTATCCCGGCTAACCAGCGCGACAAGTTCGGTGAGACCTTCGGCTCCGGCTCCGGCATGTCGATTGATACCAAGAGTTGGGTGCGCAATGCCGATGGCTCCTACAAGGGCTCGCTGTGGCTGTTGCCGGACCGCGGCTATAACGTCGTCGGCACCACCGATTATCGTCCACGTCTCAACACCATCGACGTTCAACTGACGCCTGTCGCTCCGGGCGCAACGCCGCCGGTCGGCAAGGAGCAATCGGGCGTGACCGCCAAACTGTCCGGCACCATGCTGCTGACGGACAACAAGGGCGCCGACACCACCGGCCTCGATCCCTCGGGTGGCAGTCGCCAGCCGGAAGGCGATATGCCCTTGCTGCCGGAAGCGCCGAACGGCAAAATCTCGCTCGACAACGAAGCCATTGTCCGCTTGCCCGATGGCACCATGTTCATCAGCGACGAATACGGCCCCTATATCTATCGCTTCTCCGCCGATGGCCGCATGATGTCCGCCACGCCGCCGCCGGCGGCACTGCTGCCGATGCGTAACGGCGCCGTGAACTTTGCGTCGAACAATCCCGGTCCCGGCGAAAAGGCGCCCGATCCCAAGGATCCGACCAGCGGCCGCCAGAACAACCAGGGCCTCGAAGGCATGTCGATGACGCCGGACGGCAAGTTCCTGATTGCCGTGCTGCAGTCGGCGACCCGCCAGGATGGCGGCGATTCCAGCTCGACCCGGCAGAACACCCGCGCGCTGGTTTACGATGCCGCCGATCTGGCGCATCTGAAGCTGGTGCACGAATATGTCGTGCCCTTGCCGGTCTTCACCAACAACAAGGGCAAGACGGCTGTCGCCGCCCAGAGCGAAATCGTGGCGCTCTCGCCGACGAGTTTCCTGATGTTGGCGCGCGACAGCAACAACGGCTACGGCATGGAAGGCGAAAAGTCGCTCTACCGCAGCATCAACGTGGTCGACGTTTCGGGTGCTAGCGATATTGCCGGAAGCGCGTTCGACGCCGACAAACCGGTGGCTCCGAAGGGTGTCCTTGATGCCTCGGTGAAGCCCGCAACGGTGAACCAGTTGATCGATATCAACGACAGCGCCAACCTTACGCGCTTCGGCCTTCACAACGGTGCGCCGAACGATCGCAATAACCTGTCGGAAAAGTGGGAGGCCATGTCTTTCGTCAGCGTTCTCGACCCGAAGCTGCCGGACGACTACTTCCTGTTCGTTGCCAATGACAACGACTTCCTGACCCAGGATGGTTTCCAGGTGGGTGCCGCCTACAAGGGTGAAGGTGGTGCTGACGTCGACACCATGTTCCAGGTGTTCCAGGTGACGATCCCCGGCCTGTCTGCCAAGTAACAGCCTTTGAAGGGGATGGACGCGCTCGCCGCGTCCATCCGACTATCCGGCTCTCAAGAACCGGATCGCTTCGTCGCGGCGGAAGAGATAGAGCAGGGTGCGTACCGCCATGCCGCGTTCGCCGGTCAGGTCCGGATCGCGGTCGATCAGATAGGCGGCGTCCTTGCGGGCGATCTCCAGAAGATCGGCATGGGCCTCGAGACTGGCGATGCGGAATCCGGGTGTGCCGGACTGGCGCGTGCCGAGCAACTCGCCTTCGCCGCGCAGCTTCAGATCCTCCTCGGCAATGCGAAAACCGTCCTCGGTATCGCGCATGATCGACAGCCGAGCATGGCCCGTCTCGCCGAGCGGGCCTTTGTAGAGCAGGATGCATGTGGATGCCTCGTCGCCGCGTCCGACGCGGCCGCGAAGCTGGTGCAGCTGAGCTAGGCCGAAACGCTCGGCATGTTCGATCACCATGATCGTCGCATCCGGTACGTCGACGCCGACCTCGACAACGGTAGTGGCAACCAGCAAGCGGATCTCACCGTTCTTGAAGGCCATCATCACGGCGTCTTTTTCCGGCCCGCTCATACGGCCGTGGATCAGGCCTATGCCGGGGCCAAGCGTCTTGACGAGCGTTCCATGCCGCTCCTCGACCGACATTAAATCGGATTCTTCGGATTCTTCCACAAGTGGACAAATCCAATAGGCTTTCTTGCCTTCCGATAGCGCACTCTTCAGCCGGGATACGATGTCTCCGGTACGCTCGGTCGGGATGGTGATCGTCTGGATCGGCTTGCGGCCGGCCGGCTTCTCGGTGAGCTTGGAAACATCCATATCGCCGAAAGCGGCGAGCACCAGCGTGCGCGGGATCGGCGTGGCGGTCATGACCAACATATGCGGCGAGATACCCTTCGCCGTCAGCCGCAGGCGCTGGTGGACGCCGAAGCGATGCTGCTCGTCGACGACGGCTAACATCAGGTTGGCATAGCTGACACTGTCCTGGAACAGCGCATGCGTACCGATGACGATCTGCGCTTCGCCCGAGGCGATGCGCTCAAGGATAGCATCGCGCTCGCGGCCCTTGGTGCGGCCGGTCAGCACTTCGACGGAGAGATTGGCGCTGGCGGCGAATTTTGCGATGGTCGCATAGTGCTGTCGCGCCAGGATTTCGGTCGGTGCCATCAGCACCGCTTGGCCACCGCTTTCGATGACGGCCGCAATCGCCATCAGCGCGACCAGTGTCTTTCCCGCGCCGACATCGCCCTGCAGCAGCCGCAGCATGCGCTCGGTACCCGCCATATCCTTGAGGATATCGGCAATGGCTGCCGTTTGGCTGTTCGTCAGAGAGAAAGGAAGGGATTCCAATATCTTGCCGCTGATTGTTCCAGTCGGATGCACGGGCTGACCGGCAACTTTGCGCAGCCGTTGACGCACCAGCGACAACGACAATTGCCCTGCCAGGAATTCATCATAGGCAAGCCTGCGACGGGCTGGCGCCTGAGGATCGAGATCGGCAGCGTCGCGTGGCGCATGCAGCATGTGGAAGCTGTCGGATATCGAAGGGAAACCCTGCTTCTGCGCCAGCGCTTGGTCGTCCCATTCCGGCAGTTGCGGCATGCGTGCCAGCGCCGCCTCGATGGTCTTGCGCAGGAATTTCAGCGCGAGTCCCCCGGTGAGCGGATAGACCGGTTCGACCAGCGGCAGGTTCTGCGCTTCGCTTTCGCGCATGATATAGTCGGGATGCACCATCGACGGGCGGCCATTGAACCAGTCGACCTTGCCGCTGACGGTGACCGTCTCGTCGATCGGCAGTTGCTTTTCCAGCCATTGCGCCTTGCCGCGGAAGAACACTAGGCCGAGTTCTCCCGTCTCGTCATGCAGGAAGACGCGATAGGGCACGTTGCTGCGCGGGTTCGGCGGCGGCTGATGGCGGTCGACGCGGCCAGTGATGGTGACGATCGCGCCCTGCGGTGCCCGTGCAATACCCGGCTGCTCCCGTCGATCGATGATCGAATGCGGCGCGTGGAAGAGCAGGTCGATGACACGGCAATCATCGATGGTTTCCCGGTCGAGCAGCTTCACCAGCAGCTCGGCAACCTTCGGCCCGACGCCGGGCAGCGAGGAAATGGATGCAAACAGCGGGTCGAGAATGGCGGGACGCATGGCCGGCAAAATGCGACGGGGAGGTAGGCTTGGCAAGAGCTGACGGCCACGGAGGCTTCCGCGAGGCACACACTCCCCGGAAAATTGCACGTCAGGCGCTTTTTTCCGAAAAACCGGTTCCCACCTTCCAAGGCTGGTTTTATAGAGACGCATCAACATAAAGGTTTTTGTGATGACTGGGCTGACACTCAGCAGTGCCGATCTAGATCCCCGCCGCCGCCGTATTCTGTTTCGCTGCTGGCACCGTGGCCTGCGCGAGATGGATCTCGTTTTCGGCCAGTTTGCCGACAACGAATTGCCGGGGCTTAGCGAAGCCGACCTCGATGAATTCGAGCGCATCATGGATGAGGAAGACAATGATCTCGTCCGGTGGATCCTCGGAACGCTTCCCGTGCCCGAGCATCTGCAGACGCCACTTTTCAAGCGCGTGGCCGCCTACAAGCCAGATTTTGAAGAGGTCGCGGAAAGGCTTGGGATAACCAGATGATCCCAGGTTTCGACGCGAAGAAACTGCTCGCGGCGAGCGAGCCGCTGACGGTTGGCCATGTCCCGGCGGGCATGGAGCCCTTCCTGCTGGCCGAACTGGCGCGAAGCGGTGAGCCGGTCGCCTACGTCATGTCGGACGGCCAGCACATGGCCGATGTTGAGCAGATGCTCGGCTTCTTCGCGCCCGAAATTCCTGTTTTGACGCTGCCCGCCTGGGACTGCCTTCCCTATGACCGCGTGTCGCCGAGCTCAGACACCTCAGCCCGCCGTCTCGCGGCCCTGAGCGGCCTGATCGCCTACCATCGCAAGCCGCATGCTGCCATCATATTGGTGACGGTCAACGCCATGCTGCAAAAAGTGGCGCCGCAGGACGTGATCGAGAGCCTGGCTTTCTCGGCCCGGCCGGGCAATCAGATCCGTATGGACGATATCGCCGGTCGTCTGGAGCGCAACGGCTTTGATCGCGTCGCGACCGTGCGTGAAGTCGGCGAATATGCCGTGCGCGGCGGTATCCTGGATGTCTTCGTGCCGGGGACGGAAGAGCCGGTACGCCTCGATTTCTTCGGCGATACGCTGGAAAGCATCCGCAGCTTCGATCCCGCCAGCCAGCGCACCACCGGTCAGGTCCGCTCCCTCGATCTCAATCCGATGAGCGAGGTGACGCTGACGCCCGATACGATCAGTCGCTTCCGCAAGAACTACCTTTCCTCCTTCGGTGCCGCCACGCGCGATGACGCTCTCTATGTCGCGGTCTCCGAAGGCCGCCGCTATGCCGGCATGGAGCATTGGCTGCCGCTGTTCTACGAGAAGCTGGAGACGGTCTTCGACTATCTCCGGGGCTTCCGGCTGGTCACCGACCATACGGTGCGTGAAGCCGCCGAGGAGCGCTCCAAGCTCGTTTTCGATTATTACGACGCCCGCCTGAACTCTGGACAGCCGGCCAAGAGCCAGATGTCGCAGGGCACGCCCTACAAGCCGGTAACGCCCGGCCAGCTCTATCTCGACGGCGGCACCCTCTCCAAGGCGCTCGATGCCTTCAACGCCATCCGCATCTCGCCCTTCAACGAACACGAGGGCGAAGCCCGACGTGTCATCAACATCGACGCCCGCCAGGGCCCGCGCTGGGCACGCTCCGCGACTGAAAACGCGGACGCCGAGCGCGTCAACGTCTTCGATTCCGTGGTCAAGCATATTGCGGAGCGTCGCGCCGCCGGCGGCAAGGTGTTGATATCGGCCTGGACTGAGGGATCGCTCGACCGCCTCCTGCAGGTGCTTGCTGAACATGGGCTGGCGCGCGTCAAGACGATCGAGGCTTTCAAGAATCTCGGCGGATTGGCAAAGGGCGAGGCGGCTGCAGCCGTGCTGAGCCTGGAGGCTGGTTTCGAAGTCGGCGATCTCATCGTCATCGGCGAGCAGGATATTCTTGGCGACCGCATGGTGCGCCGCTCCAAGCGCCGCAAGCGCGCCGCCGATTTCATCTCGGAAGTCGCCGGTCTCGACGAGGGATCAATCGTCGTCCATGCCGAACACGGCATCGGCCGCTTCGTTGGCCTCAGAACCATCGAGGCCGCCGGTGCGCCGCATGCCTGTCTCGAGCTGCAATATGCCGACGAGGCCAAGCTGTTCCTGCCGGTCGAAAACATCGATCTCCTGTCGCGCTATGGCGGCGAGGGTACCGAGGCGCAGCTCGACAAGCTGGGTGGCGGCGCCTGGCAGATGCGCAAGGCCAAGCTCAAGAAGCGCCTGCTGGACATGGCCGGCGCCTTGATCCGCATTGCAGCCGAGCGCCTGACGCGGCATGCGCCGGTGCTTAGCACCCCGGATGGCCTCTATGACGAGTTTGCCGCCCGATTCCCCTATGACGAGACCGAAGACCAGATGAACGCCATCGAAGCGGTGCGCGATGATCTCGGCGCCGGCCGCCCGATGGACCGCCTCGTCTGTGGCGACGTCGGCTTCGGCAAGACGGAAGTGGCGCTGCGCGCTGCCTTCGTTGCCGCCATGAACGGCGCGCAGGTCGCCGTCGTCGTGCCGACGACGCTGCTCGCTCGTCAGCATTTCAAGACCTTCACCGAGCGCTTCCGTGGCTTGCCGATCCGCATACAGCAGGCGTCTCGCCTCGTCGGCGCCAAGGATCTGGCGCTGACCAAGAAGGAAGTTTCCGAAGGCAAGACCGACATCGTCGTCGGCACGCATGCGCTGCTCGGCGCCGGCATCCAGTTCGCCAATCTCGGCCTGCTTGTTATCGACGAGGAGCAGCATTTCGGCGTCAAGCACAAGGAGCGCCTGAAGGAGCTGAAGAGCGACGTGCATGTGCTGACGCTGTCGGCAACGCCGATCCCGCGCACGCTGCAACTCGCCATGACCGGCGTGCGCGAATTGTCGCTGATCACCACGCCTCCGGTCGACCGCATGGCGGTCCGCACCTTCATCTCGCCCTTCGATTCGCTGGTTATTCGCGAAACGCTGATGCGCGAGCATTATCGTGGTGGCCAGAGCTTCTATGTCTGCCCGCGTCTGGCCGATCTCGCCGATATCCATGCCTTCCTGCAATCGGACGTGCCGGAGCTGAAGGTGGCGGTCGCCCATGGCCAGATGCCGGCCGGCGAGCTGGAAGACATCATGAACGCCTTCTATGAGGGCCGCTACGATGTGCTTCTCTCGACCACCATCGTCGAATCCGGTCTCGATGTGCCCACGGCCAACACGCTGATCGTGCATCGCGCCGACATGTTCGGCCTGGCGCAGCTCTATCAGCTGCGCGGCCGCGTCGGCCGTTCCAAGGTGCGCGCTTTCGCGCTCTTCACCTTGCCGGTCAACAAGGTGCTGACGACCACAGCCGAGCGCCGCCTCAAGGTGCTGCAATCGCTCGACACGCTCGGCGCCGGCTTCCAGCTCGCCAGCCACGACCTCGATATCCGCGGCGCCGGCAATCTGCTCGGTGAGGAACAATCCGGCCATATCAAGGAAGTCGGCTTCGAACTCTACCAGCAGATGCTCGAAGAGGCCGTTGCCGAGGTCAAGGGCGTCGACGAGATCCAGGACACTGGCTGGTCACCGCAGATCTCCGTCGGCACGCCAGTGATGATCCCCGACGCCTATGTGCCGGACCTGCATCTGCGCATGGCGCTCTACCGTCGCCTCGGCGAAATCACCGAAATCAAGGAAATCGACGGTTTCGGCGCCGAGATGATCGACCGTTTCGGGCCAATGCCGATCGAGGTGCAGCACCTCCTGAAGATCGTCTACATCAAGTCGCTCTGCCGCATCGCCAATGTCGAAAAGCTGGATGCCGGCCCCAAGGGCGTCGTCGTGCAGTTCCGCAACAAGGAATTCCCGAACCCGGCCAACCTCGTCGGTTATATCGCCAAGCAGGGCACCATGGCGAAGATCCGCCCGGACCATAGCGTCTTCCTGACGCGGGATTTGCCGACGCCGGAGAAGCGGCTGCAGGGGGCGGCGGTGATTATGACGCAGTTGGCGGAATTGGCGAAGTAGAAAGACCGGTAGTCAGCAGGCGGTGGTATTGACGACAGTTTTGGGGCCGAGAGCAGTCGGGCCGCTATGAAATGAAAAGTCGCGGATAGCGGATTTTTCCTAAGCCAAAAAGTCCGCTATCCGGTGATTCGGAAGGTCAGGCGGGAGTGGAGGCGCTTCGCGTTGCTTTGAACTGTTAAGCGCTTCCCGCACACATCCAATACAGAAGCGGGCAGTCTCCGTCTCATGCCTGATCCGTCCCAGCCTTACACCTTGGCGGCGTTCTGTGCAGCCGCGAAGACGTCGCGTGCAGACGTCGTAGCCGCTATGTGCTCCGTACCCTCGGCTCCGAGGTCCATCCATCCTGCATTCACGGCCTCATACATTTCTTCGGCAGGTCCGGTGTGGCCCTTCGGGATGCCAAATTGCTGGAACGCTTCCGCCCACCCTGCACGCGGAACTGCAAAGGCTTTCACGTCGAGATTGAGAACTTCACCCAATTGCTTCGCGACTTCATCCGCGCTGACCATCGAACCAAGCTCGACGACACGCTGCCCTGACCACGCTGGTCCGGTCAAAAGGGTTGCGACCTGCGCGCCGATGTCGTTTGTCCCGACCATGGTCGATTTCCGGTTTGTCGGATTATAGTAGACCGGTAACACTCCACCTTGGGCGACCTGCAAGCCGTAAAGGAAGTTTTCGAAGAATCCGCCTGCTCGCACGAAGGTGACCGGCGATGTTAGGTTGCGAAAACCTTGCTCCAGAAGCGACAGCGCCGTGATCATCCCGAGCCCGCTGGTTCTGTTCGCACCCATCGACGAGAGCGCTACCACTCGCGGCGGCGCTGCATTGGCGAGCGCTGCAACATAGTTCGCAATCACACCCTTTGCTTCTTTGTAGTCAGGCGAGGGCGCCCATACAGCAGGCAACATGACAAACGCACCTTCAATGCCTTTGAGCGCCTGCTCGATGGCTACCGTATCATTCCAATCGCCGTCTACCAATTCCACGCCCTGGTCCGCCCAATTGGCCGCCTTTTCGCGATTACGAACAAGCGCGCGTACTTTCTTGCCTTCTGCCAACAGATGTTGTGCCGTTGCACCACCGACTTTTCCGGTAATTCCCATTACTAAGAACATGCGTTTTCTCCTGATTTTAAGGACAGAACAATGCCCCTGTTAATTCAATGGATGAGCGGCAAAATGGCCCGAATACGGGGATCGCGCAGATAGAGGCCGCCCCATGTCATCGCGCCCAGAAGCAGGGAAATAAGTTCCGGCGGCGACCCTAACTCACCGATGCGGACATGGGCGCAGATGGCACCTCCCAGAAAGCCAGTCACCAGGATCGCACCGAGGACGGCTGTGGCAGGAATGGCGTAAAGGATGGCGCTGGCGAGTATGATCGGACCCACGACGCGGGTCAGGTCCATCGCGAACCCGGTTTCCTGCAACATGCTCGCAATCTGTGCCGGCGCGAAAAGCTGAATGGTACCGTCTGCCACCAGAACGATAACGACAATCGTGCTCATTATGTGGCCGGCCCATAGGGCGCGATGTAAGGTCATGGTTTCAGACAGCTGATGCGTGTTCATGGTTTTGGACACTTGTTGTTCTCCGATGTGGTCATCTAATTTCGAAGGCTACTGTGTCTCTTGGATATGATAAATGCTTGGGAACCGAACTCACTGTTCTCTTTGATGTGAACAATACCGAGGCGCGAAAATGCAGAATCTCGAACCCATCCTCATTTTCATAACGGTAGCCGAAATGGGGAGCTTCACTCATGCGGCCGATAGCCTGGGCATTCAAAAGGGAAGGGCCTCAACGGCGGTCCGGAAGCTGGAAGAAGATGTCGGTGTCAGGCTCCTGCACCGGACGACACGCAGCGTGCAGTTGACGGAGGACGGGCGCGCATTTCATGCCCGCGCCCGCGATCTGCTGGCCGAAGTCGATGACCTACACTCAATGTTCGCAGGCGACAGCGTGGCACTTCGCGGGCGTTTACGGGTCGATCTTCCCACTGAGGTGGCGCGCACAACGATCGTGCCGGCCTTACCGGCTTTCATGGCGGCTCACCCCGAGCTGGAGCTGGAGCTTTCGAGTACGGATCGGCAAGTCGATCTGGTTCAAGAAGGATTCGACTGTGTATTGCGGCTGGGACCCATCAGGGACGAGACGCTGATTGGCCGCCCGTTGGGCCTATTGCGCATGGCCAACGCCGCCAGTCCCGCCTATCTGGCGCGCTATGGCGTCCCTCGATCGCTAGAAGATCTCCAGCGCCAGGGGCATCGGACAATTCATTTTTCGACGATTTTGGGCTCAAGACCCTATGGATGGGAATATCCGGACGGCGACGGCTACGCGACGCTTCAGTTGCCAGGTGCGCTACACGTCAATAGCGCGCAGACCTACGACGCCGCTGCCCTCGCCGGCCTTGGCCTGATTCAGGCGCCACTCTTAGGGATTGGCCAATACATAGAGAGTGGTGCGCTTATGGAGATCATGCCCGATCTTCGTCGCCGGGCGATCGCCGTATCCCTCGTCGTAGCACATCGAAGCAACCTGTCCCGCCGAGTCCGTACATTCATGAAATGGATCGAAGATGTGCTGACGCCGTATCTGGAATAGATGGCCGCTTTCGGTACGATTCACTTTGCCCGCGAACGGCGTGGATGAGGGCGCGAAGCGGCCTTCAACTCTTTCAAGGCGCAGCCGTGACCTTCCCTATGAAGGTTAAAATCTGTAGACGTCGCTCAATTCATCCCCGCCCGCGCCTCAGCCTTCATCTTGGCGATATCGCGCAGTGCCCCAACCAGCACGTCCGGCGTCTGGGCGCCGCTGACGGCATATTGCTGGTCGAAGATGAAGAAGGGGACGCCGGTGACGCCGATCTTCTGGGCGGCCTCGATTTCGCCGATCAGCAGATCGCGGTCGGCGTCGGAGGAGAGCAGGGTGGCGATGACGGAGCGGTCAAGGCCGGCCTTTTCGGCGATATCCAGCAGCACGGCATGGTCGCCGACATTCAGGCCTTCCTCGAAATTGGCCTCGAACAGACCGTTGACCACCTTCTCCTGCTTTTCGCGGTTTTCCGTTCCTGCCCAATGGATGAGGCGGTGTGCGTCCAGCGTGTTCGGGCCGATCTTGATGGCGTCGAAATCGAACTTGATGCCGACTTCGCGGCCGAGATCGCTCAGCATCTTGTGCGCCTGCGCGACGCGTTCCTCGCCACCAAGCTTCTGTGCCAGCGCCTTCTTCTGGTCGACGCCTTCCGGTGGATAATCGGGATTGAGACGGTAGGGGCGCCAGTTGAGGTCGACGCCCACCTCGTCCTGCACCTCAGCGATCGCCAGTTCGAGGCGAGCCTTGCCGAGATAGCACCAGGGACATACGACGTCCGAGACGATATCGATCGTGATGCGTTCCATGGTCCGTGTCCTTCCGCTTTATCGGGCTCAAAGATCCCATCTAGGCTTTCCGGCCAGAGGCTTCAACCGGTTACCGAAAGGGAACCAGGGACATTTTGGCGGATTCGGTGCCCTATTGCACCGAAGCGTCCCACCATGCCGGCAATTGATAGCCGTAAAGCGGCAGCACATCCGGATGGGCGATGCGGCTGCGCCGCGCCACCCATTGCTGGCCGATATGATAGAGCGGCAGGACATAGTAGCCGGAAATCAAAATGCGGTCGAAGGAGCGCACCGCGTCACGGAAATCCTCGGCAGAGTGAGCCGCCAGGAAATGCTCCATCAGCGTATCGACGTCGGGGTCGGCGACGCCGGCGAAATTGAGGCTGCCTTCGGCCTTGGCGGCGGCGGAGCTCCAGCGTCCCACCTGCTCGATGCCTGGCGACAGCGATGATGGGTAGGCCTTGAGGATCATGTCGTAATCGAAGCTGATCGTCCGGAGCTGATATTGCGAATCATCGACGGTGCGGATCGTCACGGCGATGCCGAGCAGCGCCAGCGACCGGCGATAGGCGATCGCGATGCGTTCCTGATCGGGATTCTGCGTCATGATCTCGAAGCTGAGCTGACGCCCGGCGCTATCGACCATCTTTTCGCCTTTGATCGTGTAGCCGCCCTCCTTCAGCAGATCGACGGCCTTGCGCAGGATGGCCCGGTCGCGGCCGGAGCCGTCGCTGACGGGCAGCCTATAGGTGCCGTCGAGCACATCGGGATCGATGCGATCCTTGATCGGGCCGAGCATGGCCAGCTCGCGTGCATCGGCCGGCACGCCCAGCGATGAGAGATCGGAGTTCTGCCAGTAGCTCTGCGTGCGCGTATAGGCGTTCGAGGAAAGGCTGCGGTTGACCCATTCGAAATCGAAGGCAAGCGTCAGGCCCTGCCGCACCTTCTTGTCGGCGAAGATCGGCCGGCGGGTGTTGAAGACGAAACCGAACATGCCGCTTGGAAGTTTCGGCTTGAAAACGTCCTTGATGACGGCGCCGGAGGTGGCAGCCGGGAAATCATAGGCATCCTGCCAGTGGCCGGGACTACCGTCGGGATAGATATCGATATCACCCTTTTTGAAGGCTTCGAACAGCGTCGTTTCCTGCAGGAAATAGGTGACCGATATCTCGTCGTAATTGTCGACGCCCACCTTCGTCGGAATGTCCTTGCCCCAATAATCGGGATCGCGCTGGTAGATGATGCGCTGCCCCGGATCGATGCTCTTGACCTTATAGGGGCCGGAGCCGATGGGAAGGGCAAGCGTGGTTCGATCGAAACTCTCCGGATCGGTGGCATGCTTTGGCAGGATCGGCAGCGTGGCGATGATCAGCGGCGTTTCGCGATTCGCCTTATCGTTGAAATGGATCCGCACGCCATGCTCGCCGACCTTCTCCATCTTGTCGACGGTCTGCAGCGGGGAGGAGAAGACCACGCGGCCCTTGTCGCGCAGGAGCTCGAAGGTGAAAATCACGTCTTCCGGCGTCACCGGCTGCCCGTCCGACCACTTGGCGTTCGGATTGAGGTTGAACTGGATGAAGCTGCGGCTCTCGTCCCATTCGACCGTTTGTGCCAGCAGCCCATAAAGGGTGAAGGGCTCGTCGCGCGAGCGCTGCATCAGCGATTCGTAGACGAGATTGCCGTAGTCCGGATCCCACATGCCGCGCGCCGTCGTCCGCATGCTCTTCAGAATGAAGGGATTGAGATTGTCGAAGGTGCCGACGACGCCATAGCTGATGCGGCCGCCCTTTTTGACGTTCGGATTGACGTAGGGGAAATGCGTATAGTCCGCCGCCAAGGCGGGATCTCCATGCATTGCGATGCCGTAGAGCGGCTGTGCGGCCGCCACATTGCAGAATGCTGCGAAGAACAGGAGAGTAGCGATCCGGAGCGCTTGCATGGCATCCTTTCCGGTAAGGGGTATGATTCTGCCGGACCTTATCATGACAGTGCCGAATTCAACACGCGCCCCAGGAATTCTTGGGTCTCAACAGAAAAGACCAAAGAAAAGCTGGATATCCTCGCCTGTGCGATGTAACAGAAGTCCCGGGTTTCCAGGGTCATGCATTCGCCTTATTCATTCGACAGGTGGACGTTAGTTTGACCCGGTTGGCATGGGGCGGCAGGCTGTCGTCCCGCATCGGATTTCAGGAGGCGGTTTCGCTATGATGTTCAAGACTGACAACAATATGCGGGCAGGTCTGTCTGCTCTGGCTCTCATGATCGGTGCGGCGCTTCCGGCGGCTGCCTTCGCTCAGGATGCTTCCGGCGCAGCCCCTGCCGACGGTGGCGGCGATGCCAGCCAGCCGCGCCTCGGCTGGTACAAGACCTGCACCAAGCAGGACGATGCCGATATTTGCATCGTTCAAAACCTGATGATGGCCAACAATGGCCAGCTCGTAACGGCAGTCGGCCTCATCTCGGTCGACGGCAAGGTCAACCGCAAGATCCTGCAGATTTCCGTTCCGACCGCACGTCTGATCCCTCCGGGCATCACCATGCAGATCGATGGCGGCAAGGGCCAGAAGCTTGACTACGCTGTCTGCCTGCCGGACAAGTGCACGGCCGAAGTGCCGGTGACCGACGCCATGATCGCTGCTTTGAAGAAGGGCACGGACGTGACCTTCACCTCGATCAACTTCCGTCGCGCTCCGAACCCGATCAAGATTTCGCTGACCGGTTTCGGCGCTGCCTTTGATGGTGCTGCCATCTCCGACTCGAAGCTGGCCGAAAGCCAGAAGAGCCTGCAGGACAGCATGCAGAAGAAGGCCGAGGAAGCTCGCAAGAAGCTTGAAGACGCTCAGAAGGCCGCCAAGCAGTAAGCTGCGGCACCTGTGTGATTTCATGAAAAAGCCCGGCGCGAGCCGGGCTTTTTCTATTGCGGCACCGGTCTGGTGAAGGGTGAACCACTCAAAACGAAAGGGAAGACGTTGGGAGCGTCTTCCCTTCGGGAAACCTGTTATAAAATGGGCGCTTAGTGCGCGAGGCTCATCTTGGGCTTGAGCTCGCCCGTGGGCGCCTGGTCGAAAATCTGAGCGATCTGTGGGTTGCGGAGCGGAACGCCGCTCTCGTCATTGATCAGGTTCTGCTCGGATACGTATGCGACATATTCCGTCTCGTCGTTTTCGGCGAGAAGGTGATAGAAGGGCTGGTCCTTGCTGGGCCGCACTTCCACCGGAATGGAATTCCACCATTCTTCGGTATTGGCGAATTCCGGATCGACGTCGAAGATGACACCGCGAAATGGGAACATCCGGTGTCGAACCACGTCGCCTATATTGAACTTTGCGTTGCGTTGTTTCATGGCGCGACTTCCTTTCAAGCAATCATGTGGTGAGTTTCACCGCCGATATCAAGGATTTTGCCCCCATTCCTTCATGTAACCGTCACATTCGATGTGCGCCTATCGTACCCTGATCGTTCGATCATGCGATGCACGAAATGTGACATCCAGTGAGGCAGCCGCGACTGGGAAGTGCCTGCCTCACGCTTGCCGGTAGTGAAAAAGCCCCGGCGAACCGGGGCTTTCGCTTCGGCTCTTATGCCGAATAGTACATGTCGTATTCGACTGGATGCGGGGTCATTTCGAAGCGCATGACTTCCTGCATCTTCAGTTCGATGAACGCATCGATCTGGTCGTCGTCGAAGACGCCGCCGGCGGTCAGGAACTTGCGATCCTTGTCCAGGCTTTCGAGCGCTTCGCGCAGCGAGCCGCAAACCGTCGGAATCTTCTTCAGCTCCTTCGGCGGCAGATCGTACAGATCCTTGTCCATGGCCTTGCCCGGGTGGATCTTGTTCTTGATGCCGTCGAGGCCGGCCATCAGCATGGCGGCGAAGCCGAGATAGGGGTTTGCGGTCGGGTCAGGGAAGCGGACTTCGACGCGCTTTGCCTTCGGATTGGTGCCGAAGGGAATGCGGCAGGAAGCCGAACGGTTGCGCGCCGAGTAGGCGAGCAGAACCGGAGCTTCGTAACCCGGGACGAGACGCTTGTAGGAGTTCGTCGACGGGTTGGTGAAGGCATTGAGCGCCTTGGCATGCTTGATGATGCCGCCGATGTAGTAGAGGCAGCTCTCGGAGAGGCCTGCATATTCATCGCCAGCGAAGGTCGGCTTGCCGGCCTTCCAGATCGACTGGTGAACGTGCATGCCCGAGCCGTTGTCGCCGAAGATCGGCTTCGGCATGAAGGTTGCCGTCTTGCCGTAGGCGTTTGCGACCTGATGAACGACATACTTGTAGATCTGCATCTTGTCGGCGTTGCGCACCAGCGTGTCGAATTTGATGCCAAGTTCGTGCTGAGCGGCGGCAACTTCGTGGTGATGCTTTTCGACGGTGACGCCCATTTCGCCGAGAACCGTGAGCATCTCCGAGCGCATGTCCTGAGCGCTGTCGACCGGCGGAACCGGGAAATAGCCGCCCTTGACGCGCGGACGGTGGCCGAGGTTGCCGGTTTCATAGTCGGTGTCGTCGTTGGACGGCAGTTCGCTCGAGTCGAGCTTGAAGCCGGTATTGTACGGATCGGCTTTGTACTTGACGTCGTCGAAGACGAAAAATTCGGCTTCCGGGCCAAAGAAGGCGGTATCGCCGATGCCGGATGCCTTGAGGTAGGCTTCGGCCTTCTTGGCGGTGCCGCGCGGGTCGCGATTGTAAGCTTCGCCCGAGACCGGGTCGAGGATGTCACAGAGGATGACCATGGTGGACTGCGCGAAGAACGGGTCCATGTGAACCGTTTCGGTGTCCGGCATCAGCACCATGTCGGATTCGTTGATGGCCTTCCAGCCCGCAATCGAGGAGCCGTCGAACATGACGCCATCGGCGAACATGTCTTCGTCGACGCAGACGATGTCCATCGTGACATGCTGCAGTTTGCCCTTGGGGTCGGTGAAGCGCAAGTCAACGAACTTGACGTCGTTGTCCTTGATCTGCTTGAGAATTTCGCTTGCCGTCGTCATTAAATTTCTCTTCCCTTGACTTAGATGACGATTTTTAGCCGCGGCCGAAGAGGCCGGGCGGGTTAAATGGCGTCTATGCCAGTTTCACCGGTGCGGATTCGAATGACCTCTTCCACATTGGAGACGAAAATCTTTCCGTCGCCGATACGGCCGGTCTGTGCTGCCTTGCGGATAGCGTCGATCACCGCTTCCGCATTTTCGTCCGCCAATACGACTTCGACCTTCACCTTCGGAAGGAAGTCAACGACGTATTCAGCGCCACGGTAGAGTTCCGTGTGGCCTTTCTGACGACCGAAGCCCTTCGCTTCCGTGACGGTGATACCCTGCAGGCCGACTTCCTGAAGGGCTTCCTTCACTTCGTCCAACTTGAAAGGCTTGATGATCGCTTCGATCTTTTTCATGAGAAAATGTCTCTCCGCTTTTCCTGTTACAGCAGGACTACTCCCCGCTCGGCCAACGTAATGCACGTATCATGCCAGTTGAGAGTGGTCCGCTGCGAAAAATCCCGGCGAATTGACGCCGAGACCCCGAATTGATGAGGATTTTTCGGGAAAATGAAAGCGATTTCGCACGAAAATGGGCGGGATAAGCAAAATTTTGCGAAAAAGTGCCTCAACTCTCACAATCGTACCTTGGCGGGATGTTTGTGGTGCGTGGGGTTATTTTATGCAAATGCATAATTATTAGACAAATCACGCTGCGGAATGACGGTTGTTTTTCAGGCAGGTTTCGGATTCAATGTTGTCCATCATGATGTTACCGCTCGCCGACCTGCTTCTTTCGCCCGATGATATGGCTGCCGTCGATCGCGCCGCAGCGGCCTCGGGTATCGATTCCTATGGCCTCATGGAAAAGGCGGGGCAGGCGGTGGCCGCAAGCGCCCTTCGGCATTTCCCCGAGGCCCTGCGATATGTTGTTCTCTGTGGTCCCGGCAACAACGGCGGCGACGGCTATGTGGTGGCGCGCGCGCTTCGGCAAAGCGGCGCGCAGGTCCAACTCTATTATCTGGGCGAGCCCAAAAGGCTAAAGGGCGATGCCGCCCGCGCTTTTGCCGATTGTCCGGTCGCGGGGGAGATGTTGGAGCGCTATCTGCCGCGCGCCGGCGATGTGGTCATCGATGCCATCTTCGGTGCGGGCCTTTCCCGCCCAATTTCCGATAAGGTCGCTGAGGCCATCGCGCGGATCACCGAGGCCGGCATTCCCGTGGTTGCCGTCGACTTGCCCTCCGGCCTTGATGGCGACAGCGGACAAATACTTGGTGCTGCTTTCCGTGCGGAACGCACGGTCACCTTCATGACGCGCAAGCCCGGCCATCTGCTGATGCCAGGGCGGGAACTCTGTGGTGAGCTGGAGGTCTTCGACATCGGCATTCCCGCGCGCATAGTCCGTGCCCATGCCGATGGCTCGATCGCAGAGAACACGCCGGCGCAATGGCAGGCAAACCTGCCAGCGGCTGCTACCGACACCCACAAATACAAGCGCGGCCACCTCGTCATCTTTTCCGGCGGCGCGACGGCCACGGGGGCGGCGCGCATGTCGGCCATGGCGGGATTGAAGGTCGGGGCTGGGCTTGTCACTATCGCCTCGCCGGAACAGGCGCTAGCGGTCAATGCCGGGATGCTGACGGCAATCATGCTGCACGCGGTCGAGGACGAGGTGTCCCTGCGTGAATGGCTCGCCGACAAGCGCCTTTCGACCTTCGTCCTCGGCCCCGGCTTTGGCGCCGGCGAGAAGGCCCGACAATTTGCGCTGGCCCTGAACGACCGCAATCTGGTGCTGGACGCCGACGGCATTACCTCGTTTCGCGATGATCCGCAGCGCCTGTTCGACGCCTTCGCGGATGGTCCGACGCGTTTGGTGCTGACGCCGCATGAGGGAGAGTTCGCCCGCCTCTTTCCCGATATCGCCGCCGATGGCGCGCTCAGCAAGGTGGAGAAGGCAAGAGCGGCGGCGGCGCGGGCACATGCCGCCATCATCTACAAGGGTGCCGACAGCGTCATCGCCGCACCCGACGGCCGGGCACTGATCAACACCAATGGGCCGCCATGGCTTGCCACCGCCGGCTCCGGCGACGTGCTTGCCGGCGTCGTCGGCGGATTGCTGGCGCAGGGAACCCCCGCCTTCGAAGCGGCGGCAGCCGGTGTCTGGCTGCATGGCGTGGCCGGGCAGCGCGCGGGAAAAGGCCTGACGGCGGAAGATCTCGTCGTCCACGTCGCACCCCCTTGACGGTAGGCAATTGCATATGGACACGCCAGTACCGTTAACGCCTTGTCTCCTCGGCGAGAGGGTGACCGGAAAGGTCGAATGAGGGGGCTAACTAAGCAAGTAATTCTTCAGCAGCACGAGCCGCCTTTCCGACCATCTCGCGCAGCCAGGTGTGGGCAAGATCGTGTTCGTCACGGCGATGCCAGACTGCGCGGATGGTAGACGCCGGAGCTTGGTAAGGCAGCTGGCGGTGTAGCAGGTTGCTGCTCTTTGCCAAAGCCATCGCCAACGTGGCTGGTACAATAGACAGCATGTCCGTTTCACTGAGCAGCGCGGGAATCGCAAGGGCGTGCGGCACGGCGACTCTAAAGCGCGGCGTCTCCTTCGTCTCCAGCAAAGCCTCCTCCAAGGCATCTCGGTCGAACATCTCAGATTGACGTGCCAGACCGCGATCGAGGATGAACCCGCTCACCGCCCCTTCCTCTTGGCCACCGGCCGACAAGGTAACCAGCGGGTATTTTGCCAAATCGCGCAGCGTAAGCTTCCCGCGTGAGACGGGATGTCCCTTCCGCATCAAGACGGCCTCACCTTGTGACATCAGCGTGCGCGAGTTCAGGCGAGATGGCACCTCAGCAAATATCCCGACTGCCAGGTCGATCCGACCGAGGTCGATCTGTTCAGCCAAATCCAGACGCGTAGATGGCTTGATGATCAGGTCCACACCGGGGGCCAGTGTTTGTAGTTCACGCAAGAAGGGTGCGACAATCACCGCGGTGAGGTGATCATTGGCAGCAATAACGAACTGCCGCTTTGTCGTATCCGGAGAGAAGGGCTCCACACCCAGCGTGGCCTCGATGCGACGCAGTGCATCCCTCAGGCTCGGCGCCATGGCCATGGCACGCCCTGTCGGCACCATGCCTTTTCTGGTGCGTATGAAAAGTTCGTCGCCGACTGCTCCGCGCAACCGTCCTAGCGCATGGCTGACAGCTGATTGCGTCAGATTGAGCCGCTTGCCAGCGAGAACCAGATTGCGGTCTTCATAGACGGCGTCGAATACCTTCAAAAGGTTCAGATCAATGCGGCCAATACTCATAATCACTATCTTCAGCAGTTGAACAGGATGCATCATGCATATGCAGAGATATCAGTTCTATTCAATTTATCGATCGCTCATGATGGAGCGTGACCATTTGACAGGAACCCTGCACCATGATCTCCGAAATTCCCAAGAAAGACCGTGAAGAGCTGATCGAGCGAAGCCTTTCCTTCCTAGAGGAGGTGAAGGATATGACCCCCGGCACCTATGTCGAACGGTGGCTGAACGAGAAATACGGTCCCGGCAGCGAACTGTACCAAACCCTTGCCAATCTCGTGACGAAAGGGGTTGAGGATGGCTGGGCCGCAAACATCGAGATCGACGGCCCGACTTATCGTCGCAGCCGCATTGCGGAGCCTTCCGAACGCACTCATCATTTCAGCATCACCGCCGTATACATGGACAGCGCCTGCAACACCCAAGGCCATCCTGACCATCGCCTGCGTGGCCAGTACCACGGGCACCCGTACGGCGAGTTCAACATGGTTGTGGCCTCGACACCCGGGGCGGCGCTGAACGGGCCGAATGGCTGGTGCTTCGGCGGCTGGACCGCGCCGGCGCCCGGCAGCCAGCACTATCCGGAAACAAAGGGTGGCAAGGTAATTGCTCTCTTCTTCCTTCCCGCCGGCCGAATTTCCTACCTAGCCGTACCAAGGAAATGAGCTTGGGCCTCGATCCGCACCCCGACCCGTCGAGTGCGGCTAGCCTGGCGACGAACCATGGCAAAGCACCTGATAGATTTATTTCTCACGCACTGATGCCCCTGATCGATGCAGGTCGGCGCTTGCAGCCGCTCATCGGAACCCTGATGCAAAGCCGAATGCTCGTCGGCGAACAATCAAGAAGGCAGAAAAAATGAAGGTCCTCGGAATCGTTGGTAGTCTGCGCCAGCGCAGCTACAACCTTATGGCACTTCGTGCCGCGCAGCGACTTACGCCGCCAGGAATGAAAATCACTATCGCGGATCTCAGCGAAATTCCCCTGTTCAATCAGGATGACAGAACACACGGCGACGACCCTTCTGCTGTTGAGCTGCTTAAATCTCAGGTGCGGGAAGCCGACGCTGTTTTGTTCGCATGCCCCGAGTACAATTACTCCATCCCCGGCGTCCTGAAAAACTCCCTGGACTGGCTCTCATTACCTCCCGATGCACCATTCGATGGAAAGCCAGTTGCCATTATGGGCGCGAGCGCTGGATCGCTCGGAACGAGCCGCGCCCAATACCATCTTCGCCAGGTGCTTTTGTTCATGAACACTTTCACCGTAAACAAGCCGGAGGTTTTCATTGGAAGCGCGCACGCCAAGTTCGATGAGGCCGGCGAGTTGATTGATGCACCCACAGAAGAGTTCATCGCGGGACTGCTTTTGTCCTTACAGGCCCTTGCAAAACGGCTTGGATGAAGGCGATCTGACACGCGCCAAGGGAACTGCGTCATCGGCCGCAGTTCCTGATCCTCTGTTTTGATCAAGCGGTTTTGGAGACCGTGTGGCAGCTACGCAAGAAAGCGATAGCGAGGCCGATCACCGTTGGCGTGCTCAGCATTCGACCATGTAGACGGCCAGGCAGCCGGTCGGCACCTTCCCTTGAGGAGAAAGGGGCACGGCAATAACCTCATCTCATATGCAATTGCCCGCTTGAGGGGATGTTATTTTCCCACGTCTTCCTGTAGCGCCATCGCGCCATGCGGCGCATTGACCTTGCCCTCATGAATCATGAAGGCGAAGACATCGCGCGGCTCGGCCTTGACCTTGCGATCCCCGTCGATCAACGGCAGATCGTCGGGTATCTTACCCTCGGCCCAGGTCTCCAGCCGCTTTGCCCAGGCTTTCAGATCCCTAGGCGAATAACAGGTCTTAATGTCGTCGGAACCCTTCTGCAGGCGGGCATAGACGAAATCGGCAGTCACATCGGCGATCATCGGATATTCGAAATGCTCGGCGCAGACCGGTGCGACATTGTATTCGGCGAGCAGGGCGACGAATTCCGGTACCTTGAATGAATCGTGCCGGACCTCGACGACATGCTGGAGCGCCAGACCGTCCTGCTTGGTCGGCAGCAGCTTCAGGAATGCCTCGAAATCATCCGGATCGAACTTCTTGGTCGGCGCGAATTGCCAGAGCAGTGGGCCAAGATGATCGCCCAGCTCGCTGATGCCGGAGTCCAGAAAGCGCTGCATCGACTCGCCGGCTTCGGCAAGCACACGCCGGTTGGTGACGAAACGCGTCGCCTTGAGCGAGAAGATAAAGCCATCCGGCACGTCGGCGGCCCATTTGGCAAAAACCTCCGGCTTCTGCGTGCTGTAATAGGTGCCGTTGACCTCGATCACCTTCAGCTGGCGACTGGCGAAATTGAGTTCGTCCTTCTGCTTGAGCGTGTCGGGATAGAATGTCCCGCGCCAGGGCTCAAACGTCCA
This sequence comes from Rhizobium sp., assembly GCA_036383055.1. GTDB lineage: Bacteria > Pseudomonadota > Alphaproteobacteria > Rhizobiales > Rhizobiaceae > Rhizobium. The sequence goes on along the minus strand of DASVPC010000137.1, from coordinate 619 downwards.
GCCGCCAATGCCGGTGCGGATCGTGCCGGTTTTGGTCATTCTCTCCTCCATCGATTTAGCGAGGCTAGCTCACTCAGCAGCCACCACTTTTTTTATCGGGCGCCGCTCCAGCAATTCCTTGAGGAACTGGCCGGTATAGGAGCGCTTCTCCCTGACGATCGTCTCCGGCGTGCCTGTGGCAACGATCTCGCCGCCGCCGTCGCCGCCTTCTGGGCCGAAATCGAGGATCCAGTCGGCCGTCTTGATGACTTCGAGATTATGCTCGATGACGACAACCGAATTGCCCTGGTTGACGAGCTCGTGCAGCATTTCCAGAAGCTTGGCGACGTCGTGGAAATGCAGACCGGTGGTCGGTTCGTCGAGAATGTAGAGCGTGCGACCCGTCGATCGCTTCGACAGTTCCTTGGCTAGTTTGACGCGCTGTGCCTCGCCACCCGAAAGCGTATTGGCCTGCTGGCCGACCTTGATATAGCCGAGACCGACATCCTTCAGGCTCTGGAGCTTGTCGCGCACGGCGGGAACCGCCGCGAAGAAATCGACGCCTTCCTCGACTGTCATGTCGAGCACATCGGCGATCGACTTGGTCTTGAAGGTGACGTCCAGCGTCTCCCTGTTGTAG